>NZ_JACJNU010000028.1:0-239059 GCF_014849525.1 Microcoleus sp. FACHB-SPT15 | reverse complement strand
GTAGGGGTTGAAAAAGTTACTGTTTACAGGAAGAAGAGAGACTGACTGCACTTAAAAGTGCATACGCTACATCCCACCTTTGAAAGAGGTGGGCTTTGCTTATTTTTCTGTAAAGGTACAACCAAACCACTGCTATCAATTTATAGCGCTTTCCTGGAGAGATGAGGTACAGCGGGAGGTGTGTGAAACTTGCGTAGAGAGCAAGGAAAACAAAAAAGCTGATAGCTGATAGCTGACGGCTAACCGCTATTATTCGCCACCAGCATCGTTCCCATCGCCTGACCTGCTAACGATGCCGTTGTCCAAGCACTTTGAAAGTTAAACCCACCTGTAACGCCATCAATATCGAGAATTTCTCCAGCAAGGTAAAGCCCCGGACACTTACGGCTTTCCATCGTTTTGAAATCCACTTCCTTTAAACTCACACCACCGCAGGTGACAAACTCTTCCTTAAAAACACCCTTTCCTTTAATGAAGTATCGCCCTTGATTGAGTTCTTGAATCAGTTGATTAAGCGCTTTTTTCGAGACTTGGGCCCAACGTTCCTCGGCACCAATACCAACATGAGTAACCAAACTCATCCAAAGGCGCTTGGGGATAGGAACCGGGCAACTCCCTGTGATTTGGCGTTGAGGCAACTGAGACTTAACCACTAGCAGCAGTTTACGAAGGCTATCTTGGTTGTACTGAGGAAGCCAATTGATCAGTAAGGGGGTTTGATAGTGTTGATCATGCAGAAATCTTGCCCCCCAAGCAGAAAGCTTGAGAACAGCAGGCCCACTCACACCCCAATGGGTAATGAGTAAGGGTCCTGTTTGCTCATTCAAAGTAGACGGTGCATCGGGTAATCGTAGGCGAACATCATTAACACTAACTCCTGCTAAATCTTTCAGACGAGGGTCAGGGATATTGAAGGTAAAGAGGGAAGGAACAGGAGGTTCGACTGTATGACCTAAGTCTTTCGCCCAGCGGTGTCCTTGAGGATTGCTACCAGTCGCGAGGAGAAGGCGATCACATTTTACAATCTCACCTGTTTTCAACTCAATCTCAAACTCCCCTTGAGTTGGGAAGGAGTGCTGTCTGACGGACTTCACCGCAGTACCGACACGAAGTTTTACCCCAGCCTCATTAGCTGCCTGAACCAGACAATCGACAATCGTTTCTGAATTATCAGTAACGGGAAACATCCGCCCATCTGCCTCAGTTTTCAACTGAACACCATGAGACTGGAACCAGGCAACCGTATCCTTGGGTTGAAATCGTGAAAACGCCCCACGCAAGGCTTTACCACCTCTGGGATAATATTGCACCAATGCGGCTGGGTCAAAGCAAGCGTGGGTGACATTGCAGCGTCCGCCACCAGAAATACGAACCTTAGATAAAGGTTGATGCCCAGCTTCTAGTAACGTGACTTGTACACGGGGATGGGCAGTTGCACAGGCAATTGCCCCAAAAAAACCAGCAGCACCGCCACCAATCACTACAACTCGTAGAGGATTCAAAACTAAAAAAGTACCAAATAAATATAGAGACTAATAATTTCTATTCTGCGCTAAAGTCTTCCTTGCCAACACCGCGCATCTTGCTTGTTCTTGTACAGCACTATCCTCAAGATTTAGCTTTTTCGCGGAAGCCCAGACTAAACAAATTTGGCGCTGGAATAGATGGTAAGTAAACAAAGGAAAGCTGGCAAAGAGAGTTTAGATTTCGGATTGCCCAGCCAAAACCTTTATTGAGCTTCCAAATCACTCAATAGCGTCGTGTTTTCTGAACGCCGTAAACAAGACCTGTAGCAATTGAGAGCAAAATCAATACCCAAAGTACGGCACCAGGAAGAAACGTCAGAACACCAAAGCCTCTAAGTAAATAGACAACAACAGTAACGGCAACAGTAACGGCAAAAACGTAAGTAACAATTAAAGTTTCAGACGGAGGAGATGGAGTCACAGGCTGATACCCAATAAATAATCAAACACTTGAGGCACTTAACATTACCACCGCCTCAGACTTCTGATGCCCCCTAGGATACCTGCACCAATTGTAAATAGAACGATCGCCCAAATGAGGTATTCCGGAATTTGCTTGAGAACACCTGTCCCTCTCAGCACCAGAATAATGGCAGTAACAACCAAAGCAATGCCAGCAATATATAAGAGGATAATTATTGCTTGGCTGGGGGGACGGCGATTAGGGGGCAGTGTCACAAATATGGCTCCTGAGATGATGGAAGCATCACGGCACCTATTTTTACAGAATTCGGGCAAGAAAGCCCACTTTTTTAGGTGTGGGATGAATAACTCTAGAAACTAGCAGACTTTTCAGAGTATTTTTTTGCAGGACAAGGTAAAAGGTCAGTATGCGATCGCGTTTAAAATTGATAAATCTTTATTCCCTGGTAGTGAGGTTGAGTCTAAATCTGAGTCTGTCCCTGAACCAAATGCGATCGCAGGTTTCACACTCCTAAGTGCTACCTTCATCGCTCATCGTCTCCTGAAGGCGTAAGCTGGATTAGCTGATTATCGCCATATTCTTGTGCCTTCTGAGCCTCGCGTCACTAAGCTTTGCCCATCTGGACTAAACCGCCTGTGGCAGTATGCGGAGCGCAATAAACTAGAACTATCCCGCAAGTCCTCGACCTGCCATGACCACGACTACCAACCGCCTGACCCTTGAAGAATACCTGAAGTATGACGACGGCACCGACACTCGTTACGAACTCGTTAACGGAGAGCTAATCCCGATGAGCCTCGGTACTGGACAACATGGAGAGATTGCTGATTTCCTTAATAGCGAGTTTCGTGCAGCAGCAAAGCAACTAGGGCAAGATTGGGTATCAAAGCAAATGGTAATTGGTATTCGTTCTCCCCGTGCAGGAAGATGGGACACCGTTCGCGTACCCGATGTAGTCGTGATTCCTCTAGAACAGTGGCGCAACCTGCAAAATCGCGAAGCCGTCATTGAATTAAACGAAGCCCCACCCCTACTTGTCGTTGAAGTTGTTAGCGAATCAACCAAAAGCACTGACTATCGCGCTAAACGGGCAGAATACAGCGTCCTGGATATTCCTGAATATTGGATTGTTGACCCTCTCAATGCCAAAGTAAGTGTTCTCACCTTGGTAGAAGGCTGGTATGACGCGGCGGAGTTTGTGGGAAGCGATTCTATTCAATCGAGGACATTTCCAAACCTCGAACTTACGGCCGAACAAGTATTAGGTGGCAATATGTGACTTCTCCAGACGCTGACCCTACGGGTACAGCGCTGGCTTGCTCTTAATCGCTCTTGAGCATTCCTGGATAACCACTTATCTAGGCACTCGTGCCCCCGACAGTACGGCTCTTACCAGGCAGTTTCCGTTCCCCGTCGTCCACGGGTACTACATTATCAAGCCCACGAATTAACACCATTTGAGCCGCAGCATGGTCGCGATGAGTCTGGTATTGACACTCAGGACAATTGTGAACTCTATCTCCAAGAGATTTGGATACAGCCGCTTGACAGTTCGGGCAAGTCTGAGAAGTTCCATTGGGGTTGACCTTTTCAAAGTACACCCCACGTTTCCAGCAGACCCATTCCAGCAAACTCAAGAACGCACCAAAAGATGCGTCAACGCATTCTTTTCTGAGCATTCCTCTATTGAGTCCAACAGTGTTAAGGTTTTCAGCAAAGATAGTTTGTGCTTGGTCGCAAAGCTTGTGGGCATTTTTCAAATGAAAGTCTTTGCGACGACTTGCGATATGGTGATGGAGTTGTGCTACTTCAATCTGCGCTTTTTCCCAGTTCTTAGAACGTTTCTGTTTCCTTGCGGCTCTGCGTTGCAGCACTTTCAGCCTACCTTGCAAAGTCTTAAAGAACTTTAGACGTTCTACATAACTGCCGTCAGACGAGGTAATAAATCGCTCCAATCCTAGGTCAATGCCAATAGCACGACCGTGAACGGGTACATCAGGAATGCTCACATCCGACTGGATGGTTACAACGACATACCATTGAGTACCCCGGCATCTAGACAATACCCGCACTTGCTTAACAGCAAAGCCGTCAGGAATGGGGCGATGTAACGTGATAGGGACAAGACCAATTTTCGGCAGTTTGATTTGATTTCCCGTTATGGGACTCTCTTTAAACTGTGGGAAAAGAAACGATTTGAATTGCCCATACTTCTTAAATCTAGGAAATCCGAAATCTCGTTTGCGAAAATTTTCCCATGTATTGTGCAGACGTTTAATTACGTCTTGCAAGACCTGAGAATGAACATCCTTAAGTCCTGTCCATGTTTCCTTCAATACTGGCAGTTGACGTTTCTGCTCCATATATCCCGGAAAAGGAGCATCTGAACTGATGATGTATTCCTTCTCCAAAGAGCATCTGTCAACCATGCACTTCCGACTATTCATCCAGTCCTTAAGTTCTCGCAAGGAATAGTTATAAATCCTGCGACAACTTTCCAACCACGCAAGCATCTGAGCTTTTTGATTGGCATCTGGATAAATTCTGTAGGTGTAGTTCATGGTCAACATTTCAGTAATTTAGCATAACTTGTTGCTCATGCTAAATAACTGTTTCCCGCTACATTTATTGGTTGCTTTCGTACCTAACGTCAGTACGGGATAAGAAAAAAGCTGAAGTCTTTGCCCAGTCAGACTTTAAGCCAGTTGAGTTGCCCCACGAATAAGAAAAGGAGGGGGATAATGCTGAAAATCTCAAAAACCAATCATTCAGCACCCCCTTCCTATGACTAGTCTAGAAGAACTCTTTTGTCAGATCGACGATTTCTGCCAAAGTTTTGAACCTCGATGGCAGGCTAGCCTTGTAAGCAACGGCGTGAAGCATCGTCAGCGTAGCCGAGCCTTGAGCTTGAGCGAAGTGATGACGATTCTGGTCAGCTTTCACCAACAGTCGTACCGCAATTTCAAACATTTTTATGAGAAACACGTCTGTCTTTATTGGCACTCAGCCTTTCCCGGACTGCCGAGTTATCAACGGTTTGTTGATTGGATTCCTTCGAGCTTAATGCCGTTGTGCGTCTATCTCAAGCAGTGCTTTGGGCAGTGCAGTGGCATCAGCTTCATCGATTCCACCAGCTTGAAAGTGTGCCACAATCGCCGTATTCGGGGACATCGTGTGTTTGACCAACTCGCGGCACGGGGCAAAACCTCCGTGGATTGGTTCTTTGGTTTCAAACTCCATGTGGTCGTCAACGAACACGGTGAGTTACTCAATTTCACCCTCACCCCCGGTAATACCGATGACCGTCAACCGGTTCGAGAACTGCTCAAAGATGCCTTTGGCAAAGTGTTTGCTGACCGAGGCTATGTCTCTAAAAAACTAGCCAAACAGTTATTTGAAGACTTTGGCATTACCTTCTTTGCCAAACCCAAACGCAATATGAAGAATCAGTTGATGCGGCTCACAGACAAGCTGCTTTCCCGTAAGCGTTCCATCATTGAAACGATTATTGACCAATTTAAGAACATCTCTCAAATTGAGCATTCTCGACATCGCAGCCCCACCAATTTCCTAGTCAATGTTGTCTGTGGATTGATTGCTTATTGCCATCAGCCCAAAAAGCCTTCTCTCCAGATTGACTGGGCTTTACCGCCTGCTGCTTAACCCGTACTGACGTTACCTACAGCAACCCGCTCTCTTCAATCCCGATGCTCAAATGATGCGGGGTACTCGCCTTTCGGCTCGATGTATCCCCGCCCGGAGAGAGCGCGGGGCTTACGGCGTTTTTGCTAACCGACACCCAAAATAATAACTGCCTCAACCTCAGAAGAAGTCAATCACTAGCTACAGATAGGGCGGACATTGCTTACTGCTACTGATTGGAAAGCTTATTATTCCCTCCAAACAGGGATTCCACTTCACAGCTAAACCCTGGCAAGAGCGGACTCGTGAGGCGATCTGTCTTGAACAACGTCATCGCTTTCTTGAGTACGCCATTCTCTCGGCGATAAACCTCGATCGCTTGTTGTTCTCGATCGGCAATCCAATACTCAGAAACCCCTTGAACGGAATAAAGTTTTAACTTCGTTTCGCGATCGCGTTTCTTATCTTTTTCAGTGATCGACAAAACCTCAACAATGAGTTCGGGAGCGCCTGTCAGATGACCGGAAGCATCGAGCAATTGTGATCGCCGTTCATGGCTAATCCAAATCAAATCAGGAATTACAGCATCAGATTCAGAAAAAATGATGCCTGGTGCCATATACGGTTTACCTAGCCTGCTTTGGATTGACCAACGCAATAATTCTGCGTAGAGCAAGCCAGCAACATCCTGATGATTTAAGTGTGGGGCACGGGTCACAAATAGCTCTCCGTCAATAATCTCGTAACGATTGCCATTTTCGGGGAATCCTTCCAAATCAGCGATCGTCCACCGGACTTGTTCAGAGATTGCTGGAGTCATCGGTACTACTCCCAAGTACAAGTAATTCCATTATTGTGGATTCACAAGAAGCTTAACAACCAAAAACCAACAACGATATTACTGCTTTACCTGAGTACCGTGGCTACGTGGATCATCTTGAGCTTGTGGTGTTGACACAGGGGCTTCAAAACTAGAAACCTGTCCGCTACCTTGGGTATAAGGGAGAGGGAGAGAAGCTACCAAAGCGTCTAAGTTTGCCTGCATTACGGGACGAGGTTGTTCGCCAATTGCCTGCGCGATCGCTTTTCCGTCTTGACCTAAAAACACAAAATGGGGAATCCCATCCACCCGGTAGTTGAGGACTTCTGGTAACCACTTGCTGTTATCTACATTCAACATTACAAAGTTGACTGAATCAGCGTATTGCTGTTTTAGTTCGCCCAAGTCCTTCGCCATCGCCTGACAACTGGTACACCAGTTAGCATAGAACTCCATCAACGTTGGCTTGCCATTGCTCAAGGCAATTTCCAGTGGTGTCGCTTCTTCTGCTTGTGTGTCGAGGGATGTCGCACCTGTTTTTGTTTGTAATGCTAGGAAAAGGACAACACTAAGCGCGATCGCGACTAGTGCGATTAAAAAATTTCTGATGCGAGTGCCGTTAGTCGTTTCAGACTTCTGGGGAGAAGTCGCTGCCGAGTCAGGTAAATTTGCCGCCATGCTTAACCAAACTTATAATTTGTTAACTTTTACAAAAACACTCTAACAAGACGATGAAAAAACGGGTAACCCTAACTTTTCCCAAACGCACGGTTCAGATGCCAGTGACATACCGACTGGCAAAAGATTTTAATGTGGCAGCCAATATTATCCGTGCCCAAGTTGCTCCGAATCAAATCGGTACGCTAGTGGTGGAACTACTAGGGGATATTGATGAGTTAGATGCGGCGATTGAGTGGATGCGATCGCAAGACATCAATGTTTCTCTGGTTGGTCGTGAGATTCTAATCAATGAAGAGAGTTGTGTCGATTGTGGCTTATGTACTGGAGTCTGTCCCACAGAAGCGCTCACGCTCAATCCTAAAGACTTTAAACTGAACTTTACGCGATCGCGTTGTATCGTCTGTGAACAGTGTATTCCTACTTGTCCGGTTGAGGCGATTTCGACCAATCTTTAGCTGAATACAAGTGATTATTGCATTAAGCCAATTTTCCGCACTAGCAAAGTCCTTCGTTAAGCGAGTGCCCAACGTAACCTAAAGGGCATTTTAGAGGCTTTTGAAGAGCAGCTTCCCATACGGAGGTAGGGGAGGGTTCGAGCCAATACTGTAGGCGTTTTGAAGCGAATGGGGCGGTAAATACACGCCTGTTTTGACATCAATAGCAGCCATTGTGAAACCTGGGATTAACCCATCATCACCTAACTGACACTACGGCTTAACGATTGCTGTTGTTTAACAATGGTCGCACCACCCAAAAGCCAGCGCCAAAGGCTGTCAAGACAATTCCTAAGATGGCTACCACTAAAAACCAACCGTTGATATCAGAGAGTCCTTCGGAGTGGGATGTGCGACGAGGCCGAGGTTCTTCTTGTTCAATCACCACCGTCTCCTTGTAGGGACCGAAATCCGGTTCAGAGTTTTGGACAGAAGAAGGAAATTCAACATTGGGAACACTAGCAGTCGGTCGATGCGGTGACAAGGGTGGCATCGGACGAGGCACATCACCCTGATTCGCCTGTCCAAATGTTGAGACAATCTGCTGAAGGTGTTGGGCTGACTGAACAACTTTTTCAACTTCTTGTCGCAGTTGTTGATTTTGTTTGACTAGGTGCTGGTTTTGTGATGTGAGAGAATCCAGCTTTGCCTGTGCTGTTTGTAACTCAGCCGCTAGTTCCCGATAAACAGAAATTGGAACTGACGGACAATAGGCGTTTGATGGTGTTGGCGGCACGTAGCGATCGGTTGACGGGTTTTGCATAAAGGGCTTAATCAGGGAAATAGAGGTTATGAGTACAGCAAAACGTTTGTAAGGCAAGGATAGTTGAAGTTTGACTTCAAATGCAGCAATTTTTTAGTGAAATTTGCTTGCCTATTCAACCTTACTCGCACCGACATTCAAATTTAGGGTATCGGCAGGTAATAGTGGAAAAAAGTGTCCAACAGGACCTGTCCCCTGACCGATGTCAAGAGCGTACTTTAATGCGGTTGTTACATAATCCTTCGCCAACCGCACGGCAGATAACGGGTCTTTGCCAAGTGCTAAATTTGCTGCGATCGCACTACTCAAGGTACAACCCGTTCCATGAGTATTCGATGTCTCTACTGACTCCGTAGAAAGAGTTAATAGAGTTTGACCATCAAACCAGACATCCACACCACGTAGATTGCCCGTCATTGCTCCTCCTTTTACCAAAACGGCTTTTGCCCCCAATTGATAAATGCGTTGAGCCGAAGATTGCATATCATCTAGGGTATGAAGTTCCAAACCACTTAGAATTTGGGCTTCGTAACGGTTAGGCGTCACAATTGTCGCCAATGGTATTAAAGCATCCCGTAATGACTCAACAGCCTCGTCATCAATAAGTTGGGCACCAGTACGGGATACCATCACTGGGTCTACCACTAAGTTATCAAGCCCTTGCGCCTTTACTTCTAAGGCAACAGCCTCAATAATTTCTTGGTTGAGTAACATCCCAGTTTTTGTGGCTTGGACACCAATATCACCAACTACCGCTGCAATTTGGGCAACTACCGATGCTACGGGTAAAGCATCAACCCGTGTTACACCTTGAGTATTTTGGGCTGTCACACAGGTTAGGGCGCTTGTGCCATGAATACAGTGAATTGCGAATGTCTTTAAATCTGCCTGAATCCCTGCGCCGCCACCACTATCTGAACCCGCAATCGTTAAAGCAACAGGGACGCGGGAGCGAGTCGTATACCAAGTTATGTCCCGTTGTTGTAGATGGGTTGAAGTCACTGGAGTATTGGAGGAGTTTTCCTGCTGCACTGTTCCAAGTGCTTCTCCTGTCTTTTGAGGAGTAAGTGATATCTCTGATTGC
This sequence comes from Microcoleus sp. FACHB-SPT15, assembly GCF_014849525.1. Classification (NCBI taxonomy): domain Bacteria; kingdom Bacillati; phylum Cyanobacteriota; class Cyanophyceae; order Oscillatoriales; family Microcoleaceae; genus Microcoleus; species Microcoleus sp. FACHB-SPT15. The sequence continues at coordinate 229,625 of NZ_JACJNU010000028.1, read as the reverse complement.
AACTTGGTATCCGCTATCATCTTAAGAAAAAATAAAGATTTTAAATTAGTGTTGAAGCAAATGAGGAACAAGGAAACGAGTGATGTTCTCTATTTGCTCTGGTATCAGCCTACGGCATTGTCAGGTTACGATCGCATTTTGCTCGGCTAGTGTAGGCAGTTTTGAGTGCTTTGTGCTTTGCAGAATAGCTAGATCTAAGAGCGCTCAGTCTATTGGCTCTAGCGAGTATTAATGCCGCAGATTCTTAACAATACTCTGATGTTGAATTGGTAATCATAGAACTACAAAAATTGCTTTTCCTCAACACTGATTATTATCGCGATCGCCTCTTCCCATAGAGGAAATATCTAGACTATCAGCTGCGTTAGTATTTGCCTCTGGCGAACAGAATTTGGTGGCAGGAGTAATCTTCAAACCTACTACCCAGACAAATCCCCGATCTAGAAGAATGTCTTGAACAAGCAAAACGCCTCAAGACGCTTTCACTCCAAGCTTTCCTTCTCTTGACTCCCTCTACGGCTTAGGGAAACGACGCCGTTGCAGGAATTCCGGAATATCCAATCCAGGTCTACTGCCGGGGTCCATCTTTTGCGGTGAAGGTGGATTTGGGATTGGTGTAATCGGTCGCCGTTGCTGATAAGGAATTTCTCTTGCCACTGGTACAGTCGGACTTTCTCCACTAAATCCAGTGGCAATCACAGTGATTCTGATCTCACCCTGAAGTTTCTCATCAATCACAGCACCAAAAATAATGTTGGCGTTGGGATCAACAACCTCATAAACAGTTTCTGCCGCTGCATTGACTTCGTGGAGCGTGAGATCGCTGCCACCTGTGATATTAAAAACAACACCTCTTGCTCCTTCAATTGAGGACTCAAGTAGAGGAGAGGAAATTGCTGCCATCGCGGCTTCTCTTGCTCGTGACTTCCCAGAACCAACACCGATCCCCATTAACGCTGAACCCGCATCTGCCATTACGGCACGGACATCGGCAAAATCAACGTTAACTAGACCCGGAATCGTAATAATATCGGAGATTCCTTGCACCCCTTGGCGTAAGATATCATCGGCAACCCGAAAAGCTTCCTGAACGGGTGTCTGTTCTGAAATTACCGACAGCAATTTGTTGTTAGGAATCACGATCAGAGTATCCACCCGGCTTTGCAAAGCGGCAATGCCTTCCTCGGCTTGAGAAGTCCGGCGACGTCCCTCAAAGGTAAACGGGCGGGTGACAACACCAACCGTTAGGGAACCCATTTCCTTTGCCACTTCAGCAACAATTGGGGCAGCACCTGTACCTGTACCGCCTCCCATGCCAGCCGTAATGAAAACGAGGTCAGTATTTTCTAGAGCATGAGCAATTTCATCGCGGGATTCTTCGGCGGCTTTCTGACCAATCGCTGGATTACCACCTGCACCAAGCCCTCGTGTCAATTTCTGCCCCATTTGTAACCGCTTGGGAGCAGACGCTTGAGCCAGTGCCTGAGCATCTGTATTGATCGACCAGAACTCTACCCCAGCCACCTCACTCTCAATCATGCGGTTGACTGCATTGCCCCCACCGCCGCCAACACCAATAACTTTAATTTTGGCAACACTACCTGGCACGATATTGTCACTCCTCATTTCTTCCCTGGGGATTCCCTTGGAATCATGCTTGTGGCCGAACTGTAGTCCGGAATTGCTGAAGGGATGGCTATTGTCCACTTCAATTGAAAGATCAGCGGCGGATGTGATAAGAGAGCTTTGATGGTCAAGCCCTAGTTTACTATTAAGCGTCATTGCAATAGGTTAGGGTCGATATACAACTTTATCAGTTATAGGTAGCAATCTGAGTCAACTATAGGGTAAGTCGATTGAAAAACCAACGAATGCTTGTTGAACTGCCGAATGGGGTTCCAGAGGCTAGTTGTCAAACATCGCTGGTAAGAATTTAACAATAGACTTGAATGCACCTTTATAACACTCTTTTTTTAATCTTAATCAGCGTCCGATTGAACAGAGACATTTTCTTTTGTCATTTGAATTGCAGGAAAGTCTGGATTTTTGAGGTTAATGTAGGCAATTTTGCTAGGGCTTACACGAGTTGGTAATTCTCGCATCCGATCCAAAATACCCAGTTGCTCACTAAATCTGGAACTGTAAGGACCAAAGTGAACGTTTCCCAATTCGGTTTTCAGGATTAAATTAGCTGGATCTTGCCAATCTATCTCGAAAACTTTGACGGGTGAGTGGCTTACGGCTTGGTAAACTTCTGACCAATAGGGACGATACTGATCGCTAGAGCCAATAACCTTCAGCGTAGGCAACTCTATGTTGGATGAGTTTGACCGATAGCTACTTTCGGGCATCAAGACACCCTGTTCATCCAGTAATCCTCCTGGCTGATTGGAGTGGGAACTTTTGGCGTTTTTTGACGCGGCGGCTTGGGCAATCGCCACTGGCTTACGCTCTTTCACTTGAATTGTTAGTCCAGGTGGTACCAGTTGCCGACTGACTGTGGCTTCCGCAATGGGGGCTTGAGACTCCAATGAGTTGGCGATCGCTTGGGGTTGGACTTTTAGTAAAGACTGGGGATACGACAAGGGCAATAGCGAACGAATCGTTTGGGCGGAAAGAAAATGATTGCCCTCGATCACAATTTGTTCCGGTTGACGAATCACCCATTCGGGTAAAGTAATCGCCCAAACCAAACTGGTTGCCATGCCGCCAACAAACAGCGATCGCCAAAGTGCTTGAAATGATTTAACCCGGCGCTCACGTCGTAGCTTTTTGCGTCGGGTGGTTAATTGGGTTTGAGAGACTGATGCGATGTTTGCCATCTACTACCGCTCAATCAAGAAAGAACATAAGTGAATGTAATGTGTTTGTTGAACTGCTTAACGAAGGAAGAGTAACGGGCTGCTGGGTAGAACCCCTTTAGCCGTACTCCCGTATCCACTTAGCTCACGATACTTTTTCATTGAACCACTCCTTTTCCCGACGCTATAAGTATGCCAATTATTGCCGCTATCGGCTCTAATTCACTAGAGCTTTTCTGAACCTTCAGAAATTTCCCAAATGCCTGTGGTTAACTGTTCGCGGTTGTTTATTGACAGGAAACCCGTCAAGGTTCAACGACAAAAGTCTTCCGCAAGGGGGTGTCTTTTCCCGACTCCCTACTCCTTAGCCTAGAGGGGCTTGGTCAATCCGACCTGGGTGAGGGCTGTCTTTCCCTTGCGTTAGGGAGGGTAGAGACACTATAAAGTCTTACATCCAAATGCGACAGGTGATCAGGAAAGACACCTGTAAAGTAGTAAGAATGGACTTGCATCTACTAACATTTTTCAAAGCGTGTAACCCTGCAAAGACTTTAATTGTAGGGAATCCTGATGATCGTCAGTACTATATCGATTTTTCCTCCGTGCGGGGCGGTAGGATTATCGAAGCCCTAGGACGAACCATCACTCGTCTTTCTCCAGATGAGCCGACCTGTCAGCTATTTACTGGACACATTGGTTGTGGAAAGTCTACCGAGCTGTTTCGACTCAAAGCTCAGTTGGAGCAGCAGCAATTTCATGTCGTTTATTTTGAGTCTTCTCAAGACTTGGACATGGCGGATGTTGATATTAGCGATATTTTGCTCAGCATCGCCAAGTCAGTGAGCGAAAGCTTGGAAGCGATTGGTATCCACCTTCGACCCCAGTATTTTGCAAGATTATTCAACGACATCAAAGACTTTTTCCAAACCCCGATTGATTTGTCTGCTGAAGCCGAACTCTCGCTCGGTATTGGCAAAATTACAGCTAAAACCAAAGACAGCCCTCAACTGCGCGAACAACTCAGGCAGCACCTAGAACCCCGAACTCAAGGTATTTTGAGTGCGATCAATGAAGAAATTCTAGGGCGAGGGATTGAGGAACTCAAGGGACGCGGCAAGAAAGGCTTGGTGGTGATTATTGATAATCTTGACCGAGTTGATAATCGCCCGATGCCCTCTGGGCGATCGCAACCAGAGTACCTCTTCATCGACCGTGGTTCTCAGTTGCGGCGCTTGAACTGCCACGTTGTTTACACCTTACCCTTGGATTTGATGTTCTCCAATGAATACGAAACCCTAAAAAATCGCTTAGGGGGTGGGGTGGCACCGAAAGTTTTGCCGATGGTGCCAATACAGCTCCGAGATGGTCGAGACTCTCCCAAAGGAATAACTCTGTTGCAACAACTGGTACTGGCACGAGCCTTTCCCGATGTTGACGCTCAGGCGCGGCTGAGTTTGATTCCCAAGGTTTTTGACAGTCTGGCAACCCTTAACCGTCTATGTCGTATTAGCGGGGGTCATGTCCGCAACTTGTTGGGGCTGCTCTATAGCTGCCTACAACAGGAAGATCCTCCCCTATCACGCCGATGTCTGGAGAGTGTCATCAAAAGCAACCGTGATGACCTCACACTGGGCGTGGACGATGAAGAATGGGAGTTGCTGTCCCAAGTGGTGCATCAGCAGGTTGTCAAAGGTGAAAGGGAGTACCAAGTTCTGCTACGCAGTGGGTTTGTCTATGAATACCGGGATGATTTGGGTCGCTGGTTTGGGATCAACCCGGCTTTGGTAGAAACAGAACGGTTTCGTTCTTTGAGTGCAGTAACTAATAAAAGTTCCGTTTCGTAGAAGTCCAGCACTCAACTGTCGTGCCAACAGCAAGGATTCAGTCGGGTAGGTAGTGTCTACCTACCCCTGTCAAAGTGGCAGGTTTTAGGTGGCGCTTGTGTAGGGTGAGCGACGAGTCTTGGAGTTAGAATTTTCCCGAAGTCCCAAGGTTTCCAAGTCTTGCTCTAGATTTTCCCTTAAAACCTACCACCTACACGCCTTAAACAAGACACAGGGCTAGCCGTGTCTACCCTACTGCAAGTTGTAGCAAAACCAACGATTTATCAGCGTTGCCCTCTTGCCAGCCACCTTTAGGCAGTGACGAGTATCACTGGTTAGTGAATATTTTGTCACATTCATCTTCTTGTATGATCACTAGATTTCTTAATTTTTAGTCACTGACACTGTCCGGCAAATCACTGATAGTGTAATTATTGTGATTTTTAACTTGTAGGCAAACTCAAATCTCCGCAAAATCACGGATGCCAAATGGTTACATTTGGCTGTTACATTTCATCTAGGCTCGTGTTACTCATCAAAGGAATACGATTTCTGGTGTTTTTGGGGATTTTTTGAGTAGTCTAGCCAAGAAACTGAGGACGTTAGGTAAAAATCGTCAGTGAACAATTACTACACTTAGGAGGTAAGTGTATTCAGAAGCTGTTTGATCAAAAAGCTAAATGACTAATGGGTGCTAAAAGCTCAAAATACCCAACTCAAAGCTGAGCCAGTGTAGAAAAAGTCAATTTTGAGCAATCGCTAAGTGCCCACATTTTTGCTGGAAACGTCCAATATCTGCTCAACAAAAGTTTTCGATTTTACTCTGACCAGAGAAATACACCTAGACGAATTGGCAATTGTGTACCAGTACCAGTCAAAGCATTTGTTGAATGAGGGAGCAAGCTCGACCAGAAGAGATAGTCGCATCAAATGAGCGATCGCTAGGAACCCTATCTCGTGCGATTAGTCTCTCACAGGGGCATTTTGCTCTGATTTTGGTGCGCTGTAACTACCAAGTCTGCTCAACGCAGATGTGGCAGAGACTACAAGAACTGACAACTGCACCGATGCGTGAGTTAGTTCTACCAAAGTCGATCAAAACCCTGTTGATTAATATCCTCGCCGTCCTTAACGATGAACAGCCATCCGCCTTAGTCCTATTCGACCTAGAGTCGGTAACAGAGATTGATCACGTACTGGTTTCGACAAACCAAGAGCGGGATGAGTTTCGTAAACATCTGACATTTCCCTTGGTGCTATGGATAACCGATGAGGTACTGCAAAAGCTCACACGGTTTGCCCCGGATTTTAAGAGTTGGGCTGCTACCTCGATCAAGTTTGAACTCCCGACAAACCAGTTGTTTGCGTTGTGGCATCAAGCCGCCGATGATCTCTTTGCCGCGATTTTAGGCAGCGATTTCGGGGAGTTTCTACCCAACAATGCTCTTGATTTGGCACCAAGCTGCCGCCGACGCCAGGAACTGGAGTCAGCACTGCGGGATTTGTACGTCCGTGATATCAGCCTAGAACCAGAATTACGCGCTACCTGGCAATTTATTTTGGGACGAGAGGCTTTTGACCATGATCAAATTGCTCTGGCATTAGAACAGTATCAGCAGAGTCTAGGCTTTTGGCAGCAAGAACTGAAAAGAGGAAAGAATTTCTCGACTGAACAAATCGATTGTCGGCAAACTCAGCCCAATTCAAAATCCAACATTCAAAACCAAAAAATACTAGAGCGTATCGGAGTACTACTCCATCACATCAGCTTGTGTTATTGCCGCCAAGCCGAGTTGCAACCAGCCGAAAGTTGTAGAAACTGGGAGCAGGCTAGGGAGTCGATTCAGTCAGCAATAGACGTGTTTGCCGTAGCTGGGCGGTTAGATATAGTCGCTCAGTTAACCATTCAACTGGGTGAGGTGTTCCGATATCTACAAAACTGGACAGATCTACAAGCTCTGGCGCTACAGGCTCTAGCGCAGCCTCAAATTCAAAACAATCCTGTGCGACTGGCTCAATCGTATGGTTTTTTGGCACTTGTGGCGTTAGTCGAGTCAATGTGGGAGGATGCACAAGCCTTAGCCACTAGTGCTATTGATATTCTTGACCCCTCTCAATCGTCAGAACCTCAGCAACTCTCGGTTGACGCACAAGCCTGGGCTTCCGTTGTTTTAACAGGGCAAAGCTTAGAGAAGCGATTGCTTCCGGTACCGTCTAAAGGGCGATCGCAAAGTAGTAGTGAAGTGGTGTTGCAAGGTGTCGATCACTATCGAGCCTTTTTTCTGTTGATTGTGGCAAAAGCGCAGCGGCAGTTGGGTGAGCCAATTGCGGCTGTTACGTCCCTGGAACAAGCGATTAAGTCACCACCCCACTCTCAACAGCGACAACTACAGCTCTACATTGATATCTTGCAGGAATTGCGATCGCTTTATCTTGAGCAACAGCAATATCTACGAGCGTTTGAACTCAAGCAAGAGCAGCGCTTGATTGAACAACAATATGGTCTTTGTCCCTTCCTCGGTGCTACCTCCTTGCAGCCGGGACGGCAAGGGAGAAGACTCTCCCCCCCAGAAATCGCAGCAGCAGGGCGGCAGATCGATGTCAATCGCCTAATTGAACGTCTCAGTCGTAATGACCACAAGCTAACGATCATTCACGGTTCCTCCGGCGTTGGTAAAAGCTCGCTGCTCAATGCAGGTTTGGTACCTGCTCTAGAAGCACGAATCATCGGTACTAGAGCAACCATGCCAGTTGTGCAAAAAGTGTATAGAGATTGGGTAGGGGAGTTAGGACGACTACTTACGCAAAAATTAAACAGTTGGCAAGTTAGCCGAGTAGAAAGTTCAAACGAATCCTCCCAAGCCTCAAGCCTTCCCTATCCCTTTGGCAAAGCCAACGTTTACGACGTACCAACCTTTACCCCTTCAGACATTCCCACGATTCTTGAGCAGTTGCAGCTATCTTATGAACGCAACTTATTAACCGTTCTAATTTTTGACCAGTTTGAAGAATTTTTCTTTGCGTGTACTGATTTAGCCCAGCGGCGTCAGTTTTATGATTTTTTGGCGCAATGTCTGAATCTTCCGTTTGTGAAAGTCATTTTGTCGCTACGAGAAGATTATCTGCATTATTTGTTGGAGTGTGAACAGTACTGTAATCTCAACGCCATCAACAACAACATTCTGGAGCGACAGCTTCGTTATCCCTTGGGAGATATTTCCCCGGAAGATACGAAAAACGTGATTCGCACACTGGCAACAGTGTCTCAATTTAAGTTAGAAGACTCACTGATTGAAGCACTGGTTCAAGATTTAGCAGAACGTTCCGGAGGAGTTCGTCTGATTGAATTGCAAGTCGTGGGCGCTCAGTTACAAGCGGAAAAAATTACAACCACTGCCCAATACTATGCTCTTGGGGCTGACCCAAAAGCCGTTTTGGTAGAGCGATCGCTTTTAAACGTCATCAGCGATTGTGGCTCAGAAAACGAAGATATTGTGTGGCAAGTCTTATTTGCTTTGACTAATGAACGAGGGATTCGACCGTTGAAAACGCTACCTGAGTTAGTTAATAGTCAGTGGTCAACAGTCAGTAACGTTTCAGCCCAATGGAAAACAGACACACTCGACTTGATTTTAAAGATTTTAGTCGGTTCTGGCTTGGTGTTCCGCATCCCGGAAGCGCTACAAGACCGTTATCAATTGGTTCACGATTATCTCGTTGAACCGATTCGGTATAACTATTACCAGCGTAATCAATCTCGCTTTTTGGCACAACTAAGAAGTAATGAGATTGAACTGTTGCGAGTTCGTAAGCAGCGACAGCGAGCGATCGCGATTGGTGCGACAATGACAGTCCTTGCTGTTAGTGCCGGGGGATTGGGATGGCGTGCTGAGGTACAAAGAAGACTAGCAGGAACGCTTTTAATTAATGCTCAGCTAAATGCACTTGTTGCCTCATCAGAAGCCCTATTTTTAGCAAATAAGCCGTTTGATGCACTGATTGAGGCTTTAAGAGCCGCCAGACGACTCAAGACACTAGAAACCGAAAATCTCTCGTCTCCACAAGTAGAACCCGATACCCAACTACAGGTAGTGACAGCGCTTTCTCAAGCGGTTTATTCGACGGCTGAGCGTAATCGGTTGGAAGGGCATAGTGATGTTATCTCACACATTAGCTTTTCCCCAAATGGACAGTTGATTGCCTCGGCTAGTGACGACCAAACCGTGAAACTATGGAACCCGAATGGGAGCTTGGTTACTACCCTAAGGGGTCATCAAGGTAGCGTCACTCATGTAGCGTTTAGCCCTGACAGTAAGCTAATTGCTTCGGCTAGCTGGGATGGCACGGTAAAGCTTTGGCGGCGCAATGGCAAAGTCGTAAAAACGCTTCGAGGTCATCTTGGTAATGTGTACAGCGTTAGCTTCAGTCCCGATGGAGAACAGATTGCTTCTGTCGGGATTGATCGCACAATTCGACTTTGGACTGTTGGCGGCAAGTTAATTAGAACCTTTCAGGGACACACAGATGCCGTGCAGTCAGTCAGCTTTAGCCCTGATGGTGAAATTATTGCGTCTGGCAGCGCTGACCGGACAATCCGATTGTGGACACTAAAGGGGACGTTGCTGCAAACGTTGAAAGGACACGAGGGCAAAGTTAACGGTGTGGTGTTTAGTCCTGACGGTCAGAGAATTGCCTCCGCCAGTGATGATAAAACGGTTAAGATCTGGAGCCGTAGTGGGAAGCTACTCAAAACATTTTCCAAGCATCAGAAATGGGTGTTGGGAGTAGCGTTTAGTGCCGATGGTCAACTCCTGGCTTCAGCGAGTGCTGACAATACCTTGAATCTCTGGAGTCAGGATGGCACTTTACTCAAAACGTTTTTGGGACATAGTGATAGCGTCACGGCGGTTAGCTTCAATCCCACTGTCCTGAGTCGGCAAGAGGGACAGGGAGGTAGGCTTTTCACCACCTCACCGCCTCAACCTCTACTGGCTTCAGCTAGCTTAGACAAAACGATCAAGCTTTGGGGTCGTCGCCACCCCTCTCGCTTAATTTTACGAGGACATCAAGATGATGTTGAAGAGGTGACGTTTTCACCGAATAGTGAGTTAATTGCCACGGCCAGCAAGGACAAAACCGTGAAAATCTGGACTCGCACGGGTAAGTTGCTCAACACGTTGAAGGGACATACAGATAGCGTCGATAGCGTCGCTTTTAGCCCGGATGGTCAACTCATTGTCTCGGCAAGTCGGGATAAAACGGTCAAGCTGTGGAACCGTCGTGGAGGATTAATTAAAACGTTAACTGGGCACACTGACTGGGTGTTGGATGTCAGCTTTAGTCCTGATGGAGAGCAGCTTGTCTCTACTAGCCGGGATGGAACCGTGAAACTGTGGAATCGTGATGGAACGTTGATTAAGACGTTAGAGAGCCATCGTGGTGCCGAAGAGGAAGCAACTGCCCTAAGACTCAACAGTTCTCGCAAACCGTTTCTACGTTGGTCTAGATATGGTGCAAAGCTGGTAGTTTCCAAGCCGATTAACTCGGTGAGTTTTAGTGCTGATGGTCAGAGAATTGCCTCCGCTAGTGATGACAACAGCGTGAAGTTGTGGCTCGCTGATGGCACATTGCTAAAAACTCTGCATGGTCATAGTAGCTGGGTTTTAGACGTTAATTTTTCACCGGATTCGCAAAGGCTCGCCTCAGCAAGTTATGACAACACGGTAAAACTTTGGAGCCGTGATGGAAAGCTACTTAAAACCCTGAAAGGGCATACGGATAGCGTGGCGAAAGTTCGCTTTAGTCCTAGAGGTCAAATTTTAGCAACCACGAGTTGGGACAATGAAATACAGCTCTGGCGGCTGGATAACACGTTAATCAAAACTTTAGAAGGGCATAAGGAGCGTGTGACTAGCATTAGCTGGAGCAACGATGGAAAATTTCTTGCCTCAGCGAGTCAGGATGATACAGTGATTGTGTGGAATTTGGAGCTAGACGATCTGTTAGACAAAAGCTGTAGTTGGTTACGGGACTATCTCGAAAACAACCCAAATCTGAGGGAAAGCGATCGCTATCTTTGTGAGCCACCTCTAGACCCCAAACCCACGGAAAATGACAAGAACTAAAAACAGCTATAGCACCAAAGCTGTCAGCGATCAGCGATCAGCTCTTTTGTTTTCCTGACTAGACCCCTTGAAGAGCAATAGCGATTTAACTGAGAACTGCTATAAACCCAACGCGCTAGTCGCTGAACACAACACACTTTCCGGACTGTAAAAAGTTTAGCTGGAAAGAGATCTAGGCTTAGCGCTTCCTGGCATTGCCTGTGTTAGAGTGAGCGTAACTCCTTTGCAGTTCTCCTCCAGCTCAGAAAGGATTATGGTAATTACAAAACGTGGCCTCGTTCTTGGTGCGACAGCACTAGTACTAACAACTGTTGCGGTTACGGGCGCTGGCCTTCATTTATCTCAAAGTCAAGCTTTCCTTAGCGAAAGTCCTAAGGAGCTAGTTGATGAAGTTTGGCAAATTATTGACCGTCAGTATGTAGATGCCACTTTCAACCAGGTAGATTGGCGGGCAACTCGTGAAGAGTATCTCAATCGCTCTTACGCCAACAAGGAAGAAGCCTATACGGCAGTCCGGGAAATGCTTAAGACGCTGGAGGACCCCTATACCCGGTTCATGGACCCAGAAGAGTTCAAGAATATGCAGGTGGAAACCTCTGGGGAACTAACGGGTGTGGGCATTCAGATTGCTCAAGATGAAGAAACGAAAAAGCTGATGGTGATTTCTCCTATGGAAGATACACCAGCGTTTGCGGCTGGTATCTTGGCTAAGGATATCATCACCAAGATTGATGGCAAAAGCACAGAAGGCATGGATGTCAACGATGCTGTTAAGTTAATCCGAGGGAAAGAAGGAACCTCAGTAACATTAACGATTCAGCGAGGTAACCAGGAAATTGACTATCCGCTGACACGCGCACGGATTGAAATTCATCCGGTACGCTACAACGTTCAGAATACTCCTAGTGGCGACGTTGGCTACATCCGCTTGACGCAATTTAGCGCGAATGCAGCAGAGGAAATGCGAGATGCAATTAAAGATTTAGAAGCCAAGAATGTGACTGGCTACATTTTGGACTTGCGCCTCAATCCAGGTGGCTTACTTTATTCCAGCATTGAAATTGCACGGATGTTCATCAACGATGGCTCGATTGTCTCGACGGTGAACCGCCAAGGAGTAGATGACCGTCAGGAAGCCAACAATCGTGCCTTGACCGATAAACCAATGGTTGTATTGGTAGATGGTGGTTCAGCTAGTGCTAGTGAGATTCTTTCTGGGGCGTTACAAGACAATAAACGAGCGACATTAGTAGGAACCCAGACGTTTGGTAAAGGATTGGTGCAATCTGTACGTGGACTGGGAGATGGTTCAGGGATTGCCGTAACAATTGCTAAATACCTCACACCGAGTGGTCGTGATATCAATAAGTTGGGAATTTCCCCAGATGTCGTATTAGAACTGACGGAAGCCCAGCGTAAGGAATTGCAGCAGAACCGCGACAAGGTTGGTACCCCGGAAGACCCTCAATTCGCGAAAGCGTTTGATGTCCTCAAGCAAGAAATCGCGAAGCGGCAAGATACGCGGGCTGCCTCTCCAACTCAGTAAGAGTTTGGGTAGCGAGTAGGGGTTAAAGATGAAACCCTTAATCTTAGACGGGTTGACACTTTCCAGAGCGAATTAATCCGACTCGACGTGCGATCGCATCTTGTTGAGAATTGAAAGGGCCCCAACGTTCCGTCACGTCTGGGGCTTCTTTGTCTGTCGTTTCTTCGCTGGGTACAATCTCACATTGACCCTCAGGACGCTTGACAATGTACCAGGTTTGAGAATCGCTCATTATAAAAATTTGGCTAATTTCAAGTTGTTGACAGTTGACTGCTGACGGTTCATTGTTAACAGTCAATAGGCAATACATTTTTTACTTTTGCGAAAAGTCTAGTCTAGTACCCAAGGGTGCAAAAGTTGTCGGGGAAGTTCATGAAAATTTTTGTCCCAGGTCGTCTTTGTCTATTTGGTGAACACAGCGATTGGGCGGGGGGATATCGCTGTGTCAATCCTGAATTAGAAAAAGGCTTTGCACTGATTACTAGTACGAATCAGGGACTTTATGCTGAGGTGAAGCCTCATCCCTCCCAGTTGATTCTTCGTGCCTCACTGAGTGACGGAACCTATCAAGACTCCACGCTACCGATGGACAGGGAAGCTTTACTTGCACAAGCAGAAACGGGCGGTTTTTTTAGTTATGCCGCAGGGGTAGCTTATCAAGTGCTGATTCACTATGCCGTAGGTGGGATTGAAATTGATAATTACCGAACTGACTTACCTGTAAAGAAGGGGTTGGCATCCAGTGCGGCGCTTTGTGTTCTCGTTGCCCGTGCTTTTAATCGCTTGTATGACCTCAAGATGACCATCCGGGACGAAATGGAGTTGGCTTACCTAGGGGAAATTACTACGCCTTCCCGTTGTGGTCGGATGGATCAGGCTTGTGCTTATGGTAATCGACCCATTCTAATGAGTTTTGATGGTGAAGGCATTGATGTTACTGAACTCAGTGTGCCAAAGAATCTATTTTTTGTAATTGTCGATCTTGGTGCTGGGAAAGATACGCAGGAAATCCTGAATCAACTCAATGAGTGTTATCCTTTTGCCGTCAACGAAGTACAACAAAATGTCCAATACTATCTCGGTTCAGTCAGTTCTCAACTGACTCAGGAAGCAGCTAAAGCCCTGCAACGGGGAGATGCTGAACAAATTGGTGTTTTGATGAAACAGGCACAGGCTGAATTTGACAAGTATTTAATTCCTGCTTGCCCATCGCAATTAAGTGCGCCTATTCTGCACGAACTTCTCAATTACGAACCGATTCAACCGTATATCCTGGGTGGTAAAGGCGTTGGTTCACAGGGCGATGGTACAGCGCAATTTATCGTAAAAGATGAAGATAATCAACAAAAAGTTATTGAAATTATTGAGCGAGATTTTCCTCAGATGCAAGGTTTAAAACTAACTGTCAACGCAGAAAAAAAAGTTCGTAAAGCGGTAATTCCAGCCGCAGGTTTCGGCACTCGCCTGTTTCCAGCAACTAAAGGGGTTAAAAAAGAGTTATTCCCAATTATTGACCGTGATGGTCGTGCCAAGCCTGTGATTATGGTAATTGTTGAAGAAGCGATGAGCGCAGGAATTGAAGAAATTGGGATTGTTGCCCAAAAAGGCGATCGCATTCTATTTGAGGACTTTTTTAAGACTCCACCAAGTGAAGAACTCTTCAAAAAGCTATCCCCAGAAAATCAGGAATACAGCCAATATTTACAAGACTTGGGAAATCGAATTACAATCTTAACGCAGGAGGAGCAGGAAGGCTACGGTCATGCTGTGTACTGTGCCAAAGAATGGGTGAAGGATGAGCCATTTCTGCTGATGCTTGGCGATCACCTTTATGCGTCTGATACTGAAACCTCTTGTGCGCGTCAAGTGCTAGATGTTTATGAACAAGTAGGTCAAAGTGTTGTTGGCTTGAGTGTGATGCCAGAGGCAATACTTCATAAAGTTGGTTGCGTTACAGGGTTTTGGCAAGAGTCAGACTCAATTCTTTCTGTGACACAAATTTATGAAAAGCCGGATATTGAATATGCGCGATCGCATCTTCATGTGGAAGGAATGGCAGATGATTTATTCCTGGGTCTATTCGGTATCTATGCACTAAAGCCTAAGATTTTTGACTTTCTAGAAGAACACATTAGTCAAAACTTCCGCGAGAGAGGTGAATTTCAGCTAACATCTTGTCTTGATCGATTGCGACAGGAGGAAGGCATCACAGGATACCTTGTCAAAGGTCAGTATTTTGACATGGGAATGCCAGAGTTTTATCGGCAGACAATGATTGATTTTCGGAATGCAGGGAAGTAGTTAATTGGTTGTTAGTTGTTGGTTGTTGGTTGTTGGAAATTGGGGAGCTACTCTTTGAAATTGCTCTTATTGCAACTGACGGAGAGAATTACCACATTGAGGTGTTGTTAGATAAGCCTCACTTTAGGCTTTAGGCTTTCTATGTTATGTTTTTGCTGCCTCTAGTTTCACGCTTGTTGAAGCAACATCTTATCAAACTCCTGACCATTAGGTACATTTTCTCCAGAAAGTAATCGTTTGATAATAAGATTGATACTTCTTCGGATAAGAACTAGCAATTTCTTAACGATTTCATCTGTTGTCAATTTCAAAGTTCCCATACTTTTACTCTTACCACCGTGAACAAGCGCACTACGCCTACTGTATGCGTCGTTTATCAATTTGCTAATACGACTTCGTTCCTCGTAGTCATTCTCGACAAAAACAGCACAGCGCAATCTGATTTTGTAACCGATCGCGCCTTGCGAATCTCCGAAAATAGCTTCCATTGCGATTAATAGATCAAGAAGCTGGTCATCAGGTCTGTTTCGTTCCGCTGCGAAGTTTACCCGATCTACTGCTGTTTGTAGCGGCACAGGGATTCTTCCAAATTTTATAGCTGTCAAGATTTCTTTTAAAGCTGGAATATCAGATTCAAAGAGGGTGTAAGTTTGAGAAATAGGATAGTGTTTATTGATTGAGCCTATAGAACCACCGATTGCTCTTAATTGACCTGGACGTTCTGAGCGCATATAAGTATTTTGAATCTCTACACACCCTTCCTTAAGCAGTCGTAATGCTGTTATTATCTCGTTAAAGTTTTTAGCGGCAGTGTTTATATCTGGTTCTTGCATCTGGTAAACAGGAATCATAAATCGCTGCTCAAGTACACAAGGATTTATAGGTAATGCATCATCTTGAAGCAAGGCTCCTTGAAGATCTATAAGTCTACAGATTTCATCGTCAGTCAATTTTCTGAGTTGAATGTCTTTTGAAAGAGTTTGACATTCAAAATCACATTCAAGACCGCGCACTACACTATAACAAACACTCTCCAAAATCTCTTCATTTAAGGAACGCAGTAAGTTTCTAGCAATTTGATGTGCCCATTTTTCTTCATACTTTAGCTGATTAAGCTGCCCTATATATTCCCTAAAAATTGATTCAACAACATAGTTAGTCTCAAGCCAGTAACTTACCCCACCATTGAATCGTTCAGTATGCTCTTGTTTGATTTTTTGATATCGAATATCTATGTCTATAATTCTTGAAAACTCATCCCAAGAAGATAAATGTTTACGAACTTGCTCGTACCTAAGAATGCTTAAAAAATCAGGTTTGTCAGAGTGCCCTAGCTGATAACCGTTATCTATTCTTTGAAGTACGACCATACTCCACTGATGTAAGTTAGATGGTAAAATACCTTTGAGCTGCTCAATAGATTTGCTTAAAAAATTACAAATAATATTCTCATCTAACATTTAGTATTAACTCTTTAGTAGTTGTTCAAAATTAGCTTTCGTAATGTGGCGGACGTAATGTTGGGAACACTTTGAAGAGTGTGATTATCAAGGGTCATAGTTCCCCTGATAGGTGCTAAATATCCAATAACCCGGTAGCCCTATCGCCCTACTAACGAAACCATGTATTGTGCCTGCATAGGTTTCTTCAGCCTCACTGTCACCGATGCGGATATGAAGTGAGCCGAACCAAGCATAACAGCCTGGAATCAGAGTATCCATATAGTTGAACTTCAACTTTAATCGTTGACATCTGCCACTCCTCACCAACTACTTTATCGATATTTTATCAACTCTGTTATCACCTTAGCTAGGTCGATCGCATTCCGGTATTTTGGCTTTTATTGGGATGCACTCGTAATAAAGTGAACTGATGTGCCTAACTAGTTACGTCTTTGCCGATACCAACGAGCAAGCTTTGCTGGGGGAACCCCTAGGAAATAACAAATGATGATTAATTGATTGATTAGCGTTGTTCTCACTACCCCAAGTTTCTGCCAGCGTCGTCCAGAGGTGAGTACAGGTGCAGGTGCGATCGCAATTTTTCCATAGCGCTTCAAACGTCGCATCAATTCAAAATCTTCCATGATTGGTAGGTTAGGAAAACCACCAATTTTTTTAAAAATAGAGGCTTGTAAAAAGATTGCCTGGTCACCATAAGGCAGGGAGAGAAAATGAGATCGCAAATTTACCATCTTTTCAATCAGACGTATTCCCCATAATTCAGCATCAATTCTCAATTCAAATGCACCAGCAATTGTTCCCGTATCTAGCAGCACTTGGCGAACGAAGGTATCAAACGCAGGTGGTAAATGGGTGTCAGCATGAAGAAACAGTAGAATACTACCTGTTGCAACGGCTGCCCCTGCATTCATTTGACTGGCACGCCCACCTGTCGCCGCGACTACTTTAACACCAACGGATTGTGCAAGTGCAACGGTTTCATCTTGACTTCCTCCATCGACAACAATTACTTCCAGATTCGAGGCACCTAAAATTCTTGCCAACACCGCATTAATTGTGTTTGCTTCGTTCAAAACTGGAATAATTATCGAAATTTTTTCTGCTTCCATTTAGGGAAGAGGTATAGGCATAAAAAACTGATGAATGATGACTAAAGAGTCAAAAACTTCGTCCTACCAAATCTTCTGGACGGTCAATATCATTAAGGAGGGGAAGAAAAGCGATCGCTAAATCAAGATTCTGGGCAATCTCTACCGTTTGTTGCCGCACTTGAGACGTTCCCCAACTCACTCCGACAAACAGTTCTGGAAGTAATCGACGCAGTCCTATCAAATAATACCCCCCATCGGCGGCGGGTCCCAGTACTAAGTCATGCTGTTTCAGTGCTTCAAACGCTTGTGTCAGTATCTCAGTATTCAAATCAGGGCAATCGGTGCCAATAATCACAACGCCTTGTACACCCGCTTCTAACTCGGTTTGAAAGGCAACTGCTATTCGGGTTCCCAAGTCGCCATCACTCTGTCGTCGGTAAACAACGCTAGTACCTAACCAGTTTTCCATTAGCGGTTGACTACCATCAGAGAAGTAGACAGCGAGGGAAATCTGACGTTCACACTGAAGTGCCTTTGCCTTAGCTATCGTTTGTTCCGTCATCTGGCGTTGAAGATTTGCCGCGCCTTCTGCACCCAGCACAGGTATTAGTCGTGTTTTTGTCTTTCCTGGTTCTGGATAACGGGTAAAAATAACTAGGCATTCACTCACAGTTCTTCCTTTTCTTTGTCATCGCCTACTGAACTCCAGTCTAAGGATATCTGTGATTTTGTCGGTTTTAACTGAAAATCTTGCACCCAACCAATTTCCTGGCAAGAACTTTAAACTGTACACTGTCACATCCCGTTATGCGATCGCAAATCTAAAATTGAGTAGTTGATTGACCACTTGATTAGCATAATTTTGGTATTAGGAAGGAGTATACCCCTTACCTTCTACCTTTTAGCTGATTTAATTAACTCTCCGTAACAATATTTGAAACTTTTTTAGGAAAGACTGGACACTAAATTATGCAGAGGTTGTAATAGAAAAGTCTGTTTTGACTGGAAACTTAGCTTACAAAAACCAGTCAAATCCTCTAATCGCTAATAGGTACTTTCCATGAAATACGGAATCGATATCGGTCATAATTGCCCTCCCGACATTGGAGCAAAAGGCATCAGGCAGGAAGATGATCTAACAATGGAGGTAGGCAATAAAGTGGTTTTAAAGTTAAAATCACTTGGACATCAAGTGATAGGATGCAGACCTAGCAGTGCTAGTAGCGTCGGTAATTCACTCCAACAAAGATGTAGCATCGCCAATGCTAATAATGTGGATGTTTTTGTCTCCCTCCATTTTAATTCTTTCAACAAACAAGCTAACGGAACCGAAGTTTTTGCAACTAGTGATACAGGAAGAAGCATCGCCAAGCGAATCCTAGACAACATCGTTAAACTGGGATTCTTCAACAGAGGGGTCAAAGATGGCTCACATTTGTATGTTGTTAAAAATACAAATGCGCCAGCTATCCTGGTAGAATCCTGCTTCTGCGATGCTAAAGTCGATATGGATCGCTACAATGCAGAAAATATTGCCAATGCGATCGTAAAAGGATTGACAGGTCAAAGTCCACTGCCTCCTGATACTGATGATAGAACCAGTACACTGGAACTTCAGCAAGCTTTAAACCGATTAAAAATTAGAGATGATAACGGCAAGCCTTTAGTAGAAGATGGCATAATTGGTAATCAAACGAAAGCTGCCACCATCAACTTTCAGCAAATCGTTGATATCACTGAAACAGGAATTGCTGGAGCAACTACCTGGCTAGCGATTAATCAAATACTCGCTAAACCTGTTCTCCGAGCAAATCACGCAGCAGGAACAGTTGTAAAATATGTCCAATACCGTGTAGGCGCTCAGACAGATGGCATATATGGCTCAGGCACAGCGGCTGCTGTCGAAAAGTACCAAAAACAACAAGGTATCTCTGTTGATGGCAATGTTGGACCACAAACTTGGGGAAAACTAATTGGTTAGAAATAATCATCACCACACAAAAATGCTGATTTAGCTTCCTTCAGATGAACTAAAAAGTAGGCATCACTCTAACCAAATCTCTAGGCGTACAGCCAGGTCATTCAACCTGGCTTTTACTACTAAGTTCAAGATAGTTTCATTTAACTCTAATTAAGACTATGGCATTTAATCTCAGTGTCCTTAAATTACCCACAATTAAAAATGGCTCTACTGGCTCTATTGTTAAGGCTTGGCAGAGCTTTTTAAAAGAAGCCGAGTATCCAATTGGTACAGTTGATGGTGACTTTGGTGACATAACTGAAACAGCAACCCGCAGCTATCAGCAAAGAAATGGCTTGGCAGTTAATGGAATTGTCAATAATACAACTTATACCAAAGCCTTAGTCGATGGCTTTATCTACAAAGTTCCAAATCTCACGGCAAAGTTATTATTAACTTACCTGAACTTCGGTGTTGCAGAAGCCAAAGATTTACAGAAGAGCTTAAATACAATAATATCTCCCGATTTAGTAGTAGATGGAGACTTTGGACCCAGAAGTACTGAGGGATTAGCGCAAGCTTACAAGCAAAGAGATATACGGTTACGGGGTGACTTTGAAAACAAGCTTTCCGCGACAACTAAGCAAAAACTGGGGCAAGATTTTAGCCTAGGCATGGATATTCTGAACGGGTATGCCAAAATAATTAGATTTCGCTTGAGTGGTCCTCATTGGATTGAGTACTTTCCCACTAGCAGGTCTATTTCTGATTTAGCCTCACCTTTTCGTGAAAGAGTGCAATCTTTTCAGAAAGCATTAGTCGATGCAGGCGCACAGACCATTATTGCGGCAACCTATCGACCGAGAGAACGTGCTTACTTGATGCACTATGCTGCCAAAATTGACCGAGGACAGATTGCGGCTAAAGATGTGCCAGCGATGGCGGGAGTTGATATTGAATGGGTACACTACACCAATGCTGGGTCAGTGCAAGCGGCTGAACAGATGGTTGAGGCTTATGGTGTTGGTGGAAATCCTGTAGCATTGGAATCTCGTCACACACAAAAACTCGCGATTGACTGGAATATTACCTGGGAAGGGACGCTCAAAATTAAGAAGCCGGATGGAGCTATTGTTAGTGTGGGCAGTCCTCCAAATGGAACCAACAATACAGCGCTTCATGCCGTGGGTAGTTCCTATGGCGTTATTAAACTATTAAACGACCCTCCTCACTGGTCAAGTGATGGTCGTTAGCGTAGTCTCCTGGCTGGGAAGCTAAGTTCAATGGTGTACTTAGGTCAATGGATAATGCGATCGCGGTCGTTATCTATTGACCTAAAATCTGAGTAAACATGGCGTAATCCCGTAATATCGCCACGCAGCATTCAACTTCAGCACCCAATGAGCCTACCAACATCAAGCCGACTACAGTTCACTCCAAACTTGAACATCTGCCGCATCCTAAACGGAATGTGGCAAGTCTCTGGTGCCCATGGACGCATTGACCCAAAACGCGCCATCCAAAGTATGTTTGATTATTTGGATGCTGGCTTCACAACCTGGGACTTGGCAGACCATTATGGCCCAGCAGAAGACTTTATTGGAGAGTTTAGGCGGCAACTGGTCGCCACCCGTGGAAAAGAAGCCTTGTCTAACCTCCAAGCCTTTACCAAATGGGTACCCAGACCAACCCAAATGACCAAGGCGTTGGTCGAGAAAAACATTGACATCTCGCTTCAGAGGATGGGTGTTGAAAGCCTCGACCTGCTGCAATTCCACTGGTGGGACTATCGGGATAACAACTACTTAGATGCCCTCAAGTACATGGCCGAACTCCAGGATGAAGGCAAGATTAAACACCTGGCATTAACGAACTTTGATACCGAACATCTGAAAATCATCACTGAAGCAGGTATCAAAATTGTCTCCAATCAGGTGCAGTTTTCCCTGATTGACCGTCGTCCTGAAGTTAATATGGTGCCATTTTGTACCGAACATGACATAAAGCTTTTCACCTACGGAACCCTCTGCGGCGGCTTATTGTCAGAAAAGTATTTGGGACAACCAGAACCACGAGGCGGAGAACTTTCTACCGCTAGCTTGAGGAAATACAAGAACATGATTGATGCCTGGGGCGGTTGGAGTTTGTTTCAAGAACTGCTTTCTGTCTTGAAGCCAATCGCTGCCAAACACAACGTAACCATTCCTAACATTGCCGCACGCTACATTCTAGATAAGCCAACTGTAGCGGGTGTAATTGTCGGTACTCGCCTCAGTGTGTCAGCGCATGTCGAGGACAACGCCAGGGTATTTGATGTGGCGCTAGACCAGTCTGATTACGACCAGCTTGATGCTGTACTGGGAAGGTCACGAGATTTATATCAGCTAATTGGTGACTGTGGTGATGAATATCGGCGTTGAAACTTAGAAATGGTTAACTCAAGCCACTCAAGCGTTATTAGTGGTTGGTTATTTGAGAATTCTGGAAAAAATAAAACCCCGCTGCTGATGGAGAGGTAGCGGGGAAAGTAGGATATGTCTTTCTAAGAAATACTGCTCTTGTTCATCAAGCAGCTTCACCCAATTGGGTGAGTATACTCATACCATCTCAAGGTTTATCGCTACACATGAGTTATTGCAGGCACCGGGAATAGAGAAAAAGAATGTATTGAAAGCGAGAGTCACCAAAGCCTTGACCTGTACTATAGCAGTTAGCACTCAACTATCAGCCATCAGCTTTTTTGTTTTCCTGACTAGTCGCGCTTGTTTCACAGCCTTTAGCCTTACCTCATTTAACTGAGAACTGCTATATCCACCAAGAGTGAAATGGTATGTCTTAGGAGGGCTTTGGCGCTCGAAAGCCTTTCAACACTTTCTCTACCTGTTGTTGAACCTCCGTCTTCGAGGTAGTGCTGAGTTGCAGAAGCTGTTGTTTAGCTGCCTTTTCTGGTATGGCGATAAAGCTTTGAATTAATTCCATTTTCTTGCCCTCAACTGCTTACTCTTTGACAGTAGAAAATTCACACGGGTTCCCGTCGCCGCCATGTGCAACTCGTTTAACTGACTGTCAAACTGAGCAAATTCGCTCTATTCTCAGGTCTGTTTGGCGCTTAAAGATGGACAATTTCCAAACTGGCTAGCCAATCTATCTTTATAGAGAGGGCAAGGGTCTGATCATAATTAAGATACTCATACATATAATATTGTTAAGTATCAGGATATATCCTAGAAAAAATAAAACCCACTCACGTGAATTCGCCAGTGGGAGAACTATCAATCATCGTTATTGTATCCTAGCGAGGATAATAGCTAACTTCAGCCAAATAGCGCAATTAAACTGCGCCACTTGGCTGAAGCTTTTAGTTAAAAAAGTGTTGGAAAATCTGTAAGCGAGGATTAGAGGTTTGGAAAAAGCCTCTAACCCTTAACGTCTTAACCTAGTAGGCTTACTTTTGTCTCAAGCAACTTTGCAGGAATTGTTCCTGAGGTCAGTAATCTACTAGATCAGAGAATGGCTTTCAAATTCAGCCCCCACGACATTCGTAGCTGGAGGGATACCGGAACTTAGAGCTTGATCGGACAAGCTAATCGTAGAGTCTGGTAAGTAATAATCGTTCATCCCAAGATTAACTTGGCTATCCTCTCCGTAAGTAGTGTTGCTACCAAGGGCAATTTCCGCACCCGTAATCTCTGCATTGGTCTTGGCAATTTGCTCTGGTGTGTCCCAAGGTGTCAGTCCACTGACCGTTGCTTGAGAACTAGCGATCGCATCTCCCTCTAATTCCCCATACATCCGAGCCAACGCACCCGTGAAACCAGCGTTGTAGTCGAGGGCGACCTCATTGGTGATGTAGTTAGTGCGATCATCGGTGTAGGCATTATCGTTAGGTGCCGAGGGGCCACCGACAAGAGCACCAACAAGGACGTTGCGATTATCAACAGGGTCGTTAATATTATTCGTGGTGGAGCCGTGGGCCCCGCGATGATGGGGATTCTGCGGCGAGTTTTCACCGAAACCAACCATGTAGCTGCGGTTGTTGGGGTTGTCGCCGAGAATGTAGTCAATCTGCCCCTCAGCAAAGTCGGAGTAGCGATTGTTAGGGTCATTTACAGTGTCGCTGTAGATGCCTGCAAGGAAAGCAGTGTTGGCACTATATCGGAGTGAACCCCACTGACTAAGCCAAGCCAAGCCACCGGGAGTATAAGTGGCACCCCCACCACTCTTGTCTGTCCAGTGGTTTAGCCAGCCTTCAACATCATTACGGTATTGGGGCTTACCAGTCTCTTGGGCAAGGAGGATAGCTGCACCATAAGATTTGTCATCCCAGGATTGAGTCCATCCTTTATACACACCCTGGTAATAACTTTCAGCTTTGTTGAGGTAGGTGGTGTCGGTTGCCCCAGTAGCCTCGATCGCATTGTGAAGCCAAGTTGCCCCCCAGACAAGTTCGTCGTTGTAGCCGCTGTAGGAATTGTAGAAGTTGGCGGCATCAGGGATGGAATCAGAATATTTGCCACGATAGGTGTCGGCAAAATTGTAGAGTTCAACGGCGTGATCGAGGAGAAGATCAGCGTAGGCAGTATCAGTTGGTCGGAAGACAATCGAGGCAGCAGCAAGGGCGGCAGCCGCTTCACCAGCCAGATCTGAGCCTGGATGCTGAGCATCGATCTTGAATGCTGGGCGTGCCATAGTCATATTTTCGGCTGGTCCCCAGAAAGCATGGTCGGGTCCACCCAGTCCGACTTGTCCCCAGAACTCATTGGGTGCTGTGTGAGCTTTGATGATGTAATCAGTGCCCCACTTGATAGTGTCAAGGATGTATGGCAGTTGACCGCTTTGTTCGTAAGCGTCACGGTATTCAACAACACCCCAACCGAGCATGGTCATCGAGGAAGCCATTGGCAAGCCGAACTTAACATGGTCACCAGCATCGTAGTAACCACCAGTGAGATCAACGCCGACATCGGCACCATCTTTGAGGGCAGAATCACCGCGCCATTCAACACGATTGGTTGCAGGCAGGTCGCCAGAGCGCTGAGCTTCATAAAATAAGATGGATTTCTCAAGCGCTTCGCCGTAGTTGAAAGCCCCTGGCTGTGGTGACGATGGGGAATCGTTGTCTTGAAGGGTGGCTATACCCTGAGCATCAGCAATTGTGGCGTTGGTCGGGCTAGATAGGTTGAGGGTAAAGGTTTCATTCACCTCATCAAGAGTGTCACCCTTGACTTGCACGGTGATAGTTTGCGAGGTTTGACCAGGGGCAAAACTGAGCGTATTTGAGGTAGTAGTGTAGTCTGAACCTGCTGTTGCGGTGCCATTAGCAGTTGCGTAGTTGACACTTATCGTCTGAGTGTTAGCTGCCGAGAGGTTAACCGTGAAAACTGCATTAGTAGTCCCATTGTCCCCTTCAGTGAGGGTGACATCATTAATGGATAACTGCGGGAGTACTGGGGCAAGATCATTATCAATAATCGTGCCTACGGCTTGAGCATCACTGATAGTGGCGTTGGTAGGGTTAGACAGGTTGAGCGTGAAACTTTCGCTACCCTCAGCAAGAGTATTACCAACGATAGGCACGCTAATGGTTTGTGAGGTTTGACCAGGGGTAAAACTGAGCGTGTTTGAGGTGGCAGTGTAGTCTGAACCCGCTGTTGCGGTGCCATTAGCAGTTGCGTAGTTGACGCTTACCGTCTGAGTGCTAGCTGCCGAGAGGTTGACGGTGAAAACTGCGTTAGTGGTACCACTGTCGCCTTCAGTAACAGTTACATCGTTAATCGAGAGGGTAGGTAGTAGTCCTGGTGTACCAAGCGGCTGTCCGTTGAGAACGTAATCACTGGGATCGGTGGTAGTGGTTATGTTGCCGGGACCGGCTTGGAAACCGAAGGCGGTAGTAGCACCCGCAGCGACAGTACCATTCCAGCTAGCGTTGCGGATGACGTAATGATTGCCTTGGCGGCTAACAATTTCCGCGTTCCAGATGTTTGTAATCTCGAAAGGGGCATCAAACTCAAGCGTCCAGTTACTCAAGTTGCTGGTGCCATTGTTAGCAATGGACATATTGGCAGTGAAGCCACTACCCCAGTCATTTGTTACCGAGAATTGAACAGTATTCATTTAGGGTCAGTTCTAAGGTGTACACAACGATTGAATTAGCGACAATATTTCTTTTTCATTAACAAAAATGCCGCTCATTAGTGACTCTCAATAGAAACTGCAAGCCTCTCCTAAAAGTGTTGGTTAACTGAGAATTATCTCTGCCAAAAACTTAGAGTTTTGATTTAATTCTCATGAAGTATCTTCATTTTTCTCTCCTATGGTTGCCATTATTTTTGTAAAGGTTCATTAAAAGTTTAAATTTGCAATACATTTGGAATTTAAATAACTCTCAATAGAGAATTAGCTCAAAGCTTGCTCACGTAATGTTTAAGCGAAAGCCTAAGCCAATCAATATTATTTTGAATATATAAAGTTGTGATAAAATAAGTTTTTACTAGAGTTAATAAAACAGGGGAATTTAGGAAACTTGATTGTTGTAGCAAAGCATATTTAGTGTTGCAAACTTGACTTGTTTTGCAATGTTAAACACCTCAAGGTTCATGAAATTGAGAGTGTAATAGGTTTACCCATTTCAAATCCTCCTTGATTACAGTACATTGACTTTATATACAACGAGCTGCGCTTAACTAAAGTAAAATGGGTTGTAAAAATCTATTTTTTTCTCTAAGTCAGCAAAATTGCTGAAACATTTGAGAGATATGGCTGAGGCAGCAGCTAGCAAGCATCAAGAAAATTGAGAATATAAGACAACCCTTTCAGGCTTACGAATTTAACACCTTCACAAGATAAATTGGAAGGCAAATGCGTAAGTCTTTCTCTATTGGGCAAAGCTTGCATTATTAAGGAGAAACTCCAAAGTTGATCACGATACCTTAATTACTCTAGTTTGCTGCGTAACCAAGCCCCTTTTACTTTTGCTACCTCGCAATCTGGACTGCGAACGCTAGCTTCCCAACTCCCCTGATTTTCTGGCAGCAACCAATCGAATAACGTTAACGTACCCTTCAATGACTCAACTGCCTCACCTTCAGCAAAATTGACATTGAAGTGAATTAATATTTCCCCAGAAGCTTCCTGCCAAAACACACCTTCAGGTGAAGTAGCAGGAGCTAAACCAAAAGTTGTCAACGATAAATTGGAGTAGATCTTGCTTTCGGAAAGCAAAACTACACTACCTTGCATCAAACTATCTTCTCCGAAGAACGTATAGTTGAAACACGTTTCCAGATTTAACTTTTCATCGATTTTCCAAGACTTTAACTCAGCCCCATCGGTAGCAATCCTTAGTTTCTTGAGGAGAGTAGATAACATGTCTATTTTTTTTTGGGAGAAATTCTCGCAGATTCGTCAATTTAACCATCGACTTTAAACCCCAGCCTGTCAAGCTGTCACCCTCTTTTATAAACTTTACTAAGAGTTTAAATTCAGGAATACACTTTAAACATAAACCTAGACTAGTTGGCTCTTTTCCAACCATGAAATTTAACGGCACATCAGCTTAGCCCTCTTCTGCCAAATTGGGGTAAAACCTTGATTTATCGTGGGCTGAAACAACGTAAATTCGTCGAATTTCCCAAAGTGACACAAGAGGGTTCGTTTGTCTATAGCAAAGCGTTTAGACCTAAAAACAGTGTAATTCGGTAGTGAGACAAGGACTTGTGTAATGAAAAATAAATTCAGGCAAACAATGTTAGGGTTTTTTTTCTTTTTGTTACTCGGTTTATTTATTCCTTTTGCTGTACAGGCATCAGATCCTAGTTTCTATGTCCAAGGGCGACATCTTTATGCAAAAGATGGAGACAAAGTTATTCTGCGTGGTGTGAACAGGATGGCAGTTTGGGCAGAACCAACAGGTGAGTTTAGCTTGCCTGAAATTGAAAAAACAGGTGCTAATGTTGTCCGAATTATGTGGATGATGGGAAAACCAGCCGAAGAATTTGATGCAATCATCAGAAATACCGTTAAATTAGGGATGATTCCGATGATTGAAATTCATGACGCGACTGGAGATTGGAGTAAACTTCCCTCAGTAGTAGACTATTGGGTTAATCCAGCAACAGTTGCTGTCATCAAGCGTCATGAAGAATATTTGTTAGTAAACATCGCTAATGAAGCAGGAGCGGATGTTTCAGATGAGGATTTTAAAGCAGGTTACAAAACTGCTGTTACCCGGATGCGAGAGGCGGGAATACATGTTCCTCTAGTTATTGATGCATCAGGTTGGGGGAGAAATGTAGAACAACTCCACAACACAGCACCCTGGCTACAACAGCAAGATCCTGACCAGAATTTAATGTTTTCTGTTCATTGGTGGCACAGCGATAATAACAAGGAAAGAATTACCGCTGCCTTGGAGAAAGCTGTCGCTTTAAATATTCCCTTAATTGTTGGAGAATTTGCGAATAAAGAAGTAGGTTGTCGAGGAGCGATCGCATATCAGCATATTCTGAAAGAAAGCCAGCGGCTAGAAATTGGCTGGATGGCGTGGGAGTGGGGAGGTGAACCTGGTAATAGTGATTGCCATGAGATGGATATGACTCCCAGTGGACTTTTTGAAGATTTGCATAGCTGGGGTCTAGAGGTGGCAGTTACCGACCCAAACAGCATCAAAAACACATCCGTTCGACCCCAATTTATTCTCAACAAAGCACATCAATAGCAATTGCTGAGCGTTCAGGTTTTCTTTATAAATGACCTCTTAGCAATCCCCAGCCTACTTGTAGAGACTAAGCTTCCCAGATTGAATAAGCTCCCCAGATTGCTGCAACAAACGCCAGCAGTGTTAGCCAGATTGGATACTGGGCTTGCACTACTTTGCCAGAAGCACGTAGGGTTTCAACGTCAAGCCAAGGCGTTGCACCCCGACGCAACCATCCAGTCACTGTAACTTGCTGATCGACCAAGTCGCTAGGACGAGTGCGTTGAGGGAAAAGATTACCAAAAGGACCAAGATAAGACGAGTAGTGGAGTCTCACTAAACCTGTGGAGGTTTGCAAGATTAAATCCTGTCCTAGCCAGTTAAGTAAGCCACGACGCCCTAAGAGGTTACCCGTGAGTTGAAGCGGCTGGCTATCGGCGGGTACAGTAGCTGGATTGGCAAAAGACTCTCCCAAATCGGGTTCATTTCGGACAGCCGCAGGTTTGATATCGGGAAAGTAGCGATTAATCCAGGTAAACAGGCAGAGGCTGAACACGATCATGATACAAGCGTTGAGAAACGGGCCAGCGTTGTGTAGCCAGATGAGTTGCCAAACATTGAGCTGATCGCTAATTTTCCCAATTACCCAGAGGATAGCTCTGAGAAGACTGCCCAAGACTAACCCAGCCAAGAGGGTGCTTTGCAGCAGAGGTAAGGCTTTAAAGATGTTGGTAAGTTTGGACACCAGTGCTGCATTATTAGGAGTTGCAGGAGCGATCGCAGGTAAATCTAACTCAGTCTCCAACTTCCAGAGTTGGGCGTAGCGGGCAAGCATCGCTAAACGCTCACCGAGGAGTGGGTGAGACGTACTGAGGATTAACCAGTCACGGTAACGGTTCGTGCAGTCCCAGGTTAAAACATCTTCAAAGGGTGTTAGGGGAGAACAACTGCTGAGGATAATTGCCTGCCGATAGCCTACAGGCTGCATTAAATTAAAGCTTTCTAATAAGCCGCTAGTTAGGCGAGTGGTTTGGATGTCTTGGGTAATCCCAAGGGCAATTTTTAGTAAAGCACGGGTCATGCCATTGGGGTTGCCTGTTGTTTCTACAGCAAGGCGATCGCTATAGTAAACCCTGGCTCTAGAAAACCACAGCAACGGTAACTGGAGTAGCCAGTAAATCCCATAACTTACAGAGGCAATCACGCCCGTGATGCCCAAGATAATTGGCACAAGAATCTGCTGGGCTGAGGGAAACTTATTTCTCGCCAAATTGGCTAACCGCTCTCCTGACTGGGTGAGCAGCCAATAAACCATGTAGGGTAGCTGGATGAAAAGTACGCCCAGAGACATCAAGATAAAATCTCTATGGACGATATGTCCCAACTGGGTCGTGTAAATAGTAGCAATCTCATCATCTGCTAACTGTGCCAATAAGCCCTCGCTGACAACAATTCGAGCAGTGCGAGGGAGATTGCCATAGGTTAGCGCTACTGGGGCATTAGTGGGTAAAATTCCCAACTTGGGTAACGGGATGCGGCGTTTGCGGCAAAGACTTTGTATTACCTTCCCCGCCTCTGGGCTACGGGAGGAAAGTTGCGACAGGCGTAGGGGTTCAAGACCATAAAAACGTTTCAATAGCAGATCAATTAACCAGGGAGATGCAATTAGTAGGATTCCCAGAATGATGAGGAGTGCTGGGGTTGGGTTGCGGTAGAAGAGTTGAATCGGACTGAAAATGGGCAACTTGACCAGAATAATGTTCGTTTGCCTCATTGCAAATTCAACAACAAAACGCAGCACCCAAAAAAAGGCGATCGCACTGAGAATTTCCACAGCCCACAGGCGTATAAACTTCAGGGGTTTGAGCGGTCGCCAGTCCTTAGCACGTCCGCTGTTGCGCCATTGTGTGAAGAGTGCAGGTTGAGGCGTGGCGCGTGGTGAGTCAGGAGTGGGAAGTTGGGTAGGGTATTCTGCTACAGATTCAGAACGTTCTGGTATCGGTGCTTCTGTGGGAGTAATGTTGCTTTGCCTGTCCTGAGTTGTGGAGTTAGGAGGCAAATTCTTCGTAGAACCTGTTAACGGCTGCTTGATTTTAGAAGGTGTTCTCCGTGGTGGTGTTTTCGGAGTGGAGGGAGTTGGATTAAAAGCGACAAACCCTGTTGATGCTGAATTTGGATTGTTGGCTTGCCCTTCTGGCTCAAACGTCTCTAGATCTTGAGGGGCATTACTCAAGCCAAAGTTTTTAGCTCTAGGGGAGGGGAGGTTTTCCCCTGTCAAGTTGGATAGGGTACTGGTTGCCCACTCCCTAACCTTGGGATCAATATGTTTAGCGAGGGATTGGCAACGGGCGATCGCTTTTTCAGGGTCACCGCTACGGTAATATGCCATTACTAGCCCTTTTGAAGCCCGTACAATCAGAGAATCGTCTATCTCCGTCTCACAGACACCCTCAAAATGTGCGATCGCAATTGGGTAGTTTCCCTGCTTCAGAGCAGCTAGACCAGTATCAAGCGAAGGATTGGGAACAGAGGCCATAATCTTCTTTCATGCTGTTCCTTAACATACCCTTACAAGGGTAATCTCCGATCAAGTAATTTGCTGAATTGGGGATTGGGGATTGGGAATTGGGAATTGGAACTTACACCTATTCACCCTGGCTTCCCCTAGCGCTTCTGCTTTTTATAGCTGTCGCCCTAAAGGTTAGGACAGATTTAACGACCCAAACAACCACATACTACTAATAAACATAAAAGCCTTCTGCCCTCTGCCTTCTGCCTTTTGCTATATCTGCTGCGAAATTCAAACAGGACTTACGCACTACCTCCATATATAGTAGGGGCGCACAGCTGTGCGCCCCTACTAATGGCGCTTCCAAGAGTAAATTGCGTAAGTCCTATACAAAAATAGAATTACCCTCATGCGGTTCCTTTCTCCGTCTCCTCGATGATTAAATCAACGACATCCTCTATGCACCCCGCACGTTTGTAAGCTTTGCGCTGTCGGCTGGCGCCTGTGCCGCGTTGCATGGTTTCATGTACGATTGATGAAATTTCATCCCACTCTCCAGCATCTTCAAGTGATGGGCGCAGGAATGTCAGAAATTTCTCTACCAGTTCACGCGCTGGGACGGCAGTAAGATTGCTAACGTCCATCAAGTCTCCTTCCAAACCATAACGTGCGGCACGCCAATGAGCAGCCCGTAGGAGTTCAGGGCGTGCGGTGACAAAGGGTTCATCACGGTACGCTTTTTCGTAACAAGTCCGCGCTAAAGCACTCACAAGTCCTGCCACCATCACCGCTTCGTCTATCGTCAAGCACACATCCGTAACGCGAAACTCGACGGTTGGATATCGTTCGGAGAGGCGGACATCCCAGTAAATCTTCGTTGCTTCCTCCACACTTTTAGTAGCAACTAAGGCTTCTACAAGTGTTTTGTATTCGCCATGGGATTGGAAAATAGAGGGAACGCCTGATAGGGGCCACCTACTCCAAATCTCGGTGCGATAACTTGCATATCCTGTATCTGTACCCAACCAGAACGGTGAATTGGCGGATAGAGCGAGTAAGGGTGCAAGCCATACCCTGACGCGATTCATGACTTGAATTGCCATCTCGCGATCGCTAATCCCGATATGGACGTGGCAACCGCAGATCAGTAGCTCGCGTGTGAGTTGTTGATAATCTCGTTCCAGGCTTTTGTAGCGATCTTTGGGTGTAATTTGCTGATCTT
This sequence comes from Microcoleus sp. FACHB-SPT15, assembly GCF_014849525.1. Taxonomy (NCBI): domain Bacteria; kingdom Bacillati; phylum Cyanobacteriota; class Cyanophyceae; order Oscillatoriales; family Microcoleaceae; genus Microcoleus; species Microcoleus sp. FACHB-SPT15. Next base: position 198,089 of record NZ_JACJNU010000028.1, on the reverse strand, counting down.
CCCAGTGAGAGAAGGGGTGTGTTCCAGCAGCAGCGATGCGATTACCATCTTTTGCGGCGGCGGCAATGACTTCACGGCGACTGTGTACGAGCTCTCGACGCACATCTGCAAGTGTTCGACAGATTGGTGTTCCAATCTCGATTTGGGAAAGTTGAGCTTCCGGCTGTACCTCTTCACCAAGTGCTTTCCGTGCAATTGGTAGTATCTGCTTAACACGCGAATTCAGCTCACGGGTTACAGGGTCGATAATCTGATATTCCTCTTCGACACCGATAGTGAAATCGTCTGATTCGGGTGCCATGATGGGAGTTCCAAGATGCGCTCAGGTGTTAACTTTAGCGTTGCAATTAATGCGATCGCATCTCTCTGAAGGTTAGTTGAAGATGATCATAAGGTTTAGCCGCGTGATGCGATCGGGTTTATGTCTTAGTTGGCGAGACGGATAGTGCGATCGCGTTTTGAACAGGACAGTTCTGGGAACACTCACAATAGACTCTTTTGCCGATTACTAACCTGTTATGAGCTACTGCCTGAACCCGGATTGTCAGAAGCCCCAGAACCCTGATGGGTCAAACTTTTGCCAAAAGTGCGGTACAAAACTTTTACTGGCACAGCGATATCGTGCTATCAAACCTCTTGCTCAAGGGGGCTTTGGCAGAACGCTTTTAGCAGAGGATGAGTACAAGCCATCAAAACCCCAGTGTGTGATTAAGCAGTTTTATCCTCAAGGGCAAAATAATTCTGGCAAAGCCGCCGAGTTATTTCAGCAGGAAGCAGTGCGCTTGGAACAGTTGGGCAAACATCCCCAAATTCCAGAACTGTTCGCGCATTTGGAGCAAGATAGTCGCCAGTACATCGTGCAGGAGTTCATCGACGGACAAAACTTAGCCGAGGAGTTGGCAGAAACGGGTGTTTTCCGAGAAAAACAGATTTGCAGCCTCTTAGGTGACTTACTGCCTGTGCTGCAATTTATCCATGAAGGGCAGGTGATTCATCGGGATATCAAGCCAGAGAATATCATCCGTCGTCGCTCGGATGGCAGACTGGTGCTGGTGGATTTTGGGGCGGCTAAGTATGCGACTGGAACGGCTTTAGGCAAAGCTGGGACATATATCGGCGCAGCAGGTTATGCAGCCCCGGAACAGCTATTTGGGAAAGCGGTGTTTGCCAGCGATATCTACAGTTTGGGTGTCACCTGCATTCATCTGTTGACTGACATTGAGTCGCCTGAGCTGTATGACGCGATAGAGAATGCCTTTGTGTGGCGCAATTACCTACCCAACAATCCGGTGAGCGATAAACTGGGTCGCATTCTGGACAAAATGACTCACAGCATGGTTAAGCAACGGTATCAATCAGCATCAGAAGTAATGCAAGACTTGGAGATTTCGGAAGCAACAAGCGTCGATGTTGTAGCACTCTCACCTACTGTACAGACACCCCCTAAAATTGCAGATCAAAACATTTCCTTAGTTGCTACTCTCCAAGGGCATTCAGCCCAAGTTCTTTCTGTAGCTTTTAGTCCCGATGGCAAAACTCTAGCTAGTGGCAGTGGATACAAGGACAAAAACAACTGCCTCAAACTATGGGATGTTGATGTCAGACAGGAGATTTGCACTATTAAGGAACATTCTGGTGGGGTTAATTCCATTGCTTTTAGCCCCGATGGCAGGACTTTAGCTTTTGGTAAGAGCGACACTATCAAACTATGGAACGTTAGCACCGGACAGGAGATTAGCCACCTCAAAGGGCATTCAACGCAGAGTTTATATATTGAGTTAATTTTTTCCCTTGCTTTCAGTCCCGATGGCAAGATTTTAGCCAGTGGCAGTAAAGACTGCACTATTAAATTGTGGGAGGTTAGCACGGGACGAGAAATTAGCACCATCAAGGGGCATCGCAAATATATTAATTCTGTAGCTTTTAGTCCCGATGGCAAGATTTTAGCCAGTGGCAGTAAGGACAAAACTACTAAGCTGTGGAACGTCAGTACCGGACGAGAGATTATGACACTCAGAGAGCATTCATACGGGGTTAGTTCTGTCGCATTTAGCCCTGATGGTAAAACTTTAGCCACTGGAGGTGGAGACAGCACTATCAAAATGTGGGACGTTCGCACCGGACAGGAAATTAGCACCATCAAGGGGCATTCAGCATTTATTACGTCTGTCGCTTTTAGCGCAGATGGCAAAACTTTAGCCAGTGGCAGTGGGGATCGGACTATCAAAGTATGGGATGTTTCTACTAAACAGGAGATTGTTACTCTAGAGGGGCATTCAGATGTCGTTGATTCTGTTGCTTTTAGCCCGAATGGACAGATACTTGCCAGTGGGAGTTGGGACAAAACAATCAAAATTTGGCGAATCACCCGTTAGGGATTGTTCTAGAAGCGATCACTGTTTTAACTTGAATGTCACTGACTTAATTAAATTCAGATCCCCCCAGCTCCCCTTAAAAAGGGGGGAGAATCTTCTCAAAGTCCCCCTTTTTAAGGGAGATTTAAGGGGATCTGCACTACATAAACGAAGCCAATTAAGTTTGAAAACACGCCCTAGCCCTTCATTTACAACCGTGGCAAAATTTCTGGTAACAACTGCCCTGGAACTTTCGATAGAGCAAGGTTTTGTCCAGCAATGCCACCTTCACGGTAGAAAGCACGAATGGTTTTGACAATGTAGCTGAGGGTAGTTTGATAAGAATCCGATTGCGGAGATACACCTGTACAAGCTTGTATGTGTTGGTGTAGAGCCGCTTCAAGATGAACGGATTTAGACGCTTTATCTAAGGAAAAATGTGCTTCTGTGGCTAGTTGGTAATATGCGAGTCCTAGATTGTTATAAGTTGAAAGGACATCGAAGTTTATCGGGATTGGTGGGGTGTTGCGCGAAAGTTGCTGGACAAGCGCGATCGCACTTTCATAAGTGGCAATACAAGACTTTAAGTATCGTTCCTGTGCGTCTGGTTCATCTTGAAATCGATCGGCTAGGTGCCAGTAAGCTGTGCCTAGGTTATTTTGTGTAGCAGCACAAGCCGCAGGAGTAACGTCTGGTTTACGGTACATCAAAGCATCTTGATACGCTGAGGTTGCCAACTCTAACCAGTGTTCTGGTTTTTCGTATTGGGCAAGATTCCAGTAGGCAGTACCCAGGTTATTTTGAATCATTGCCCAACTCAACGGCTCGGTTTTCGTGTTGTAATACGACAGGGCTTCGGCATAAGATGCGATCGCAGCTCGTAAATTGGCAACGGGTGATTGATGTTGAGCGAGATTCCAGTAAGCTGTCCCTAAATTGTTCTGTGTGGAAGCATACTTGAGTGGTTCGCTTTCCGCACGGCGATAGCGCAAGGCTTCTTCATAAGCGCGAATCGACTGCTCTAAGTTCTCTGCTGAGTCTTGATGACGAGCTAAGTCTCCGTAGGCGGCTCCCAAATTATTCTGAATCATTGCATAGGTTTGGGGAACCTCTTCGGCAACCAGCCTTGTTAATGCCAGTTGGTAAGATTGAATCGCTTGCTCTAGGTAGGACAGGCTATGATCAACGCTGCTAGGAGAACGAGAGAGTATCCAGTAGAGATTGCCAACGTCATTGAGGATATCGGATAAGTGAGGCGAGTCCTCTCCCAAGTATTGCAGCGCTTGCTCATACGCCTGAATTGCGATCGCTAAATTCTCCTCAGACGCATCTCCCTGTTCAATCACTTGGCGATAGTAGTTACCCAGTTGCAGATAAGAGTCAGCTTGCAACGCTGTTGGGTTAGCTGAGGGCTGTTGGACGTTTGGCTGAGAGGGTGCCGCTGATTCGCCTAACTTGATATCTGGAATTTGGTACTGATCATCATTAGCTTGCTCATCAGATTGAGTAGGCTCATTCTGAACACTATCACCTAGCCTCAAATCAGGCTGAAGCGGTGCTACCCGATTTTCTGTTGGCTCCTTTGGAACGGATAAGGGGGAACTAGGAGTAGAGTAAGGAAATGTTGGGTAATTTGTTACAGGAGGAAACCCCCCACCCAAGGCGTTGAATGCTACTTCTGAACCGGATTGAGGATATTTGAAATCGCCGTCGTGCTGTTTTTCCTGACCAATGTCAGCTAGCTTGACCAAATCTTGAGTCAGCAGCGTTCGCAAGTCTTCCTTGAACGAACCCGTTGCTTCCTCAGATGGTGGTGAAGGCTTAGATGCTTCTGGTTTGGAAGCGCCAACTGGGGGTAGTGGTGTTGGTTCTCCTTCAAATTCAAAGATAGCCGTATGCAACTGCCAAAATTCTGGGACAGATTGCTGAATGGTATGAAACCAAGGTCTTGGTAACCAAATTAACAGTGTCGATTCCAGGCGTGAGAGATTGTGTTCAATCGTTTGTAAACGCCGAAGGAACAATCGTTGCACTGTTGGCGATTGCCGTGTTAAACGCTCAATGCCCAAAATCTGAAATCCAGGCATTGGTGCAGGACTTCGGGATGGTCGATTTTTCGCTAACCATTGCGCCATCTGCCCTAGAGGATTGGGGGCGCTCAAGCTTAAGTTCAAGCTCACTAATTTTGGGTGATTTTGAGCATTCAATAGCTCTTTTGCTGAGGTTGCACCCATCTCAGCGTGCAACTTCCCTGCCAATCGATTACGCAAACTTAGGTCATCACACACCGCCACAAAAAGTTGGCGGCGCAATCCCAGACTCAAGGCAAGTTTCAACCGTTGATAGGTTTGCCGATTCCAATTTGAAACTTTATGTGAGGCAGTATCCGTTGCTGTCATGCTGGTAACTCATCAGGCGCAAGTGCGTAACACTTTTGTGCTGGCGCAAGAAGACAAAAGCGTTGCAGGAGTGGGTGTCTATATAGTTCTTCCTCGGATTTTTACCTGAGTCAGGATTAGCTGAGAGACTCTTAGAAAAAGAGCTAAGGGCTTTGATTGGGTTGAATCAGGACAGTTGTTCTAAATTGCTCAACATCCTCTATTCTCTTGTAGAACAAAATTAGATTGACGCTTTGGGTATCAATAACAATCCAACGCGGCTTAATTACAAAAAACAGACACTGCTGAGGAAATATCTCTAGAGGAAAAGCCTGGGTATTCTTGCATCTCATTAGACTATGCGATCGCCTTCATCAGGTAAGTAGTCAGAGTTGAGTGTTTGATCAGCACAGAAAGGAGGTTCAACTGGAAATACATCAATTGCTAGTCCCGTTTCAGCCGCCGCTAATTCCCTAGCATCTTGGTAACACTCATCCAATATTTCATTAAAGTACGACTGTAAGCTTGGGCTTTCTTTGAGTGCTTTTTTGAGTCTCTGCCGATGCTCAACAATAGTCGTTAACCAACTGTTCGATCGTTTCCCTGATTGATACCTATATTTGAGGAGATGCATCAATAAAATCTTGAGGTTGCTGTAAACTGCGCGTTTCTCACTCCTGCCCATGTCTTCAATTTCTTCTAGCAAATTAGCGACATCGAGTGCAGAAAGTTGTCCTTCTCGCAAGAGGTTAGCGGTTGTCTCCAACCAGAGATAATAGTCCTGTTCATAGAGAGTGGGAAGATTGCTGGCAGTTGTCGGTAGGGATGGTGTCATGGGGAAAGATTGCTGTAGAGTTGCTCTACTTTCAACCTACTGCAACTAGAGATTTCGCGTTTAGCTGTAGGGAAAAACCTTTTCCCCTTAAATCCTAATCTAGTCTCCAATACTAAAATATAGCCATAAGTATAGCCATATAGTTTTGCAACCGAATGACACTTAACCAGTACTCAATTGCCCAAGTCCGCGATCGCTTTGCTCAAATCATTCACGATGCAGAAAATGGTAAGCCTGTACAGATTGTGCGGCATGGTAAACCTGTAGCTGTTGTGTTATCGCTGGAAGAATATCAACGCCTAACCTCAGACCAGGTAGGATTTGGTGTAGATTTAGCGAAATTCCGTCAGAAGTACCACATCCAGTCGTTGGATATTGAGCAGGATGAGGTATTCAACGATGTTCGTGATCACTCTTCAGGTCGAGAGGTCAGCTTTTGAGCAATCCTCAATTTTTGTTGGATACCAACATCTTGTCCGAGCCTCTGCGTCCAGTTCCGAATCCTAGCCTGATGGAATTGTTGGTTAGGTATAGCGGCTTGACTGCTACAGCTACAGTTGTATTTCATGAGATGCTCTATGGCTGCTACCGTCTGCCCAATTCTCGAAAACGCCAAGCAATAGAAGCTTATCTTAGGGAAGAAGTTGGAGCAAAGTTGCTACTTTTACCATATAGTACAGAAGCCGCTAAATGGCACGCTTATGAGAGAGCAAGATTAGTTGGGTTAGGCAAAACTCCATCTTATGTTGACACACAAATTGCCGCGATCGCTGTGGTCAATAATCTGGTTTTGGTGACAAACAACGAGGCAGATTATGCTGACTTTCAGGATATTCAAATAGAGAACTGGTTTGTCAATTAACATTACTTAAAACACATCACCTGTAATTACTCTTGATACAAAAAGGGTAAAGGTAAAATGCTTTCTACCCTTACCCCTGAATACTTCCAATGAATTAATGCTGTTAATTAGATGAGCAATAACTTACTTCCCGACAGGGGATTTAGGTTTTCCACCATTGCTAGTCGGTTGCGATTCTTCAAGGATGTTTGGCGATCGCTTTTCTCCACCTTTCTTTTTCCCACCTTTCTTACCCAAGTTGGTAATCGATCGCTGTAAGTTATCCACATAGGTGAACAACACAGGTACTACCAGCAATGTTAGTAGTGTTGAGGTAGTGAAGCCTCCCATCAAAGCAAGGCCCATTGGACTGCGTACTTCAGCGCCTGCACCAAGTCCCAACGCTAAGGGAATTGTCCCCGCAATCGTAGCGAGAGAGGTCATCAAAATCGGTCGCAAGCGATCGGTTCCAGCGTTGATTAATGCCTGATATTGAGACTTGCCTTCTTCCTGGTTGATTAACGTATAGTCCACCAGTAGGATTGAGTTCTTGGTCACAATTCCCATCAAGAGGACAATTCCAATCAGCGCATATAGTCCTAACGCCTTTTGAGCAATCATTAAGCCGAGTAGTGCGCCTCCCAAGGAGAGGGGTAACGCCACCATGATTGTCACAGGATGGAGGAAGTTGTTGTACAGCAGAACGAGGATGGCGTAGATGCACATGATGGCTAACGCGATCGCACCGCCGAAGCGACCAAAAATCTCTTGCATAATCTCCGCATCCCCAGCCGATTGTTGCACGACTTCTGGAGGTAGCGGATTCAGTGCTGGTAGCTTATTCACTGCTGCAACCGCATCTCCCAAGGCAATTCCTTGTAAGTTTGCTTCCACTGAAACCTGACGAGAGCGATCATAGCGATCAATGGTTGCAGGGCCACTACCGAAACGGATATCAGCGACTGAGACTAAGGGAACCAGTGTATTATTTGAACCTGGCACCCGGAGATTTCTGAGTGTATCAAGGTCGTCTCGTGCCTCTGGGTTAATTTGCACTCGAATCGGAATTTGGCGATCGGGGAGATTAAACTTAGCCAAGTTTGCTTCGTTGTCACCGATAGTCGCAAGCGAAGCTGTTCGTGCGATCGCTTGTACCGTCACGCCCAAGTCAGCAGCACGCGCTGGGTCAGGAATTACCAAAATCTCTGGCTTTACTAAACTTGCAGTGGAACTTACTTCCACTAATCCAGGCACCGTTCTCATCTGCTGTTCTAAGGCATTAGCCGCAGTTGATAAAGCTTCAGGGTTTTCACTCTTGAGGAGAAGGGATACATCCTTGCTACTTCCTGCTGCACCTTGACTCTGGAAGCTGATTCTTGCTCCTGGAATTTGGGACAATTGTGGACGCAATTGCTGCTCAAACTCTACCTGGGAGAGGTCACGCTCCTCTTTCTCTTTGAGCTGAACAAAAATTGTCGCATTATTCACACCTCCCCCATCATTACCGCCACCACTTGAGCCGATAGTTCCCAGCACACTGCTAACGGCGGGTGAACGTCGGATTAACCCACTTGCTTGCTGCACAACTTTGTTGGTATCTTCCAAGGTAGAACCGGGAGGCAGTTCAACGGTAAGCGTGGAAATACCCAAGTCACCATTATCAATGAATCCTTTGGGAATTAAGGGGACGAGCATCAAGCTGCCGATGAAAAACGCGATCGCAATTGCCATAGTTGTCATTCGATGCCGCAATGCCCATTTCAACAAGCTGCGATACGGTTGGAATCGTCTACGGAAGGTAGAAGGAAAACCGTAGAAGGGAAAAGAGTCTTTCTTCTTACTCGGTTTCTTCTCCTTGAGTAAATAAGCCCCCATCATTGGGGTTACAGTACGCGCCACTAAGGTAGAAAAGAGAGTAGAAACGGCAACGGTTACCCCAAATGGTTGGAAAAACTGACCCGGAACGCCACCCATAAAGGCAACAGGCAGAAACACCGCAATAATCGTCGCGGCACTAGCAAGTACAGCTAAACCAACTTCTGCTGAAGAATCAAAAGCCGCTTGCCGCGACGTTTTCCCCATCGCCATGTGCCGTTCCATGTTTTCAATTTCCACGACAGCATCATCAACCAAGTTTCCCACCGCTAACGCCAAGGCTAGCAAGGTCATGCTGTTGAGGGTGTAGCCCAGTAAATACTGAACACCAAATGTGGGAAGGATGGATAGTGGCAAGGCGACGGCGGTAATTAAGGTTGCTCGCCAGTCTCGTAAAAAGAGCAGAATCGTCACCACTGCCAAGGAACCTGCTTGAATCAGGTCATCAATAGTGCCTTGATAGGATTCGCGAATGAAGTCAGCTCGTGTAAAAATCAGTTCCAGCTTGACATCACGGGGAAGAGTCTTTTCTAGTTTCTCGACTTCTTTTCTAACCCCTTCTTCTACTGTTACGAGAGTACTGCCTGTGCTACGCAACACCTGGAATGCCACCACAGGTTTACCATCTAGCAGTGCTTGCTGCCGTACCTCGGCATAGCCATTAATTACTTCTCCTAAGTTGGATAAAGGGGTTGAACTACCATTCGGCAGCACAATTTCATAAGTTTTCAAGACATCCACATTGGCTGCACTACCTAATGTCCGGATGCTTTGTTCGCTTCCTCCAATCTCCCCTCGTCCCCCTGGTAGGTTGACGTTGAAGGCGCGAATTTGGTCATTGACTTGAGTAGCAGTAATTCCAAGAGCCTGTAATCGGCTTGGGTCGAGGTTGACTCGAATCTCACGATCAACACCACCAACCCGCTTGATCTGAGAAACGCCCTTGACTGCTAGTAAGGCGCGGCTAATGGTCTGGTCAACCAAGTAGCTCAAGTCTTCAACTGAGCGACTTTCCGAGACAACTGCGTAGGTCATAATCGGACCCCCCGCAAATTCCAGTCGCTGGACAATCGGTTCGTTAATGTCTTGCGGTAAGTCTTGCCGGATTTGGGCAACGGCATTCCGCACGTCGTTGGTGGCGCGATCGCTATCGGTACCTAAGACAAAATTAATAACAGTGCTAGAAACCCCGTCATTAACTGTGGAAATAATGTTATCGATATTACCCAAGCCAGCGACAGCGTCTTCAACTTTCTTCGTTACCTGAGATTCGAGTTCCGAGGGTCCTGCACCAGGTTGGGTTACGGTCACTGAAACCGTAGGAATATCAATATTTGGATTGGAATCAATTCCCAACCGAGTAAAGGAAAACCACCCTACTACGGTCAAGACTAAGAACAGCACCAGTGTTGGAACTGGCTTACGAATTGACCACGCGGAGATGTTGAACGACATAAAAAATTTGGATTTTAACCTTTAGATGTGACCTCAGCGGGAAAAGATGCATAAATTGTTGCTTCTACTTCTAAAATAATTGTTAAAAAGGAAGCTAGCCTTGATCCTGATAAAATTTCCGTAAATTTCTTGAAGCTTTCCATCAAATCCTGACATTTCTTGCCAGCCAGAGTGAGAGTGCCTTCGTTAAGACCCTCTCTCGTTTCATCGCTTGGGCAATGAAACTTTTACGTTGCTTGAACTGGCTAATCTTGAGTTTGTTCTCTTACCTCTCGGTCGTTACAGGGCAACTACCCTTACCCTTATTGATTCGCTACCCTGACTGTATCGCCATCTTTGAGAAAACCTGCTCCGGCTACCACCACGCGATCGCCTGGTTGCAAACCGCTTCTAATCTCGACATTTCCATCATTGACAACTTCCCCTACTTCTACCTTTCTCGCTTGCACTTTGCCTTCACCCGATAGTAGGAATACTATGGCACTGTCGTCCGGTTGGGGGAGAACTGCCTTGTTTGGCACGGTTACTCCAGTTGCCGTTGTCGTTGTAATTTCAACATCGGCAAACATCCCAGGACGCAGTAAGTTCGTTTGCGGTATGTCAATTCTGACTGTTGCTTCACGGCTTTCGGCATTGACTAAAGGCGCAATTTCTCTAACTTGTCCCGACAGGCGAACACGGTTATCAGTATCGGAGGTAATTGTGGCAGGCGCACCAATCCGAACTTGCGGTAGTTGCGTAGCGGGAACCAACGCCTCAAGTTCCAAAGCACCGTTGCCGATAATAGAAAATAGTTTTTGCGTTCCGTTACTGACATCCCCAATCTGAGCCGTTTTTTCAGCAACCACACCACTAGCAGGGGCGCGAACAACCGTTTGTCCTAGCTGTGTTTGCAGTTGTTGAACGGTTGCTACACTGCTACGGACATCAGCTTCGGCGCTACCAATCTGGGCTTCGGCACTCGCAACGGCTTCTCTGGCAGTCGCCGCCGTTGTAGCACGGGTTTCCAGTTCCTGACGACTAATTGCACCGTTTCTTGCTAAAGTTTGATACCGTTGGAGATTGCTTTGTGCTTCTGCGAGTGTTGCACGGGCTTGCTGCAATGCCGCTTGTCTTTGCTTTACAACGGCTTGATTTGAGGCAACATTCGCTTGTGCGCCAGCCAGTTGCGCCCGCAACACCGAATCATCAAGAACTGCCATCACTTGTCCAGCTTTGACAGTTTGTCCCTCTTCCACCAAAATTAGCTTAACTTGTAAGCCTGTTGCCTGGGGGAGAACAGGAATCAAGTTACGAGCGGCAACTGTACCCGTAGTTGCTAAGGTACGGGCAATAGGACTCGTTTGTGCTTGGGCAACAGTGACAGTTGAACTGGGTTGTGCTGCTTGTTGTGTATTATTTTCCGTCTTACCCGTTGAGGGTTGGCGAGACAGCAGTGTTCCCGCGCCAGCCGTAAGCGCAATGCCGACACCGATGCCAATTGCCACACCTTGCCATGCTGTGAGCTTTCCCCTCTTCCGGCGAGGTGCAAAGGACTCATCTAGCTCATCGTCCCACGTTTCATCAAGTTGATCGGCTGGTGTATCTTCTGAAGATTTGTTGGTCATAGCGCTCCCTCCACGTTCTGACCTGAGTGGCATCAGTTGCAATGCAAAGAAATGCAAATAGCTTCTTTAACTATGATGCATCATCCGGACAAAGCGCTAACGTTCTGTAACTCTGATAACCGATTCCCGAAGGAGTTCAGAACGCAGGAGTTAATGTCAAAAGGCTTCCTCTTCTTTAGGAAACAGGAAACGACTGACGCGATGTACCAACGTGGTGGATACCGAAAACAGCGTGAAACCAATCAGCGGATGTGCGATCGCTAGTGGAATCGGAGTTTTGAGATGAATCGTCAGAAATTGCAATCCCAACAGGACTGGTAGACTGGCGGTGAGGCTTTGCACTCGGCGAGGAAGGGTAATTCGATATGCCCATACCAACAGAATCAGGGACAAGCCGCTGTAGCTACGCACCAGCCACACATGAGCCTTCCACCATTGGGGGTTGTAAAAATAAGCCAGTCCCACTGTCAATACTTGAGCATTCAGACAGAGATTAAAAGCCAGGACGAGAAGAAAAAATCCCATCAGTGACCAATGTAGTGAGGTTTGAGGCTGAGGGTCGAAAATGGGTTTAGCTGGTTCTAAAGAGCGTGACATATTGGTTAATTAATATCTAATTGGAACACGGTTAGATTAGGAGCAGCTAACGAGTCTCGTATAGACCGCGATCGAGTACAATCGGCGCTACCGCAGCACAGGCAAAAGATGCACTCACCTAAATAGACTGCCCTGTTAAGAATTAAGCCTTTAGAGCCAAGAATTGCTCAGATGTTCGTTGTGCAGCCTTGCGAAATTCATTAAATACTGTCTCGTATTTCTGCATCACTTTTTGTGTCAGTTCAACCCCCGCTAACTCAGGACTACCCGTACCATAGGGAGGATGAGGGGCATACTCCAGGGTCAATTCAACTTCTTTAGCCGCATCTTCACCACGCAGCTTTCCAAGTACAATTAAGCCCGCATCAAAAGAACCTGAAACCGGACTGGCTGTAATTCGATTTCGATCAACAACGACCTCGCCTCCCTTCACTGGAATTGCACCAAAGCTAGGAAGTTCATCGATCAGTGAGAAACTTGCCGTAGCAAGGTACCCGTTGAGCAATCCTACTGCACCTAATATGAGGCTTCCCCCACAAATACCAATCAGGTATCTTGCTTGATTGCCTCGCTCTGCCAGAAATGTTAACGCCTCATCCGACAACATTCCCACAGAGGCTCCAATGCAAAGAACATCAAGGTTCATTGGGCACTCTGCAAAGGTTGTTGTCGCGTGCATTGGGAAATAGGGATAGCCAACAATGAGATCTTTGTTCTGCCAAATGAAATGAATCTCACAGTTGGGAACAACGCTGAATACGGTATAGACCCCAATGATGTCTGGGATGTAGCAGTTTGGACTAATGAAAATACCGATATGTAATGTCTCTACTGCTTGAGTACTCATTTTTACTTCTCCGTTTGGCTTCTTTCACAAGCCGTTGACTAACGCTAAGATAGTCCCCCTTCCTCAAATGCAGATAGACCTCGATCGGGTACACTTTGCCGCATTATCTGATTCCCGCGAGGGCGATCGCGCCGTCTTGACCTACTTTGACAACCTTAGGACTTACGCAAATGATACTAAATCTGATTCTATAGCCCCTTTTTCGGTTCTAGTCGTAGAGACGTACCCTTCGGGAACGGCTTCGCCGAACCGGCGGAACGTCTCTACCAATGTTTAACCGGAATGGGTAATCGCTTCCGCGCTAGCTCCAAGCAACCTCTCTCCAACATGGACATCGCAGAGGAGTGATGCGAGCTTTTGCGTTACTCCCAGTCCTCACCAAATTCTTGACCAGGAAAAAACTTAGAGTTCAGTGCTTGCTCTGAAGAATAAGGACATTCTTTAGGAAAAGCCTTGTAGGTCAAGGAGGTTTCGCGGACGGCTAAACTTAAAGCAATCTGATAAGCATCTTCCATAGCTTCTAGTAGAAACGGCTTCAAGCTCGGATTTTCCTTAAGAAGTTTTAGAATCCAAAAGCGCTGTTCTCGGATTGTACTAAACCAGCTTTTTGAGCGCTCATTAGCCTGAAATTCCCATTTAAGTAGATGCCCTAACAAAACTCCTAAGCGGTTTTCTAATTGTTGCCGCTCCTGCCTGCCCAAAGATTCAATCTCCTCAATCAAATTTGGGACATCTAAGCAACTCCAGTTCTCTTGCCGAAGGAACTCGGTTTGCTGTTGTGTCCACATGTAAAAGTCAACTTCATATAGTTCAGGCAGTCCTGAAACATTTTCATCGACTGACAACTCAAGAGTATCTTCTTCCGTAACTTCTTGATTAAAAACCGAAGCTATAAAGTTTAAGCTTGCTTTCCTGAGGATCTCATAGCTCTCAGCTAGCTCGTAGACAAGCTCTTTTCCTATTGCTACATCCATTTCAGCTTTTTTGAGGATGTTCTGTAGAACATCCTGTACTAGGAAATCAAACTGCTTTTCAGGATCTTCTTGGGCAACGCCTATAATTAGCTCTTTTACCCAAACGTCAAAACTTTCTTGAAAAGCATTTGGTAGATCAACCCAAAATTCGTCAACGAAATTCTTTAATACTTCAAATTTTTGAGTTTTAGCTTCTCGGTAACGCCGAACGTTCAGAATACATCCCTGAACTTCACTAAGAGCTTGAGCCAACGCAATACTTTCGTTAGGAATGGTTTCTGAGCTAAGAATCCGTCTAGCGCGATCCATATGAGACCCTGCTTCGGCAAGATAAAGCTTGGTTTGCTGACTTAATTCAGACAAGACAGAAGTTTTTTCTAAACCTATGCTAAGAGACGGGCGTTCGTAACACGTCTCTAGATAGCGCTGAATAGCGTTAAGCCTAGTGTTATCCTTGTTCTCTCTCTTAACTACTTTTGCTAGTTCGCTAATCACCGACCTACCTCCTATAACAGTGCCTGAATCACAACACTGATGCTGCGATTTGAAACATCTGCACCTTCATCCTAGGCTCTTGCATACCTGCAAGTAAATCTCACGGGTATAGTCTTCACAATCTTCTCTTTAGCTAGAACCACAAAATCAGTATGATTGCGCTTGATTTAGTTTCTCCCTACAAATGGGTGCAACTCCGATTAATCGGAGGTTTCCAAGCCTTAGGCATGATTGAGACTGCCTTGGGCGTTGGCAACAGCAAGCCGAATGAATCAAACCTCTTGCAGCGGCTGGACAAAATTGAGCAGGGTATTTTCAATACCGAGCGCGAGAGAGCGCTACCCCCAGTCATTACCAAAGCAGAAGCTGCCGGATTTGAGCCAATCACATTTTAGCGATCGCCTTTTTGGACGTATCCTTCTTGATAAAGGGGGTAATCAACCCGGATTTGGTATTACTCGTTTAAACACCCCAGCGTAGTAGTAAGGTGGGCAGTGCCCACCCTACAGGTAGTTCTGCGAAAGTCCTGAACCTGTCTTTTGACAAAATCCTCTGTTCAACGCCATTCTATTGATTAGGATTGAGCAAACCATCATGGCAAATTCGTTGCAATTTCTGTTTCAAGCGATCGCTCAGGCACAGGATGAGCGAGAACTGCGTCAGTCTGTGATGGCAACGGTTGGTGAGTATTTCACCGCGACCCGTTGGGGACTCAGCTTCCTGGATGAATTTCCTGCGATCGATGCCAATACTCCAGGCATGATTAAATTGGCGTTATCGCTCGACTACAACCCTGTCTTGCGTTATCTAGTGGAACGTCACGCCCCAGTACATGAAGAAGTGATTCTGCCGCCCGGAATCTGGAAAACGATTTGTCCCCGTGCGGATCATGGGCATGTGATGATTGGGCCAATTGTCCACAGTGGTCAA
This sequence comes from Microcoleus sp. FACHB-SPT15, assembly GCF_014849525.1. NCBI lineage: Bacteria > Bacillati > Cyanobacteriota > Cyanophyceae > Oscillatoriales > Microcoleaceae > Microcoleus > Microcoleus sp. FACHB-SPT15. The sequence continues at coordinate 182,901 of NZ_JACJNU010000028.1, read as the reverse complement.
CTTGTGGGCGGCATTGCCTTCACCCGCCATCGAGACTATCCCGCATTTGATGCTCAGAATCTGGCAGATTTAAGCGCCCTCTGTCTGCATCTCTCGTCTCGATTAGCAGATTTGAGATCTCAACCCGTTGCCATGACTTCATTGAATTGCAAGCGGTTAACACCCCGCGAAGCTCAAATTGCAGAACTCGTAGCGCAAGGGTTAACCAGTGCAGAGATTGGTGCGGCGCTTTGGATTACAGAGAATACGGTGAAGCAAGCGTTGAAGCGAATGTTTCGGAAGTTGCAGGTTTCCTCTCGTGCTGAAATGGTAGCTCAACTGTCTGGCAATCAATTAGCGCGATCAGGCTGAGTGATCGCACTCAAGGCAGCTAGCAATTAGGTTCTTGGCTCTTTAATTACACTGGCAGCAATAGGCTTAATGTAATTTCTAAATTACCGGAATTTCCTGTGATTTCGATTTGAGGCTACAAAAGAACCCTAGCAACTCAACCCATATGAAACTTGCGATCGCACAACTCAATCCGACAATTGGTGACCTTTCTGGCAACGCCCAACAGATTCTGGAGGCGGCAAACCTTGCTGCCAATCAGGGGGTACGCCTCTTACTCACACCAGAAATATCCTTGTGTGGCTATCCACCACGAGACTTACTGCTAAATCCGGCTTTAGTGGAAGCAATGGCAACTACCCTGCAACAACTGGCAAAACAGCTTCCACCCTCTCTTGCTGTTTTAGTAGGGACAGTGACACCAAATCCCAAGGCCCATATCGCTGGTGGCAAGCCACTCTTTAACAGCATCGCCTTGGTAGAACAGGGCGTAGTGCAGCAGATTTTTCACAAACGACTGTTGCCTACCTACGATGTCTTTGATGACAATCGCTACTTTGAACCAGGGCTTCAGGCTAATTCTTTTACCCTTGATGGTGTCCGTATTGGTGTCACCATCTGCGAAGATTTGTGGAACGATGAGGAGTTTTGGGGCAAGCGGAATTATGCCGTCAATCCGATTGCAGACTTAGCCCACGAGGGTGTAGATATTATCGTCAATCTCTCAGGTTCACCTTATAGTGCTGGTAAGCAGCAACTTCGAGAGTCGATGTTGCGGCATGGTGCTGTCCGCTACCAGCAACCTATCGTTTACGCCAATCAGGTAGGGGGTAATGATGACTTGCTGTTTGATGGCAATAGCGTTGCCTTTAACCGTACTGGGGAAATAGTCTGTCACGCCCGTGCCTTTGAGACAGACTTAGTAGTTTTGGAATTTGATGAGCAAGAGCGAGACTTGCTACCGACAACAATAGCACCCGCACCCACCAGTCTTGACGAGGAAATTTGGTCAGCGTTGGTACTGGGTGTGCGTGACTATACTCGTAAGTGCCGCTTTAGTAAGGTTGTGATTGGTCTAAGTGGTGGGATAGATTCGGCATTGGTTGCTGCGATCGCATCTGTTGCATTGGGACGAGAGAATGTATTGGGTGTTCTCATGCCTTCTCCTTACAGTTCCGACCATTCAGTTAAAGATGCCCTTGCCCTCGCCGCTAATTTGGGCATCAAGACGCACACTTTGCCGATTGGGGAGTTGATGCAGGGATATGACCGTACCTTAGAATCGCTATTTGCGGGGACTGAGTTTGGTATTGCAGAGGAGAATATACAGTCGCGGATTCGAGGTAACTTGTTAATGGCGATCGCAAACAAGTTTGGCTACCTCCTCCTCTCCACAGGTAACAAGTCAGAAATGGCAGTGGGTTACTGCACCCTCTACGGCGATATGAATGGCGGCTTAGCTGTAATTGCCGATGTTCCCAAAACTCGCGTTTACTCCCTGTGCAAATGGCTCAATACTAGCGGAGTGGGAAAAATCCATCCAAATCAGCAACAAGAAATTATCCCAAGCAACATCCTCACCAAACCTCCGAGTGCAGAACTCAAGCCTGGGCAAGTTGACCAAGACTCTCTACCGTCCTATGACGTTCTGGATGATATCCTAGATCGGCTGCTTCACAAGCATCAAACACCTGCTCAAATCATTGAGGCAGGTCACGACCCTAGTATTGTGAACAAAGTGCTGCGGTTAGTTGCTGGGGCTGAATTTAAGCGTAGACAAGCCCCTCCAGGGTTGAAGGTTACTGACCGTGCCTTTGGTACTGGCTGGCGGATGCCAATTGCTAGTCGCCCTTTAGCTGTAAGTAGTGAGCAATCAGAAACTACCAAAAGCCTTCCTCAAACAGTTGCTTAATGGGTACAAGGGCAAGGGGAAAAGAGAGATTAATCCTTTCCCCTTTACCGAATCAGTATAATTAAGCAATTTTCCTATTCAAAGCTAGTGAAATTAAGCTAGCTGTCACGGTTTAACGACTAAGATGAGTGGCGGCATTGTAACTGTTATGTAACTGACAGAGACATCAAATTAACGCTTTCAAGGAGCTTGACAACTTCTAAAGCGGCTGATTTTTTAAGATTAGTAGGCAAAAATTCCAGCACACTAAAGCCAACTATATCAAAACTCTCTCTTAAACAAACTAACAGGTTCTTAAGCCTGTCTATATGTATTCCACCTGGTGTCGGGCAAGCCACATCAGGAAACTCTTCAGGCTCGATAACATCTAAGTCAAGATGGATGTACAGTTTATTAAAACCCGCTTTTTCCAACGTTGAGAATAGCGGCTCATGCTCCCCATCATTAATTACCTTGGCTGAAAATACAGATAAATCGCTTTGCTGAATAAAACTTCTTTCAGGTGAATCAAAATCTCTCGATCCAATAAGAAATACTTGATTTGAACGTAATGTTGAAAAAGCTTGCTCCACAATATCCGTGTTACCTTCCCCTAGTAAAACGCGCAATGGCATTCCATGAAAATGAGAACTAGGGGATGAACTTGGCGTGTTTAAATCTCCGTGAGCATCTAACCATAGGACAGCTAAGGCTTCGTCGTATCTCTTGTTGAGGAAAGAAACGGGGGCAATTTCAACACCGCAATCTCCTCCAACTGTTAGGATACGTTCTGGATTATGAGCTTGTATAACTCTACAAGCCTCTAAAAGTTGGGAAAAAATTTGGCTGTATCCAAGAATGCTCTCATCAATGGTTAGTGAATAAGTTAGAGACGTAGAAATCTCAGTAAAGGAAATTCTATCGTGCAGAGATTCGTAAAGAAGCTTGGCACCTTGATACAGATCAAACTTTCCTGAACCCTGCCACTGTGGGAAGAAGAGGTTCAAGGTTTCATGTAAAAGCTCTGACATGGATGGCTCACTTGATGCTAAATACTACTTCACCTTGCTCACCTAACGAATAAAGAATGTATTTATTTCTCTTTTTGTAGCTTGCTAATCATAGCGGTATTCCTTTTGAGGAATATTTTTATAAAAACCATAAGGTATTTCTATATTCAATAAACTTATTATTTTAAATAATTAAACATAAAATTAAATAATAATTTAATGTTTTTGGCAGTAGTGGGCTTGACAGAAAGGCAGATTAGCTTGCCCCACCGCAGGGTGTTTATAAAACCATGTATATCTAATCAAATTTTCCACAAGTGACTCACTCCCCGACTGGTCAAGAGGTACAGGCATTGCTGAAACACAGCGAAGAACGCTTTAGCGCTTTAATCGCTAATATTCCGGGGGCTGTGTACCACTGTGCTTACGACGAAGGTTTAGGGCGATCGCCTTTACGAACGATGGCTTTCTTTAGCGAAGCGATTGAAGAGATTTCTGGCTATCCGCCGAGTGACTTTATCAATAATCGTGTGCGATCTTTTACCAGTATTATCCACCCCCAAGATCGGGCGCGAGTTGAGCAGGCTGTTCGACAGGGTATGCAGGCTAAACAGCCTTACGTTATTGAGTACCGGATTGTTCGAGCTGATGGCAGTTTAGCTTGGGTCTATGACAAAGGACAAGGCATTTTCAGTGAGAAGGGGGAGGGAGAACCACAAGAGTTGCCTCTACAAATCAATGGGGTAATTTTGGACATCAGCGATCGCAAACAAGCTGAAGCCGATTTGCAGCGTACCCAAGTGTTTTTGAACTCTGTCGTTGAAAACCTACCTGTCGGAGTATTTATTAAAGATGCCGTTGACTTGCGATTCATGTACTGGAACAAAGCCAGTGAGGACGTATTTGGCTATTCCAGAGAAGACGTATTGGGCAAGAACGACTATGATTTTTTACCACACGAGCAAGCGCGATACCTACGTGCTAAAGACCGACAAATACTAACCGGAGGCAAGCTGGTAGAAAGCCGAGATACCCCCCTGATGACACCGCATCATGGAGAACGGCGCATACATACCAAGAAAATACCGTTGTTGGATGAAAGTGGTACTCCCCGGTATCTGTTAGGGATTTGCGAAGACATCACCGAGAGTAAGAAAGCTGAGGAGGGGCTGCGGGAATCAGAAAGTCATTACCGCCGCATCTTGGAAACGGCATCAGAAGGCATCTGGATGTTCGATGTGGACAGCAAGACGACCTTTGCTAACAGTCGTATTGCCGAGATGCTGGGCTATTCTGTCGAGGAAATGGTGGGGCGATCGCTTTTTGACTTCATGGATGAAGACAGTCGGATTCTAGCGCAAGCTTATGTAGAACGTCGCCGTCGAGGTATTCATGAACGACATGACTTCAAATTTCGCCGCAAGGATGGCTCTGATTTGTGGGCAATTGTCTCGGCTACGCCAATTTTAGACGCGGCGGGTGAGTTTATCGGTGTCTTGAGGATGATTACGGACATTAGCGATCGCAAACAAGTCGAGAATGCACTGCAAGCCTCGCACCAGCAATTAGTCCACATCCTAGAACGAATCACCGATGCCTTTTTTGCCCTCGATCATCAGTGGCAGTTCACGTATGTCAATGGAGAAGCCGAACGGATTTTTGACCGAAATCGGGAAGAACTGCGAGGGGTAAATATTTGGCAAGCATTGCCGGAAACGGTAGGTACGATCGTTGAACAGCAGTACCATAAAGCCAAGCTAGAGCAAATTCCTGTCATTTTTGAAGTGTTCTGCTCGCAGTGGAATAGCTGGTTTGAAGTGCGTGTCTATCCCTGTGCAGAAGGACTTTCCGTTTTCTGGCGTGACATTAGCGATCGTAAACAAGCAGAGAAAGCACTCCAAGACAGCGAACAGCGATTCCGCGCTACCTTCAATCAAGCGGCTGTTGGCATTGCTCATGCAAATTTAAAGGGTGAATTTCTCCGCATTAACCAAAAGTATTGTGACCTCTTAGGGTACACCCAGGAGGAAATGTTGACACAAACTTTCCAGGATATTACCCACCCAGACGACGCAGATGCCGATGTCTCGCAAATTTCTGAGCTATTAGCCGGGAATATTCAGATGTACTCAATGGAGAAACGCTACATCGCTCGAAGTGGTTCGTTTATTTGGGTTAACCTCACTGTCTCGCTGCGGCGTAGTTCACTGGGCATCCCAAAGTATTTTATTGCAGTGGTGCAGGATATTAGCAATAAGAAACAAGCAGAGGAAGCCTTGCGGCGATCTGAGAGCGAGTTGAGAACCAAAAACCAACAGCTTCAGCAAACCTTACACCAACTCAAACAAACCCAAGCCCAGCTAATTCAAAATGAAAAAATGATCGGTCTTGGTCAAATGGTTGCGGGTATTGCCCACGAAATCAACAATCCGATCAGCTTCATCTACGGGAATATCGCCTACGCCCGTGAATATGCCTCTGACTTGCTGCATCTAGTACAACTTTATGCCAAGCACTATCCGGAAGCTGTGCCAGAAATCCAGCAACAGATTGCTGCACTTGACTTTGAGTTCTTAAAAGCAGACTTCCCGAAACTGCTTGAGTCAATGAGACAGGGCGCAAAGCGCATCCGTTCAATTGTCCTTTCTCTACGCAACTTCTCCCGTCTGGATGAAGCAGACATGAAGAAGGTTGATATTCATGAAGGCATCAGTAGTACCCTGCTAATCTTGCAGCATCGACTGAAAAAACACCCTTCATCGCCTGAAATTCAGGTGATTCAAGAGTATAGTCAATTACCGATGGTTGAGTGTTACCCTAGCCAACTCAATCAAGTGTTTATGAATATCCTGAATAATGCTATTGATGCCCTAGAAACGCAGCCTTGTTCGCCAATGATCGCAATCCGTACCGAAGTCAAGCATGAAGGCGGAGTCATTCATCCTTCCCATGTGGTGATTAGGATTTCTGACAATGGTTCTGGTATCCCAGAAGATGTGAAACAACGTATTTTTGATCCCTTCTTCACTACTAAACCTGTCGGTGTCGGCACGGGTTTGGGACTATCGATCGCTCACTCAATTATTGTTGAAAAACACGGTGGTCAGCTAACTTGTATTTCAACACCAGGGCAAGGAACAGAATTTGCGATCGAGTTGCCCATACAGCCAATATAGTATCTACAACCCCCAAGCTAACCTTAAATTGCCACAATGATAGCTGTGCGCCCCTACGGGGGATATGGGAAGACTACGATTATGGCTTACGGAATGGAGATAGAAATCCGTGCGAACCAGTGATCAAATTAAGGCAGAAATCGAGGAAAAATTTGGTTTCTTCCCTCCGTTCTTTACACCAGCACTAGAAACTCCACAGGTGCTGGAAAACTTATGGCAACAAACACTTTCGGCTTACGTTGGTAATCCTCTATCGCCTCTTTTCAAGGAAAAGATCTCTGCGTACCTCTCACGTTATTGTCCTGTTCCTTACTGCATGATTTGCCATAGTTGTTCTTTACGCCCTCTAGGAGTCAGGGCACGGGAGGTACTGCAACTGTTGGAATCACCACCACCAACGGAAGCTGAAATTGATGAACACCTCAGTCGGCTAGCTGCCTATCCGGATGGCTTGACGACTTTACCAAAAGCAAACTCGGCACTGGAAGAAAGTCTCCTCTACTGTTCAATCTTTATTGCTATGGAACGAGAGGAGGCTGAGTACTGCCGGAGTGAGCTTCGCCGCATTTTGGGACAAGTCAATTACCAGCACTTAGTTTCGTTTATCGCTTATGTGAGGACTTGTCATGCGTGGATGGAGGCCCACCCGGAAATTGCCTATCAATACGAAGCTGACAAGCGAGTACAGGAGCATTTAGGAGTACTACTGGCAGACGAACCTACTTTAATTGACTTCTTTGATAACTACACCGAGACAGTCAAGCGTGAACGCCAAACTTGGGCAGAACGAATGGCGACAATCGCAGAACGCAAGCGGAATGAAGAAGCCTTGCGCCAGAGTGAGAGGAAGTATCGCTCTGTCGTTGATGGCATCAAAGAGGTAATTTTCCAAACCGATATCAAGGGTAGATGGACGTTTCTCAATCCAGCTTGGGGTGAAATTACCGGATTTTCGCTTGAACAAAGCTTAGGTAAAGCATTTATAGACTACGTTCACCCAGATGATTGTCAACTTAGTCGAGAGCAATTCTACTCCTTAGTTTCAGGTCAAAAAAACTTCTGTCGCTATGAAGTTCGTTATCTAACAGTAGACGGTGGTTTTCGCTGGCTCGAAGTTGAGGCGCGGTTAACCTTCAATCCTGACAGTACCCTTCTTGGCACATCCGGTATCCTTTATGACATCACTGAGCGTAAACAGGCAGAAGCAGAAATCCGTAACGCGCTTCAAAAAGAAAAGGAACTGAATGAACTCAAATCTTGCTTCGTCTCTACCACATCCCACGAGTTCCGCACTCCACTCACAACAATTTTAAGTTCAGCCGAATTGCTGGAACACTATAGCCAGAAATGGAGTGAGGACAAAAAACGCAGCCATCTCCAGCGCATTCAAAATATGGTTCAACACATGACTCAATTGTTGAACGATGTCTTACTCATTGGCAAAGCCGAAGCAGGTAAATTGGAGTTTAATCCAACTCCCCTTGATTTGGAACAGTTTTGTCTGAATTTGGTGGAAGAGTTCCAATTGGGAAAAGCCAGCACCCAAGATGCCACCACGAGAGCTTCTGTTGTCTTTGTGTCTGGGCAAAACCTCAATAGCGGTGCTTCAGGAGAGCTAGCGTTGCTTAGTAAGCCAGTATCCACTTGTATGGATGAAAAATTGCTGCGGCACATCTTTAGCAATTTGCTCTCAAACGCCATCAAATACTCACCAAGTGGCGGTACTGTACGGTGGGAACTGAATCTAACCGATACAGAGGCAATCTTCCAGATTCAAGATCAGGGTATTGGTATTCCCCCAGAAGACCAAGCACGATTGTTTGAATCGTTTCATCGAGCAAGCAATGTCGGTCAAATCCCTGGTACGGGATTAGGACTGGCAATCGTCAAAAAGGCAGTAGATCTACACAAGGGAACGATTCAGGTTAGGAGTGAAGTTGGAGACGGCACTACGTTTATAGTCACTTTGCCGTTGCCGTAAAACTATCGACCTCCAAATTTTCAACGTTTTGAGTGCCGAATGAGTGACGAAGCTAGCCTATTCGTTCCTTTAATTGACTTGTTGAGAAGGAAGTCCTTGCAATCCGACTGAAGTCAGTAGTTTATTAAAAGCATTTGTCAGATCATAGCTATTTGGGCGATCGCGTTGTAATTCAACTAAAGTAGCTAGTGTCTCATACCATAGCCGCTTGTTGGCATACAGAGCGATACGCTCTTGGGGTGTTGCTTGTTGGACTCGACGTGCGAAAGTTGGGTCAGGTTGAACTCGCTTAATTCCACCACCAGCAAAAATATCTATATCGCGGTTTGTCGGACTACAAACCAAAGCTAACGTCCAGAAGTACTCCTGATTTAGCTTCAATGGAGGTAAGTTAGCAAAAGCAGGAAGACTAAGACTCATGATGCCGGGACTACCGACCACTGTGTTATCCGCAGACTTCGCCAATGTATATGTGGTCGAGTAAATCTCCTCTTGATTGGCATCTCTCAGCACAAAGTCTAGCTGGCTTGCTACTGTTTTGGGCATATACCAGAAGACGGTTGGATACTCAGCCATGGTTTCTCCAAAGCCAGACTCTGGAACTAAAGCGATGAGTGAACCCGTATCTGTGATACACGGCTTAGGACTCCGTGTTGCTCCACCCAGCCTATTCACAGGAGGCGGACCACTCGTTGGTGGGGTGAAAGTATTTTCCCACTCAGTTGGCAACTTGCCACTGATTGAGTCAGTTCTCAATTGAGGTTGTATTTGTGCAGGAGTATTGACTGCAATCCCTATTGCTAAACTCACCGCTAGCAGTGTCGTTAGAATTATGAACCGTGATGAGCGTTTAAACCAAGCCATAAGCTATGCGTTCTCTAGAAAGCAGGGTCTTTTTATTAAGATGGCAGAACAAAAGCCTAATGACAAAGTTTGTATGTAATTTAAGTCACACAACTTTAAATTATCCTCTCTATAGGGTTATTGAAAATTAACACTTTTCTTAATTTATAAAGCTTAATCTTCAATGACTAGGAAGAAAATTAATATCAAGGGATTAATTTCAACTGAAATGCCAAAATTGGCTAAAAATTAGGCAATCTACTGGCATCTATCGTTTCCTAAAGAGTCACAATACTAAACTTTTTTATGTATATTTTTTAAGTAGCTAGGCTAAATCTACGTATGTCTACCCCCCAAGTTGTAGCCTTTAGACAACAGCGTAGAAGCTGACAATAGATAATTCTTGCTCTAGGTAGATTCAAGAATGTTTTATGGAGCCTATATACTACTCAAGCCCGCCATACTTCCATGTTGGCTTGTAATAGGACTCATTATATGCCTTCCCCTCTAAAGTATCTTAGCTTTGCAGTAGCTACCTTGATTTTGACCTTCATTTCTGAGCGATCGCTCATTGGCGCGACTGTTAACAACGTTGCTTATCGCTCACTCGCACTATCCGAGCAAACTAATTCTAGGTTGCCCGTACAAGCGTCTGACTTGGAGGCAGAGCGACTATTTCGAGAAGGTGTTGAGCAGTTAGATAGAGAGCAAAGGCTAGAAGCAAGACAGAGTTTCGAGCAAGCTCTGGACATAGAGCGGAAATTGGGTGAACCCGAAATCGAGGATGAGGCTGGTAGGATACAGGCTATTGAAGAACTCCGAAGCTGGGTAGCAATTTATACTCCCCTCAAAGACGCAAACGACACTGTTGAATTTTCCAAAACAACTCTAGCGTTAGCACGGGAACAAAAAGACCGTGATAAAGAATTAGAAGCTTTAATCACGCTAGGGGATGCTTACATTTCTTTAGGCGAATATGAGCAAGCTGTAGAGTCTGCCAGAGCTAGCGTGACTCTTGCCCAAGAACTGCAAAATCTTCAAGCTAAGGCATCCGCTTTCATTACGTTAGCCAGCGCTTATGAGTCCCTCGCTTCAAGTAAGAGTGAGTATCAAAAAGCAACAAAGGCAGCAATCTCAGGCTTGACAACAGCGTGGAAAATTAAAGACCACTTTTCAGAAATGAAAGCACTAGCAATTCTTAGTAGTGTTTATAGCTCAATCAGTGAGGAGCAGAACGCTATTATTTTTGCCAAACAAGCTTTGAAGGTTGCCAAAGTAAACAATATCTCTAATCCGCTTGCACCTCCGTTATTAACACTTGCTGGTGTTTACCTCAAGGAACAAAACTACAAAAACGTCATTGCATCAACCGAGAAAGGAATTATTTCTTTACAAGATCTGCAACAGCCTGAGACAGAAGGTGCCGCTTCAGTAATGCAGAGTTTGGCTTATTTCGCAACAGAAAACTATCAACAGTCTCTTGACTTGGCAGAACGTGGACTCGCGATCGCACAAGACGTTGAAAGTCCATTAGTTGAAGCCTTAGCTTTGATTGTTTTGAGCTTAAATTACTCCGAAGGCAGAGATTTAGAAAAAGCGCTTGAGCTGATTAATGAAAGTCGCAATATTGCCAAAGAAAAAGATAACCCTGAGTTAGAAGCATTAACACTGGAAGTTCGCGCCGAAATCTACAGAAATGCACAACAAAAAGAATCGGCGATCGCATCTTATCAAGAAGCCCTTTCAATTACAGATAGCTTTAGTGCTTTAGCAGGTATCGCTCGCCTTTACCAGGAATCCAACCTGTTAGCAACCGCTATTACTTATTACAAGCAAGCCGTTAACAAGAATGAAGCACAAGAACGTCGGGTGATTCCTGGATTACCCAGCTGGCTAGAAGAATCGTTTGGGCAAGGAATTCAAAATATCAATGGATTGCAAAGTACCGAAGTCTATCGCTCCTTAACCAGCTTACTGCTGCTAGAAAACCGCAGGCTAGAAGCTCAGCAAGTCTTAGAACTCCTCAAAGGGCAGGAGTTACGCGAATATACAGGTGACCCCGAAGTCAACTTTACAGAAAGCGGTGAACCTGCAACGTTGACCATCACACCCACTGAAGAGCAGATTATTAGGGGATATGGTAGCTTAATCAGCTTTGGGTATCAGCTCAATGAATGTCAGCAAAATCGTTGCCCCCAATTGGAGGAACTGCTGGAACAACGGGAGAGTTTAACAAAGCAATATTATCAAGCAATTGGGCGGCTAGAAACAGTTATTCAGGATAACAAAGAAACGGATGAAGCCTTCGTTGACCCTAGCCAGTTTGCTCTCAAAGCCCAAAGCATTGTTGAAGCTCAACCGAATACGGTACTGATTTATCCTTTGGTAATGGAAGATAAACTCTGGCTTTTGTGGGCATCCAAAGGCGGTATTCTCAAAAGTGTGGAAGTTTCGGGTGTCAGTCAAGCAGAGTTGGAAGTTACAGCTTTAAGGTTTCGCCAGTTATTGCAAAATCGTCTTTCCAATCTTGAAGAGGTGCAAGCGACAGGAAAGCAATTGTATGACTGGCTGGTCAAACCGTTGGAACAGGAACTACAAGCGAATAATATTAAAAATCTTGTGTTCTCGCTAGATCGCTCAGCTCGTTATATACCAATGGCAACGCTGTTTGACGGGGAAAAGTACCTAATTGAAACCTACAGCATTTCAACCCTGGTATCAGCCAATTTGACCAAGACACAATTGCCCATACAAGAGCAAAAGCTAGCGGGACGTCCCTTCAACTTTCAGCGTGTTAATGCTAGCGCAGGAGAACGCATTCCAGCGATTCCAGATCAGCAAGAGATGCGGCTGCTTGCAATGGGAGTATCGGAAGCGGTGGGAGGATTTCAAGCCCTGCCCAGTGTGATAGACGAGTTAGATGTGATCGTGCGGCGAGATAGTCTTGATCCCAAGGGAATTTATCCAGGTCAAGAATTCCTCAATCAGGACTTTAACTTTTTTACTTTACGAGACAACTTACTGAATCACGAGTTGCTACATATCGCGACTCATAGCGAATTTGTACCTGGACGAGCGAATCAGTCCTATCTACTACTGGGTACAGGTGAGAAGCTGGCAATTCCTACTATTAAAACTTGGCTCGATTTGCGTAATATCAATACCGTGGTGCTATCGGCTTGTGAAACCGCATTGGGCGGCCCCGGATTGGATGGTAGAGAGATTGCTGCCATTGGCTACTACTTTCTCAAAAGCGGAGCAAGCAATGTAGTTGCCTCGTTATGGAACGTGGATGATCAAAGTACGCGCATTTTGATGGAGCAATTTTATGAAAACTTATCCAAAGGAACGCCAGACTCACCTGTAATGAAAGCCAAAGCCCTCCGTCAAGCCCAACTGCGACTACTCAATGGCGGCAATCCAACCGATCCAGGTTTATCTCGATTGGGTCAAGCACCAAGGGTGAATGCCCCTCAGCGATCGCAATCTGCTGAGCAAGAGGAAGAAAATCTCCCACCCACTTCTAACACCTCTAACAGGAGTCCCTTTCGTCATCCTTACTATTGGTCGCCCTTCATTCTCATGGGGAGTGGAATGTAGCGCCTAGCAGAAAGCCGTCAGCTACCAGCTTTTTTGTTTTCCCTGCTATGTCTCTGGTTTCACACACCTCCTGCTGTACCTCATCTCTCCAGGAAACTGCTATAACGCTCTTCGTGCCGGGTTGTATCAAACACCTCGTAACGTCCCTTTCCTAATGCCTTTGCACGATACAACGCTGTGTCTGCATAACGCAGAAAGTCTTCTGGTTTTTCGTAATCAGTTGTACAGGCACCTTTAGGCACTTCTTGACTGAGGACGATGCCAATACTCGCTGCCGTGAAAACTTCGTGTCCATCCAAATAAAATGGTGCGCTCAACTCCTGATGAATCCGTTGAGCAACACAGATTGCGGGGTTAATATCTTCAATACTTTCAAGCAGGATGGTGAACTCATCTCCCCCTAAGCGGGCTACAGTATCTTCGGTACGCAGACAGGCTTCTAAGCGACGTGCGATCGCAATTAACAACTGATCTCCCACCAAATGCCCCAAGCTGTCGTTAACACTTTTGAAGCGGTCTAGATCTAAAAATAAAACAGCAAATCGATACTCAGGGTGTCGTTTAGCTCGCTCTACAGCATGGCTTAAGCGATCCATAAATAATGCACGATTTGGTAATCCTGTCAAGATGTCATGAAATGCCCGTTCATGTAGCTGTTCTTTCGCCAGCTTTCGCTCTGTGATGTCTTCAACCGTGCCTTCGTAGTACAGCAGTTCACCACTGTGAGGGTCGCGAACCGCACGGGCATTTTCCGCAATCCAAATTACACTACCATCTTTGCGATAAACCTGAGCTTCAAAACCTGAGACAGCATCGTTTTCTTGCAGTAGACGAGTAAACTCAGCACGTCGGTACGGCTCGACATAAAGCTGATGCCCAATATTCGTCAAATGTGCCATCAGCTCAGCAGGAGATGAATAGCCATACAACCGTGCTAATGCCGGATTGGCACAGAGGTAGTATCCGTCAACCGTCGATTGGAAAATTCCTTCCAAGGCATTCTCAAAAATACTACGATATTTCGCTTCAGCTTGTTGTAAGGCTTCTTCAAAGCGTTTGCGCTCCGTGATGTCGGTGATAAAGCCTTCAATACCTAGAGCCTTACCCGTACTATCAAATACTCCATGCCCTTTTTCCCACACCCACTTCTCGTGACCGGATTTTGTGCGAATGCGATACTCCACCACATACGGTTGTTTTTGAGCCACACCTGTCTTAATCGCTGCTAAGACGTTTGGTAAGTCTTCCTTGTGAGTAATGCTATTGAAGGAAACTGCCCGATTTCCCATTAATTCTTCACTTTTGTAACCCGTAAGCGTCAGGCAGCCTTCGCTCAGGTAGGTCATCGCCCCATCAGGGTCACTCGTACAGGAGAAAACTATTCCCGGCAGAGCATCAATCAAACTTGCAAGGCGCCGTTGGCTCTCCCGCAGGGCTACCTCGATTTGCTTACGCTGAAGCACAGCGCCCAACTGAGCGGCTACGGCTGTAATTAGCTCTACTAATCGTCGGTCTTCTTGACGGGATTCAAACATGAAAAAGGTCAGCACTGCCAACACTTGGTCATCCGCCAGAATCGGCACACCAAATCCTGCTTTCAGTCCATAGCCTTTTGCCACACGGGAGCGAACAAAAAAGGTATCTGGCTCAAGAGAAACATCTTGAATCCACACAGGTTGCTGCAATGACCAAACTTGTCCTGGCAATCCTGCATTCGGTGCAAACGTAAAGTCTTCACTGTAGTCCTGAAAATCACTTAAGGGATTGGGAATTGGGTGAGGCTGATTCTCAGAGGTTACCTCCAAAAAGCTCTGATCTCCATTCCCTTGCCTACTGCACCAAGCTGTTGAGAATTCTAAAACTGTGCCGTTAGCACTTTTTACCCAAGCTTCCCCAAAATCCCAGCGAGTTGCTTCACAAACCTTATTCAGAGCAACAGAGAGCGCCGATTGAAAATCAGGGGCTTCACTAATCGCTTGGGTCATAGTTTGCAACAGTTGAATTTCTTCTTCTGCCCGCTTGCGCTCTGTGATATCTAACATAACCCCTTGAAGGAAAAGAGGTTGACCCGCATCGTCAGTTATCACGACAGCCTCATCTCGGAGCCATACGACTGCGCCTGTATGAGTTAGGAGACGATATTCCCGGACAAAGGATTCACCTGGGGTATGGCTATGAGCCAACTGCGCTAATACGTGGTGCCTGATAGCGGCTTCACTTTTGCGATCGCTAGGGTGAATTCGTTGATACCATAAGTCAGAATTTGCCCACCACTCCATCTGGGAATATCCCAGTAGGGCTTCGATTTGGGGGCTGATGTAGAGTGTGGAACTCGTTTCATCAAGCGCCGCAATATAGGTAACGGCTGGAATTCGCTCTACTAGCTCGCGATACTTGGCTTCTGATGTCCACAGCGCCTCTTGTGCTTCGAGTTCGGTAATGTTGGTCAAGATACCCATCGAGCCAACAGGCTTTCCTTCGGCATCAAAAATTGGAGTACCACTGATCAAGATTGATAGGACTGCTCCTGACTTTCGCCGCATCTGGATTTCGTATTTGTCGTAAAGCCCTTGCTTGCATTGTTCACTTTTTGTTTGCAAGAGGTTATGATCCGCTTCAGTAGCGGCAAGGTCCTGTTCGTATCTCCCAATCAACTCGTCCTTGGTGTAGCCCAAGATTTCGCAATAACGGTCATTTACAAACTGAATCCGGTTGTTGTTATCGACAATTACCACTCCCTCATTCATCCGTTCGATGAGGGTGCGGTATTTCAATTCACTTGCCCGTAGTTCTTCCTCTGCACGTTCTTCGCTTTGCTGCTGTGGTTCGCTGTTGTTTGTGGGATCAAAGGCAGTGACGAGGTTCACTAGTCGCTGCTGGAGTACCTTGGTTGTTTGCTTGTATTCAGTAATCTTATGAAAGATGCCCAAGAGTGCGGGTTCGCCGTCAAAGTCTAGCAATTGTAGTGAGGCAGAACACCATAAGGATGTACCATCTGTATGCTGCATTCTGAGTTCGTAATTGCGAAGGTTCCCTTGAGTAGCGAGAATTTCTAGTATTCTCTGTCGGTCTGCTGGGTTGTGGTAGAAATCTAAGGTTTGCTGAGAATTTTGCGATCGCCAAATATAAGCCTCAGCACCTTCACTCATCAGTTCGACAGCCAGACCAAAAGTAGTGCAATAATCCTTGTTGGCGTACAAAATAACACCGTCTGCTAACCGGGAAACAACTAAGGGCGCTGGTATTAGCTTAAATAGGGCTGGAATCTCACCCCCTATAGTTGATGTCTTGGGTGTAGCTGAAAAAAGTTCCAGTCTAGTCGTCGCTGGTTCCACTACTATCATTTGCTCAAGTAAGCTATTGTGCCTTCTCTTTAAACGCTCCACGGCTTTTCGCTTTTCAATGTGTTGTGGATTAATGCCATCTTCCAATTACTGAGATTTTGCTGCAGTCTCAAATCGCCAATCTTGATAAATTTGACAGCATTGCTAACGATAGATAGCACAGTGAAGTAATGAAGTTTTTGACGTAAACCGTAGGAGGCAAGGTGTCTCTAACGCTTAGGGAACAATCCTGCAAAATCTGTGTATGCTGAGCTAGCCTCAAGAGGTTTCGCTTGATTGTTGACGGTTAGGAGTTGGTACGGACTAGACATCGGCTTGACTCTGAATTCATTGATTCAGAAGCTAAAACGGTCAATTCCTTCCCTGGCTACGTTTCACTTCTCCCGTTTGGATGCAGAATCCTGTATTCTAACTCCCTGACTCAACCCGTGTTTATTAACGCGCACCCAGTTATTAGACGTAGTTGCATTCAGTCGTAGTATCTGACATGGGGAAACGGAGAATAGGGTGCTATGCTCTCGTGCATCGCCGCATTTCTCCATCTGGAGCGTCGAGTACTACCTTTGAGTGCAACTTGATATAACTGATCAAACAATAATTACACTATGTCAACCCTTGGTAAACAGTTAAGTAGATTACAGTTCTTGCCAACACTGATGAGCTGCACTTCAAATTAGACCTAGGCATTACTAGAAGATGCAAGTAAGCTTTAACTCACGGCTGTTCTATGTGATTTAATAATTTTTTTAACAAGTTATTTGGTTGAATGCAAAAAGATTTAATTCTTAACAAACGACACCTGACTCCTTACCTATTTTTATTGCCTGCCCTGTTGGTGCTGGGGCTAAGTGTCTTCTGGCCAGCTCTACAAGCTTTTTATCTGAGTTTTACGCAATATGAATACGATCTCACCCAGGCACCGAAGTGGATAGGTTTAGCCAACTTCCAACGCCTCTGGGCAGATGCCGTTTTTTGGCGAACCTTGGGAAACACATTGCTTTATCTGCTAGGTGTTGTGCCAATCTTAGTAGTCGTTCCCCTATTTTTAGCCGTTTTGGTAAACCAGAAGCTACGAGGAATTAGCTGGTTTCGGGCTTCTTTTTATACACCTGTAGTGATTTCCATGGTTGTGGCGGGGATTGCCTGGAAGTGGCTTTATGCAGAAACAGGGCTTTTTAATCAACTACTCAAACAACTGGGTTTTGGGGCAGGTATTCCTTGGTTAACGAGTCCCGATTGGGCGATTTTTAGTGTGATGGCAGTAACCGTGTGGAAGGGATTGGGCTACTACATGGTGATTTACCTGGCTGGCTTGCAATCAATTCCGGCTGAACTGTATGAAGCGGCTGCGATTGATGGTTCCGATGGCTACTTGAAGCACTGGGACATCACGGTGCCATTGATGCGACCTTATTTGGTATTGGTGGCAGTAATTTCTGCAATTTCTGCGACAAAGGTGTTTGAAGAAGTCTACATCATGACTCAGGGGGGGCCACGTAATAGTTCTAAGACGGTTGTTTACTATCTATATGAGCAAGCGTTCTCCGATTTAGAGATGAGTTATGCTTGCACGATTGGATTAGTTTTGTTTTTGGTGATTTTGGGCTTGTCGATTTTGAACCTGAAGCTTTCCCAAGAACGCGATCGCCAAGCCTCTACGTTGAGTACAGTCACTAAGGGGGATTAGGGGGATCGCCACATAAGGCAACCAGGCAAGCTTTTATTATTTACTTGATGAATTACCTCTAACTCGACTACTTGCCATCGCTTTTAATGACTGGCTGAATTTTCCCTTGCCATTTAGCGTTATCTGAGCAAGCAATCATCTCTAAGTTAGCAATGCGCTCTTTGAACTCCTTAACCCGATCGGATGCCTCATTGCGACTCTGAGATTTTTTGTCAGAGGATTGCCAAACTGCTACTGTACTCACAGCCGCCGCAGAAACTATAGCGAGAGAAATAACAGTTCCACGGTTAGTGTCATTTGAAAGCGGAAGACAAATCGCCAACATCCCAGTAGCGAATCCCCAAATTATTGAGGTTGCAGGTAGACGGATATCCATAGAGCTTTTTGAGGCTTTTTCAGATGGCAGTGTCATGGATTTGTCCTCATATTGGCGGTTTGGCTAGCAATTTATCAAACAATACTATTTAGGGGAGTCTACTAAAGACAGAGTTAGGAACCTGTCACCGGAGGCAGTAGCACCACAATTATGTAGGTTGGGTTGAGTGTAGAACAAACTATCGCTGAGTAAGCCTTTTTTAGGCAAGGCTGACGCTCTCCCAACCTACAATCTCTTCTAACTGAGAAGTCTTGGACTGAATTCTACTTCGGTCCCATGCCGATTTTCCCGGCATAGACAGCGCGATCGCCTAATTCATCTTCAATCCGCAACAAGCGGTTATACTTGGCAACTCGTTCGCTACGGCACAATGAACCTGTCTTAATTTGACCGGCACGGGTAGCTACTGCTAAATCTGCGATCGTTGTATCTTCCGTTTCTCCAGAACGGTGGCTAATCACAGAACGGAACCCGTTGCGGGTTGCTAGATCAATCGTTTCTAGGGTTTCCGTCAAAGAACCGATTTGATTGAGTTTAATCAAGATCGAGTTACCCGCACTTAACTCAATTCCTTTTTGCAACCTTGTTGGGTTCGTAACAAAAAGGTCATCACCAACTAACTGAATACGTGAACCTAACTTCTGAGTCAATAGCTGCCAATTCTCCCAATCCTCTTCATGCAACCCGTCTTCAATCGAAATAATCGGGAACTGCCCTACCAGTCCATCCATGTAATCAATAAATTCCTGTGGTGAGTGAGATGCGCCATCGTAGACATACTGACCTTCTTTATAGAACTCACTCGCCGCTACATCCATTGCTAAGGCAATTTCTTCCCCTGGCTTGTACCCAGCCGTTTCAATCGCCGCAATCAGCAATTCCAACGCTGCTTTGTTCGATTCCAAATTAGGAGCAAAGCCACCTTCATCACCAACACCTGTCAGCAACTTTTTATCCTTCAAAACCTTGGCTAGTGCTGCAAACACCTCAGCACCCCAACGTAATGCCTCCCGAAATGTCTCTGCCCCCACAGGTACAATCATGAACTCCTGAAAATCCACGTTATTATCCGCATGGGCACCACCATTGATGACGTTCATTAATGGGACGGGTAATACATTAGAAAGTGGCCCACCCAAATAGCGATAGAGGGGAAGCGCTAAGTCATCAGCCGCCGCCTTAGCTGTTGCTAGCGACACAGCGAGTATTGCATTTGCGCCCAAGTTCTTTTTGTTTGGGGAACCATCTCGATGAATCATTTTCAGGTCAACCGAGGCTTGGTCAAGTGCATCCATCCCCAATAATTCAGGAATAATTTTCTCCTTAATATTCCGTACTGCAATCAGTACCCCTTTACCGCCGTAGCGCCGTGAGTCATCATCCCGCAATTCGTGAGCTTCAAAGGTACCCGTCGAGGCTCCACTAGGAACTTGAGCTAATCCTACTGCACCTGTCGCCAAGCGCACTTCTGCTTCAACAGTGGGGCGTCCCCGTGAGTCTAAAATCTCTCTGGCATCAATCGCCTCAATGGCAGTTTCTGGCTTGTCTAACATATATCCTCCTGTACTTAGCGCTGATGGCAACAGTGCTTAACTAACTAGCGACAATCGAGAATAGATTATCCCGGTACGGTATTTTGTCAAATAGCTTTGCCCAAAACACCTGAAAAAAACATTATTGCCGCGTTTAGGATATACCGTGAATTGGCAACCCCGAACCATCTTTAATGATGTTTAGCGATCGCAACTGTTGCATTCCCTACCAATTAGTAGGGATTTCCCCTGATAACGCTCCCGGATGGTAGCTCTCTTTACAATGGGCAGTAGAGTGAGAAATCTAATAAGGAGTTGAGAACAGCTCATGCGAATGCTACATACAATGCTGCGAGTCGGCAATCTCGATGAATCCCTCAAGTTTTACTGTGATGTCTTGGGGATGAAGCTGCTCCGCAAAAAAGACTATCCAGGCGGCGAGTTTACCTTAGCATTTGTTGGTTATGGGGATGAGTCTGACCACACTGTCCTCGAACTAACCTACAACTGGGGCACGGATAAGTACGATCTAGGTAATGCCTATGGTCACATTGCCCTTGGTGTTGATGATATTTACGGCACCTGTGCCCAAATTCGATTAAAGGGTGGAAAAGTAGTTCGTGAGCCGGGGCCAATGAAGCATGGTTCAACGGTAATTGCTTTTGTCGAAGACCCAAATGGCTACAAGATTGAGCTAATCCAGCTAGGAACTCAAGGTTCTGCCAAACAGCAAGAAGCTGCTGGTGCAGCAAGCAGTTAGTACCTTTCTAGGAGTTGGGAACTGGGGACTAGGAATTGGGGATTAGGTACAACCATTCTCAATTGTTAGTGCAACAGTGCTTATTCGCGGTTCCTGCTACACTATCTAAAGAAAAAAAGAGCCACGAGGTGACTCTCTCAATTATCAGGGTGCATCTACTGAGCACAGTATAGCAGTAATGGGATGAAGGGTGTCACCCCCTATTTAGAAAAATAGTTCACTCAAAAGTGCATTTGAGTAGAAATGACTAGAGACGTGCCATAACACGTCTTTTTGTTGAACCTAAGTATTAATCGAGTAAAGAACCAAAGTCCATCTTTTGACAGTGGTCTGGCAGCCTATAGCTGGCTCTAATGTAGGTAAGAAATAAAAGTTTACATATGCAGGAGTAGCAGGACTTTAATCAGAAACCTGCTGCGCCCTAGTTCGTTCTCTTTAAGCATGATTACAACCAGCAAGCCGGTAACCCGTAGAGCTTGGGCAAGTGCGATCGCCCAACCAGCAAAAGAATTTTTACCCACTCCCTTACCTATCCTTTCCGGCAAGATTCCAGAAGGCTTACGGGGTTCCCTTTATCGCAATGGGCCTGGGCGCTTGGAACGTGGCGGCGTGCGAGTGGGACACTGGTTTGATGGCGATGGCGCAATCTTGGGTGTGCATTTCATTGAGGGAGGTGCTACTGGACTCTATCGCTACGTGCAAACGTCTGGCTACCAAGAAGAAGCGGCTGCGGATAACTTCCTCTACGGCAACTATGGCATGACGGCACCGGGACCGATTTGGAATCAATGGCTCAAACCCATCAAGAATGCTGCGAATACGTCAGTACTGGTACTACCAGATCAATTGTTAGCACTGTGGGAAGGTGGAAATCCTCATGCTCTTGACCTTCAGACGCTGGAAACAAGGGGAACTGATGATTTAGGACAGTTGGAGGAGGGAGCGCCTTTTTCTGCTCATCCAAAAATTGACCCCAAAACAGGCGAGATTTTTAACTTTGGTGTTGCTCCTGGACTGAATGCAACTCTGAAAGTTTACAAAAGCGACTATACAGGCAAAATTATCCAACAAAACTCAATCCCGCTCGATGGTTTGCCTTTGGTGCATGATTTTGTCATGGCAGGGCAGTATCTAGTGTTTTTTGTGCCGCCAGTGCGGGTAAATCTCCTACCAGTAGGAGTTGGGTTGAGTAACTATAGTGATGCGCTAAAGTGGCAACCACACAAAGCGACTCAAGTTATTATCTTTGACCGTGAAACCTTATCCTTAGTAAGTCGCAGTGAAGCGGAGAGTTGGTTCCAGTGGCACTTTAGTAACGGCTATGTAGACAATGATGGTTCAGTCGTTATTGATTTTGTGCGTTACCCAGACTTTCAAACGAACCAGCGTTTGAAAGAAGTCGCAACAGGGAAAACCCACACTGAGGGGAAAGGAACACTGTGGCGATCGCGTTTGAATCCACAAACGGGTAAAGTAACGCAGTTGCAGGAATTGTTAGATAGAGGTTGTGAGTTTCCTGTTGTACCAGAGTCCTTAGTGGGGCAAGCTTCCCCCTACACCTACTTAACGGTACATCGTGATGGGGTTGATATTACTCAAGAAGTCTTCGGTGCGATCGCACGCTTCGACAACGAAACCGACAGCTTAGTTATGGCTGATTTAGGTGAGAGTCGCTATCCTTCAGAACCCCTTTATGCTGCTGATGCCATCAATCCTGAGCAGGGTTGGATACTAACAGTTGTGTACGACGGTAATTCTGACACCAGTGAGGTGATGGTGTTTGATAGCAATGCTTTGGATGAGGAGCCAGTCTGCCGATTGGGATTACCTAATGTGATTCCCCATAGTTTTCATGGCAAGTGGAAACCAGCCTAATTTCCCAATGATCTTTATTCCTCTTCTGTCACTCTCCGGTTTTTCCTATTATTAATATTTTCTACAAAAGAGGTAGATTAGGGAATACAGCGTTTGCTCATTTAATTTTGGCAATTTCCCTACTCGGATCAATTTCTATGAAGGAAAAAGTCTGCGATCGCCTACCATACGTTAGTTCTAGAATTCAGCAATGGCAAAAGTTTTCGGAGTGACAGAAGAGGGATAGTTCTTGATTTAGCATACTAAGTACTGAAGAGCCATACTTTTATTCTTTGGCACACCTTAACGGGAGGATTGAGAAGGCGCTGGGCTAACAAACCTTTGAACACCTTTGCTGAAGCTCTAGTTGCCTTTAGAACAGCTATGTCTTTTCAATTTTTTGATTGGTTGAACCTAAATCGTGACGTGTTTGCTGCTTACAAAGCCAGTTTAGGGTTTATTTGGGCTTAATTTTTGTCTAAGTCCCGCTAACAGAGACTGAAAACTGTGTACTGGCAACCCATCAGATGTCAATTTGTGAGCAGCTTTGGTCTGGATGGCTTTGCCCATATAACTTAGAGTTCTAATTGTACCACCTGACTTCAGTCTAAATAGTACTGCTAAACCGGAACCCCCCCACCACCCGGATATATTTCTAACGGGGTTAACAGTATGCCTGTTTGCTTGTGCGTCAGGTGGAGAAGACAATGCAGGGTTAGTTAGGAGGGTCGAAGCGATTGACCAAGGCGGATACGGCAACCATTGGTAACCCAATGAGCAGGCAGAGCAACCATTGATTAACGTTCAGTGGTGTAGTGTAAAACAAGTTATTCATCAAGCTCCATTGACTGAAGATGATCTGCAAAGCTACAGTGCAGGCAATACCAATCCCAATGGCTCTGGCATCCCTAATCTGTTCGATTCTGCCTCGAAGTTTATTAACAATTGCGCTGCCTAATTGACTAATGCTTAAAAGGTAAAAAATTCGCCCTGCCACTAATGCTTGAATTGCCATTGTGCGGGCTAAATTGATATTTCCTGTAGTTGCCTTTATCCATTCAAATACACCGAAAATCAAAATCCAGTTAAAAATAGAAATGACCAAAATCCGCTTGAGCAGGTTGCGGTTGAGTAATGGTTCATTGGGGTTGCGTGGGGATTGTTGCATCACCCGTTCTGACTTCGGCTCAAAGGCTAGGGGAACCGTCATGGTGATGGAATTCACCATATTCAGCCAGAGAACTTGTAACGATAAGATCGGCAACGCTCTAGCTAACAGGACGCTAATCAAAATTGTCATCGATTCCCCGCCGTTGACTGGCAGAATAAACGCGATCGCCTTTTGCAAATTACGATAGACAGTACGCCCTTCCTCAACCGCTGCTTCGATTGATGCAAAGTTATCATCCGTCAAAATCATGTCAGCGGCTTCTTTTGCCACCTCCGTGCCAGCTTGCCCCATCGCAATGCCAATATCGGCTTGCTTGAGTGCAGGTGCGTCGTTGACTCCATCCCCCGTCATCGCGACGATTTCACCTTTGGACTGAAGCGCTTCAACGAGACGAAGCTTCTGTTCCGGTGCGACACGGGCAAACACAACTCCATCTTCTACCGCTGTAGCGAGTTCTTGTTTATCCATTTGGGTGAGTTCTTGTCCGGTAAATGCCAGAACTTCCCCATGTCTATTCAATCCCATGCGAGAGGCGATCGCTCTTGCCGTAACCGCATGATCGCCCGTAATCATCTTCACCTGGATACCCGCTTCCTGACAGGCTTGCACAGCTTTTATCGCTTCGGTTCGGGGCGGGTCGATCATACCTTGCAACCCGATGAAAATCAGACCCTCTTTGATATCTGCATGATCTAGCGAGTCTAGAGCAGATGGTACAGGTTTCTTTGCCAAAGCTAGTACCCGTAAACCCTGCTGTGCCATTTCATCAACTTCCCAATGCACAGTACCTCGATCCACCGGGATAAGATTTCCCTGAGTATCTAGCATCTTCTGACAGCGAGGGAGAATTGTCTCTACCGAACCCTTGACATAAATAGTCCTGAGTCCTGAGTTCTGAGTCCTGGGTGAAGACTGTTCCCTAGCCCCTCCTTCATGTAACGTTGCCATGTACTGAAATTCGGACTCAAAGGGAATAACATCAATTCTAGGCATCTCCCGTTCTAAGTCAGGCTGATACAATCTTGCTTTGTTGCCAACAGCAATTAACGCTCCTTCAGTTGGATCGCCAACTACCTTCCATTGAGCATCCGTTTCTTCCAGATGGGAGTCATTGCATAACAGTCCGGCTTTTAAACATTCCACAAGAACGGGGGATTTATTTAAATTGACTGGCTTGTCATCTACCAGGATTTGCCCTTCTGGGGCGTAGCCTCCACCAGTGACTCCATAGTGCCGATCTCCTGCATAGATGGCTTGCACCGTCATCTGGTTTTCCGTCAGCGTGCCCGTTTTATCAGAACAGATGACAGTAGCACCGCCCAGAGTTTCAACCGCTGGCAACTTGCGAACAATCGCGTGACGGCGTGCCATGCGTGAAACACCAATGGCTAGCGTTATTGTCACAACAGCAGGTAATCCTTCGGGAATCGCACTTACTGCCAAAGCAACAGCCGCCTCGAACATCGTTGCCCAAGAGTTGCCACGCCCCAAACCAACAGCGAACGTTAATGCAGCTACCCCAAGGATGATGTACAGCAACGTGCGACTGAATTTATCGAATTTGCGGGTTAACGGGGTTGTTAAATTTGTGTGTTGCTCCATTAACTGGGAAATCCGCCCCGTTTCGGTAGTTTCCCCAATCGCAACTACAATGCCTCTTCCCTGTCCAAACGTGACAAAGCTGCCAGCATAAGCCATGTTAGTTCGCTCGGCTAGGGGGGCGTCTGAATCGAGCGGTTGAGTGTCTTTTTCTACAGCAAGCGACTCTCCTGTAAGCGCTGATTCATTGACTTGCAAGTTACGCGCCTTCACCAGTCGCAAATCTGCTGGCACTTTATCCCCAGAGGTAAGAAGTACCAAATCGCCCGGTACTAATTCAGTCGAAGGAATTTTGACCTTTTGACCATCGCGCAGGAGGGTAGCGTCGGTTTGGACGGAGGAAGCTAAAGCTGCGATCGCACTTTCGGCTTTAGACTCTTGAACAAACCCGATGATGGCGTTAATCAGCGTCACGCCCCAAATCACCCAGGCATTCACCCATTCTCCCAGGAATGCTTTGATTACACCTGCAATCAGCAAGATATACAGGAGGGGTTGGTTAAATTGCAGGAGAAACCGCACCAAAGGACTTTTTCCTGGTTTGCCCTTGAGTTCGTTAAGGCCGAAACGTTCCTGCCGTTTTGCCGCCTCAGCCGATGTCAATCCTGTTTCTAAATTGCTGTCTAACTGCCCAAAGACTTCCGGTGCAGGTAGATAATGCCATTGTTGTCCCTGCAATTTTTCTTGTGCTGTTGCTGTCATGTTGTTGGCTCCAAGACTTATTCCTAACAGGTGAATTAAAAACCAATGCTTATTAAATGGGGAGTTATACCATTATGGAAGTTTCTACATTTATCCACTGTCGGAAACAAATGTGATTAAAAAGTGATAATCACATTGCCCTTTAATCTTGACAGGAGGCTTTCCTTAAGCCTCCCGAAGAAAAGAATGGGTTTCATCGTTATTTTAAGTATGAAGATGAGTGAGCCACCTACCAAAATTTAAATCAGATAGGCTAAGTCTGGAGTTGATTCTGCAAACAACTCAGTTTATAGCTGCTCTAGCTGGGTTGGTTGAGCCTTTCTCCTTCTGAAATCCTTGAAGCGGTTTCTAATATTTCCTAGCACAACCTTCTCCAGATACCCTACCTATTCATGCTACTGATTTTCAGGTTGGGGCTTAGGGTAATTCCACTTGTCTAAAACATCTTTAACTAAAACTTCCTCTAGCCAAGTCTTAGCCACCACAGTCAGTGGGAGTGCCATTAATAATCCTAAGGCTCCAAAAAAGCTGGCAAAGAAAATTTGAGAAGTCAGAGTCATAGCAGGTAACAGCGACACCTGTTTTGCCATGATGGTAGGTGTTAACCAATAGCTCTCAATTTGCTGAATCACAATATATAAAATTAAAACAGCAACGGCTTTCCAAGGAGCGTCTATTACAGCGATCGCCATTGGTAAAACCACGCTTAATGTTGGACCAATATTCGGAATAACGTTGAGTAATCCGGCTAAAATAGCATGGGCTAGTGCCAAGGGAACTTGCAAAATCCATAAGCCAATACCGCTCAATGCCGCGATAAAAACCATTTCAATTAAAACCCCAACAGTCCAACTACCTAGAGCCACTTTACAACGCTCTAAAATTTCGCTAACTCGTTGTCGATAAAATGAGGGAAATAATCGAATAAATGACTGGCGGTATGGCTGGGGATTGACCAACAGCATGAGGCTTAGAACTAATACCAGTACAAGCTGAATAATAGCTGTAATAGAAGTAGAAAATAATCCGATAGAATGTTCCATTACTTGAGTGGCAAGTGGCTGAATCTGTTGGATGAGGTTGTCTAGCGCATCAAAATTAGGAAAATCAGTACCGAGGAAGCGATCTTCTAACCAATTCACGGTATTTTGGATGGCTTGCAATCCTTTTGGGAGTAACTTAACGAGTTCTTGAAACTGCTCAACAAAAGGTGGCACAATCAGCCAGAAAAATATAATAAAAATACCGAATAAGATGTTCAGACTCAGAAAGACAGACCAGCCACGCCGAACACCCAAGCGTTGA
This sequence comes from Microcoleus sp. FACHB-SPT15, assembly GCF_014849525.1. Classification (NCBI taxonomy): domain Bacteria; kingdom Bacillati; phylum Cyanobacteriota; class Cyanophyceae; order Oscillatoriales; family Microcoleaceae; genus Microcoleus; species Microcoleus sp. FACHB-SPT15. Next base: position 155,740 of record NZ_JACJNU010000028.1, on the reverse strand, counting down.
AGTTGTTGAACGAGCTGATTCAATGCCGTTGCCAAGACTACTGCTGTAAAGAAAAGCAAAAGTATCTGGCGAATCTGCCAGAGAATATACAAAGAAAGGATTAAGGCTAGTAAGCCTATATATCGACCTAAATTCACAGTTTTAATGCAGAAATTGTCGCTGTCACAGTCAGCCCTTTGAAGCTTCCTTCAATATTAGCAACCAATGTGACTAGAAAATGACAGCGATAAGTCAGTATGTCTTTTAAGCGGCAGTTTGAACTTGGTCAAAGTCGGATATCTGGCAGACGGCCAAGCACTCGGTTAATGTTCCGAACAACTTCAACAAGGCGCTCGCCCTCAACATGAACTTCTGGGGTTGGGTAGTTTTGCAGCGTTTCAATCAAGGTAATGTTCCCATCAGGCAAAGCAGAACTCACTAAAGCGGCTCGTAAAGACTGTCGGTTAGCTCGATTAGTAGGAGTATGAATTACCTGACTGACTCGATCTAGCAGTAATTCTCCTGGGGCGCTATTGAGTACCCGGTATAGCAAAATAGGATCGACTTGCACCTCTTGTGTGAGCGTGCGCCGCAACTCCTCCGGTTCTCTGCCAGCCATTCTTAGATAAGCTCGCAGCGAACTTGAAAGTTCACCTGTTTCGGCAAACGTTGTTAGTTCAGGTACCGAAACTGTCTCCCGCAGAAAACGATACTTCAACACTACCGAGTCAGCAGCATCCGCACGAGGGCTACCGTAAAACACACCCAAGAGTGTGAATAAACCTACGATAAAACACTGTGATCGTTGTAAAAAGTAAGACATTTCTCTAAGCTGCCCGACCAGCTAAGGTGTACCAAAGCCAAATCGCAATAAGCGACCCGAAAATGGCGACGAAGACACCCGGAATACTTAGGGCTGTCGCTGTTATTTGTAAAGTTCCTGTGTCTATTAATGTCATCAAAGTGCCGCCCATAAAGGCTCCAACAACACCTAACGCCATTGTCAAGAGAATACCGCCGCCTTGACGACCTGGATAAATTAATTTGGCGATCGCTCCCGCGAGCAGTCCTAAAACGATCCAAGCAATAATGTTCATAATCGTTTCTTCCTGAATTATTAGGGTGGTCAAATAGTTCAACAAGTTAGGCATTCAAACCCAAGTGATTAGCGACCCAGAGCTGTTTTTTTTATAACCTTCCTCGCTCAAGGTACATATCAGTAACTCAGCAAAATTGAGTCAGCTTTAGTTGTCTAAATTCTGGGTTACGGTTGAGAAAACTAGCCTACCTTTACTTTCATGTACCCTGATTTCCCTTGATTGATACATCTACCAAAAGATAGAAAGCGCTATTTTTTCATCACTAAACCTACGAGTCTGCGGAAAATTGCATTGAGATAAATCATTGAGAATGGTGTCACTTTCCTATCACATTTGTTGTCAACACTGGAGATAGTAGGCTCAGGAGAAGCACTATTGTGAAACACTCCGGTCAACAACTCGCTAACAGATAAAAGGAAATGTTTTATGAATCATTCAATTGGACAAATATACTGGGCGAAGCGCCTAAGCTTTAATCCCTACAGGGAACGGAGTTGCTACCTTCAGGCGGGAGGCTACATCCTCGCTGAAAATAACGACTTAGAACCACAGTGTACCAGCCATGAAACCGCCTGTCTTATCAACACCTCAGAATGCGAGGCACAAGTTGAAATCAAGATTGTCTTTAGCAAAGAGGAAACCGTCGGTCCTTGTAGAGTGGTTGTTCCGGCACAAGGCACTTTGAATGTGCGCTTCAAGGAGATGACTGACACCGAGCCTTTTGCTCGCGATACTGACTACATTATTACGATTAAATCGGACGTGCCAATTGTTGTGCAGCCTATCTGTCTCGACTCGCGCCAAGCTGAGAATATCTTGCTCAGTAGTATGGCTGATGTCATCGGCGATTAATTGGTCTAGCTAGAACGAGCTGAAGAAAGGATCGCTTGACCATTTTTGAATGTAATTCCTGCTTGTTTGCAAAATTCAATGCCTGTGGAAAGCGATCGCTTCAGATAGTTTATTTTTGCGTTCTTTCTCAGGAAATCTTGTCCTTTTGAGAACAGTAGTCTGGGCAGTTACTCGCTTGTTCGGTTAGAACGACAGAAGGGTGAATGGCACACTTAAGATAATGGTTATTTAAAAAAAAATAGCATTTTTTGCAGGGAAAATTATTGTTGCAATTTAGAGGAATAGCCGTTTTATTTTGCACAGCCTTCAACGCTTTTAACGCCCTAATGGAAAGAATTAACCAACATAGAAGGGCAACAAAAGGAACTAATAGTATTCCTTCCGTGACTATTCCTTCAGTAGCGGAGTTAATCTCATTAGATTTTCCTTCAGCTAGCTTAGCTTCTTGTAAAGTTACCACTTCTTTTTTGTTCGGGTTCATTGAGTATGAGTCCTCCTCAATTAATCAATTTTGGGTGAGCCATAGAACGGCTGTGATAATCGCTCCAACGAATGCATCCCGCTATGCAACTTGAGCTATTAGTTGCTCCTCACCCATCAAGTACCAAGCTTTCCTTCAAAGCGTGTTTAAAAAGTAGTGTTGCTATCCGACAAGGGCGAAGCATTCGATAAATCAACTCCTGCCGAAAAACGGTTACTCGAATGCTTTGCCTCTGGATATATGTTGTTTGCTTGGACTTTTCAAACACTCTCACTCCACTGAGGTTGAAATAGCCCAGTTTGAGACACCTTAGTAGTTGTAGCCAACTCCTAGTAACAACCCTACATCAGTGCGATCGATAAAACCGACATTCATGCCAGCAGTTGCCGTAACTCGACGTGATACAGGCACATCTACACCACCAGTCAGCAGTGGACCGATAGTGCTATCTCTGGCTGTTGAAATCGCCACGCCGCCTCCAACATAAGGAGCTGCCCTCAATCCAAGAGTTTGCCTCGGTGCAAAGTCTAAAGTTACTGGCAGCAGAAAAGCTGGATTGCTACCAACCAAAGCAGAGGGTCTGGCAGATAATGTGTTTGTCAGCCCGACTTTGCCAAACACATTAGTACTACCTTCGCTTAATCGAGTATCGCCACGAAATCCAATGTTACCGCCAACTCCGACATAGCTTGGTCCAGAGCGAGTAGCTCTCAAGGGCGGAGTAGTACCCCCAGCTTGAGCTACCACAGCATCTGTGGTTTTAGAGCTGGTCTCCGGAATTGGAGAAGCTGAAGACTCAGGTATCCGAGCAGAAGAAGACATTCGAGCTGTAGTGTCTAAAGTTTGCTCTGCGTTTACATCAGTAGCAGTGAAGTCGGTGTTCTGAGCTTGAGCTTTAAGCCCACTCGAAACAACGGTTACAGCAGCGAGGCTTAGTAAAAATGAAGTCTGTTTGAAAAGAAGTGTATTCATAGTTAATCCTTAGTGAACTGTGTATCAAAACTTAAAGAATCGCGAAAAATTCAAGGGCAATGGTCTCTAAAGAACTGAGAGAGTTCTATCTCTATTGCTATTCTGTTGGCTATTTGCGCCCCTTATTTTTTCAGTATCGAAAGCAAATGTGACGAGAAAGTGATATCGAGGAGTTATACAGATTTACTAGTTCTAAATTTGACTATTGATAGAGTTATTGAGTCAGATCGAAACCACTCCCTCTTCCATTAGGAAGATGCGAGTCCCTCTAGGCTTTAACTTGAACCAACAAATTCAAAACTCGGAAAGGATGATGCAGTGTGCCTCGGCACATCCAACGAGCCAAAGAAACTTTAAAGTCTCCCTTCTCCCTGTTATGGATGGCATCGCTATCACTTTCTCGTCACATTTGTTCCTGATGCTGGAAATAGATGGAAAGTACTTTTGAGGTGACCGATAAATTGGTGAGCTGCTTCGCTTAAGCACCAAGTTGTGGGTATGGCTCACAGCGCACTTGGGTGTAGCTCAACACTCATACCCATCGAACTTTACAGGTGACGGTTCCAGCACGAGCTACACTTCATCTGTGCTTTCATGACTGACTAACCCTGAACCAAAACGATTGGAGAGGAGGAGCTTTCTGATGACTGGAATTCTTATTACTTGGTTAATCACGACTATCAGCTTTTTAATTATTTCCCGATTGCCAATCGGAGTTGAAATTGACAGTTTTGGCAAAGCCGCAATTTCAGCCGCAGTTTTTGGGATTTTAAATGCCCTCTTAAGACCAATACTGGGCTTTTTTACGTTTCCGTTCATTCTTTTGACCTTTGGTTTATTTCTCTTTGTCCTAAACGCAATTATTTTTGGGCTAGCGGCTTGGTTGGTGCCAGGGTTTCGTTTGCGTTGGGGATTCTGGAGCGCTTTGATTGGCTCAATTGCCCTAACTATCATTAACTCTTTAATCTTTAGGTTGCTAGGAGCTTTGTGATTGTTATTTCAAGTGAATAGCAGCAAAATCTTGTCTTTATGCCATCCGCTTAGAAGTGGAAACACTACAAGCAACGCTTTTAATTGCTGAAAATCAGGGTTTAGTGTGATGAATGGTTTGAAAGGCAAAAACGCCCTGATTGCTGGCGTAACTTCTGGAATTGGTCAGGCGATTCCCTACCCTTTGGGAACCCCTACTCTTCGAGAAGGGCTACGTCCAATGGGGAACGGGATAGCTTCGCTTCACGCTGTCCGTTTAGCAAACTCAACTGAGATAATCTAACGTGAGCAAACATGGAAACTACTTATCAAAGCCAACTTTAGTGGCAAATCGGACGGCAGCACCAAAGCCAACCCTGGCATTTAAAGATGCCATTGCCCTAATTGTCGGAATTGTTATCGGGGCAGGCATTTTCGAGACACCAGCCCTTGTTGCTGCCAATGTCGGGAGTGCAGGAGCCGCACTGCTGATTTGGTTGTTGGGCGGCGGGATGTCATTGGTTGGCGCTTTGTGCTACGCAGAATTGGCGACGGCGTATCCCCATACCGGGGGCAATTACTATTACCTGAAGCGTGCCTTTGGCAATTCCGTTGCCTTTCTATTTGCTTGGGCGCGAATGGCGGTTATTCAAACTGGCTCAATCGCACTTTTGGCGTTCGTGTTTGGGGATTATGCCTCGCAGTTATTGCGCCTTGGTAACTATTCTGCATCCCTTTACGCGGCACTTGCTCTTGTCATTTTGACCGCGTTAAACATTATCGGTGTTCAGCAAGGGAAACAGACGCAGAATTGGTTGACAGTGGCGAAAGTCCTTGGCTTGGTGTTGGTTGTCATCGTTGGTTTAGCTTTTGCTTCACCTTCCGTGCCGGAAGTGCCTGCTGAACCGACATCTCAAGGGACGTTGGGGATGGCAATGATTTTCGTGCTGCTGTCTTATGGTGGCTGGAATGAAGCGGCTTATATTTCGGCTGAGTTACGCCATCTAGAACGTAACATGGTGCGATCGCTTCTTTGGAGTCTTGGCATTATCACCGTAATTTACTTAGGCATAAACCTCGCCTATATCAAGGGGTTAGGGTTAGCCCAGATGGCAGCTTCAGAAGCCGTTGCTGCCGATTTGATGCGTCGTGCAGTTGGCGAACCGGGTGCCTGGTTTATCAGTTTCCTTGTGGCTGTTTCCACCTTGGGCGCAATCAATGCCACCATTTTCACGGGAGCACGCACCAACTACGCACTAGGCAAGGACTTTTCACTGTTTTCCTTCCTGGGACGCTGGCATCATCGCACCAAGACGCCAACCTATGCCTTGCTCGTACAGGGTGCAATAGCTTTAGCACTGATATTAATGGGAACTCTGACGCGCCGAGGCTTTGAGACGATGGTGGACTACACCGCCCCCATCTTCTGGTTATTTTTCCTGCTAACAGGTGTGTCGCTGTTTGTGTTGCGGATGCGGGAACCAGAAGTGCCTCGACCGTTCCGAGTTCCTTTCTATCCCCTAACACCAATCCTCTTTTGCTTCATCTGTGGTTATCTACTTTACTCCAGCCTTGCCTATACAGGCGTTGGATCACTTGTGGGGGTGGCAGTGGTTGCTGCTGGCTTACCACTGTTGTTCTTGTCTCGTCATCGGAAATCTTGAATCAAACGTATCAATAGGAGAAATGTATCATGCAGTTAAAACGAATTATGAGATTGCTGATTGCAAGTATGAGTGTTAGTAGCGTTGTGTTTGCCGGGTGTGTTCAACAACGCAAATTCGATGAAGTTCAAACCAGTCAAACTACTCCTCAAACTCAGCAACCCACACCCACTGTGCAAGCGCAAGAAAGTAAGCCTGATGTGCCTTATGTGCCAACGCCGAATGAAGTTGTTGCCCGAATGCTCGAACTTGCTAACGTAACGGGTGATGATATTCTCTACGACCTCGGCAGTGGTGATGGACGAATTGTTATTACAGCCGCACAAAAACATGGCACTCGTGGCACTGGTATCGACATTAATCCTGAGCTTGTCCAGCAAAGTCAAGCAAACGCTCAAGCAGCAAACGTTGCTGACCGTGTGGAGTTTGTACAACAAGACCTTTTCCAAACTGATTTAAGTGATGCAACAGTGGTAACGCTTTACTTGCTACCTGATGTGAACTTAAAGCTCCGACCCAAGCTGCTCCAAGAACTTAAACCTGGTACTCGCATCGTATCGCATGACTTCGACATGGGGGAATGGGAACCCGCTCGCGTAGAACAGGTGCAAGGACCGACTCGTCAGCACACGATTTATCACTGGGTTGTTCCTGAGAATGTTCCAGACAATTTGAGGTGAGTGTACCAGCAGCGATCGCTCTCTTAAGCAATCTTTTCCGACTTTTAGATCAAAAGGAAAGGTGATTGTGGTTCCCCTGCATGACAATAATCCGACCACAATCATCTCATACATCACCTAGGCGCTGATTGCTATCAACCTCCTAGTGTTTTTGCACGAAGTTAGTTTGAGTCCCCAAGAGTTAGGGCAATTTTTTCGGACGTACACCATTTTTCCTAGGGAGTTAACGGCAAGTTTTTTGTGTCAACTGTAGGAGCCAGTTTGTCGGCGTGGCTGGTCATCGATGCCGCCGCAGACTACAAATGTCTAACTGCTGATGATAAAGAGAGTAATTGAGGGTTATTGATACCACTTGTAAAGCGATATCAAGAAGTTATTAAACTTATCGATGGCGTTTAAATTTTCGACCCTTGACTTGCCTATCACATTCTAGTCACATTTATTTATCATGCTGAAAACAGATGAAAACTCTGATGAGGTGACCGATAAATTTGCTTGAACTCTAATAGCAGTTCTGTACACCGTCGCACTTCATTTAGAGGTTTAAATGTTGCTCTTGAGGTCAACGTATATGAAAAAAAAATTACAGCGACAAATACGTTTCCTTTTCTTGGGGATGGCTTTTTTATTTTTGCTAATCTCTTGTCAAGCAACGCCGCAAGTACAGTCATCACCCACCGCTGTTACGCCTACTGCTACTACACTTGTAGCTCAGGGTACTGCAACACCTGCTCAGCTACCGCCATTACCCTACGACTATGCGGCGCTAGAGCCACATATTGATGCTCAAACGATGAGATTGCATCACGATAACCACCATGCAGCTTACGTCAAAAATTTGAACGAAGCGTTGCAAAAGTCTCCCAATTTGCAAAACAGAAGTGTTGAATCGCTCCTACAAGATTTGAACAGTGTACCTGAAGAGATTCGCACAACAGTACGCAACAATGCTGGCGGTCACCTCAACCATACTATGTTCTGGCAAATTATGAGTTCTCAGGGGGGCGGTCAGCCAACGGATTCTCTCGCTGAGGAAATCAACAAAACATTCGGCAGTTTCGAGCAATTTAAACAGCAATTTAACGAAGCATGTGGTGATCGTTTTGGCAGTGGTTGGGTTTGGTTAGTCCGTAACAAGCAAGGTCAACTTCAAATTACAACTACACCGAATCAGGATAACCCAATTATGGAAGAGTTTTATCCGATTATGGGCAATGACGTATGGGAACATGCTTACTACCTGAAATACCAAAATCGTCGCGCCGAGTATTTGACTAACTGGTGGAATGTTGTAAATTGGAACGAAGTCAACAGGCGATCGCAACTTTCATTGAATCAGGGTACTTAGAAGGGGGTTTCTTATGCAAAGTCTATTGGTGAGAAGCCCAGTAGCAGTAGCAGCATTTTGGATCGGGACGTATCTTTTCATTACGCTTTTACCCCTGCTTGTTCTGCTCTTGCACCACGTACCTGAAGGTAGGAGTTTCTGGACTGAGTTCTCTGTTGCTCTCGGTTTCATTGGTTTGGCAATGATGGCGCTTCAATTTGCCTTGACTGCTCGCATCAATCGCATCGAAGCCTCCTATGGAGTTGATATCATTCTCCAGTTTCACCGCTACATCTCTCTAGTAGCTTTCAGTCTCATCCTGATTCATCCCTTGATTTTGTTCGTCACTGAGCCTGAGACGCTGCAACTGTTGAATTTCTTGGAAGCGCCTTGGAGGGCTAGATTTGCAGTCTTGGGGACGTTAGCGCTGATATTGCTCGTCGTCACCTCCATCTGGCGCAAGCAGCTTAATATTCCCTATGAACCTTGGCGTACCGCTCATGGCATTTTTGCCGTGTCTGCAGTTGCCTTGGGTTTGGCACACGCTTTGGGGGTTAGCAACTATCTGGGACTGTTTTGGAAGGGGGTTCTCTGGAGTGCGATCGCGCTTACCGCACTCTGGCTTCTCATTTACGTCCGCCTTGTCAAGCCTTGGTTTATGCTCAAAAAGCCCTACCTCGTAGAAGAGGTAATTCCCCAACGAGGCAACGTATGGACATTGGCATTGCGACCGATTGTATATGAGGGAATGCGGTTTCAACCCGGTCAATTTGCCTGGATTACCCTCGACATCTCCCCGTTTCGGATGCGAGAACACCCCTTTTCCATGTCATCAAGTGGCGATTCTCCGGAACGCTTGGAGTTTAGTATCAAGGCTTTGGGGGATTTCACCAACAGTATCAAGGACGTAAAACCCGGCACTAAAGCCTTCCTCGATGGCCCTTATGGCGTGTTTACCACAGATCGCTATTGGGATTCGGCGGGATTTGTCCTGATTGCTGGCGGTATCGGCATCACCCCTATGATGAGTATGCTCGTTACTGCTTGCGATCGCAAAGATGACCGTCCGTTCCTTCTCATCTACGCTAGTAAATCTTGGGAAGACGTAACCTTTCGCGAAGAACTTGATACCCTCAAAGACCAAATAGACCTCACCATTATCCACGTTTTGAGAAAACCACCGGAAGATTGGTCAGGGGAAACAGGTTACGTTGACAAGGAACTCCTAGAACGCTACATCCCCATCCATCGAGCCACCCGTAATTACTTCATCTGTGCCGCCCCAAAAATGATGGATCAGGTAGAAGCTACTTTGCATGACTTGGGAGTACCCGTTACCAACGTTCACATGGAACACTTCAACCTTGTTTAACTCAATGCAGTTCGTTGAAAACGCTCAAACAGTAATGAAAGAACTTCACTCTGAAATTGAAATTCAAGCATCGGCTGAACGAGTCTGGAAACTACTCACCGACTTTACCAGCTTTCCAAAGTGGAATCCGTTTATCCGTCGAGTCACTGGACAGGTTAAAGAAGGGGAACGGCTCAAAGTTTATATACAGCCTTCGGGTGCAGAGGCTATGACATTTCGACCGACGATTCTCAAAGCCGAACCAAACCGTGAGTTGCGTTGGCTGGGGCATTTTCTCATGCCGGGACTCTTTGATGGTGAACATATCTTCATCATCGAACCCTTAGGCGAAAATTGCGTGCGTTTTGTACAAAGGGAAATTTTCCAAGGTTCGCTGGTTCCACTATTTGCCGACAAATTGGATAGCGAGACAACGCGCGGCTTTGCAGAGATGAACCAGGCTTTGAAGGCGCAAGCTGAACAGGAAAAACCTTAAATAAATTTATCTCAAACTAGGAGGTTTATGCGTTACAGTATTATGCTTCAATTGGTCGGAATTATTACCCTAATCCTAGTCGGTACCGCCGCTCTTTTTGCCTGGGTGCAAAGCCGCCCAACTCCTCAAAAAATAACAGAGGATAATGTTAAATTTCTCCAAGTACCATGAGCCGTGACTCTTTCACGCCGCATTGCACTATTTATTTTGGCAATACTGGCTTGTGTCTTACTCACCTAGGTTAGCTCTCCTACAGTCATCTTACCCCCTGCTAACCCTACTTGAAGGAAAAATAATGAGTGGTGAGTGGGAAGTAGGGAGTCAGCTAGAAAAGCTTTCTCCTCCATTCATTTAAAACTACTTAATTTTCGAGTAAAAATAGCTCAATTTTTACAGATATGTCATCAAAACTGGCAATAAGAAAAACCTCTAACTCTGAACTCAGAACGTCGTGGTTTGAACGCCTAATTGCCATCCTTGCCGTAGTGAACTTAGTTCTAGTCTTTTTTGACATGAGCTATGTAACCTTACGTGACTTCTATCTAGATGTTGTCCCCAGCCTAACCCAACTTTACGACCCAGTTAAAGGGATTGAACCCCACCCAGAAACGCAAAACTATCTCAACAGCGTAAACGCACTGGAAGAACAAGTTTTGCAAGCAGGATTGCAGTCGCCTCAGTCAGAAGAATTACTAGAGGAATTACGAGGACTGAGTAATCGATTAGTTGAAGACAATCCATTTCAAGGAGCGGATAAAAGCAGCACCCTAGAAAAAATTCAACACGAAATGCGGACTCGTGTCGGTGAAAACTATGGTCGTGATGCCTTTACTACCTTTTGGAGCCAACCGTATCTATCTAATACGGGTTGGCAGCAAAACATCGAATTTTTTAACACAGAAATTAGACCTCTAATTGGGAGGAATTACTATCGAGATATTGGAAGATTTGGCGGCTTTGTCGATTATTTCTGGTTAATTGACTTACCCTTTATTATCCTATTCACCCTGGAAATTTTAGCGCGAACCTACTATAGCAGTCGCCGCAAACCAGAGTTAAATTGGTTAGAAGCGATACTACGGCGGTGGTATGACCTTTTCTTAGTGCTTCCCTTTGGACGATGGTTGCGAGTTCTCCCAGTAACACTTCGTCTCTATCAAACTAAGTTGTTAGATTTGGAACCGTTCCGGAAGCAACTTAATTATGACTTTGCGATCAGTTTTGCTGAAGAAATCGCTGAAATTATAGGCGTTCAGGTGATTGACCAAATGCAAGAGTCGGTTCAAAAGGGTGAAGTGACACGCTGGTTGTTTCATCCGGAGTCTCGCAAACCCTATGTTCAGGTTAATAATACGAATGAGGTAAAAGCGATCGCCACTCGCCTAGTTAACGTCAGTGTGTATGAGGTTCTCCCCCAAGTCCAGCCAGATATAGAAGCTTTAGTACATCACAGCCTGGAAAGTACTCTCAGCCAAGCTACTGTTTACCAACAAATCCAGAATATACCGGGTTTGAATCACTTACCCAGCCAGTTAACGGAGACTTTAGCTCACAATCTATCTCATACAGTCTACAGCAACCTAGTCAAGGCGCTTGAAGACCCAGTCGGAGCAGAACTTACTGCTCGTTTAATGGGCAATTTCAGAGATGCGCTGGAGACGGAGTTGCAAAAGAAGCATAACCGTCAGGAATTTGAATCCTTACTTGTAGATATGTTAGAAGAAATAAAAATTAACTACGTTAGGGGTATTGCGGAAGGAGGAATTGAAAGAGCCTTGGAAGAAGTTGATCAACTCCATCGAAATCTGTATCAGGCTTGACTTCTCCCCCGGCTAAAAGTACGGGGGATTCTAATGCTCCAAGCAAGTTGTTAGGCGGCTGGCGTTGAGTACTCTGGATCAATAATCGCCATGACTCATCTGCAAAAGCTATTATTCGAGGAACATCGGTTCAATTTCCCACCATTTTTGAGTAAAAGGTTGTCGGCTCGTGTTAGTGCCACAATGAATTTCCCCACCATCTCGAAAATAAGTATCCCAATCATCGATAAAGTGACAGACTAAACCCAAAGGTTCTAAAACCCCTTTGACATAAGCTTCAAATTGGCATTGAGCATCAACCTGGGGGCCAAAGGGTTTGGGAATTGCAAGATGCTGCTTGAGAACGAGCATATTGACCATGTTTGGGAAAAAACTTTTTGCTCGTCCATCGTCATCCGCTTCAAACAAAGCAGGCAAGTCGATAATATCTTCTTCACCTAAATCTAATTCCTGTTTCAAAACCTCTCGGTTCCAACTAATGTGTTCCTGAAAGCGTTGGTTTTGGCGAGCTAAGGTTTCATTTTCAAGCACGTCTGCCACGCTAATATCAGCAGGTTTATCGTCAATTTGTTTGCCCTGCCGCAACAATGCCTGAGAATGTCCTTCGCTTCGTAACGCTGTAAGAAGGTCGTAACACTTATTAGGGCTGGCGAGAATTAGTTTGAATCCTTTAGGATTAGGAGCAGAGACGAAGTTCATAAATTCGTCAATATGCCCGACACTCAGCCAATCTGAAAAGATTTCAAAAGGGGCTTGGATTTTTTGAGCAAAGAAAAAATCTCGCAAGACTTTTAACTTTCGGCGCGGTTCTGGAATAATTTCTGGGCGAGTTCCTCCAAATAGCAGACGACCGAAGGGATAATTTACCCCTTTTACGGTTACTGGCGGAGAAACTTCTAAATTTCCAAAAGAGTCTAATTTGGTGACTGAATGGCGGCTTTTGCGAATCACATACCCAAAGTCACTGCCTATGAGTTGGCGGTTGGTCAGGTGATCTAGTCCGCGATCGCGAGGCGAATCCAGGACGACGTGAATGAATTTTCCAGGCGCTTGAGTATATCCAATTTCAATTTCATCTCGCATCCAAGGATCGTCTTTATGATACTCATAAGGAACCGGATCGAGTTGCGCGTTGGCTTTAGCAACAACTTTCCTCAGATCCTCAATGAAGTCTTCGTTCTTTCCCTTCGATAAGCGAGAAACAAACACAGTGATTGGAGATAAGGTATTCGGAGTCATCATCCAGGGAGCGACTCGAAAAACGACGCGATCGCTGTAGAGGGTTTCTCCATCTTTCACAAGATTTAAAGTAATCTCAACCCGTCCATCAAAATCAATGTCGGGATAGCTTAATCCCCTTATAGCCAGGAGAATATCCTGATCTGTACCTCTAATTTGTGCTTTTGTTCTCTTCGGACTAATTAATTCATAGCCACTTTTATCCAGTTCGTCATAAATGCAAATTCGTTTGGCAGTGTTTTCGCTAACTGACAAGTGAATCTCGCATCCAGAGGGTAGATTTCTTAAGCCAGCTCTACGAACAATCATAAAACTCGAATCTTTTAGATCCAGCAGTCCTTTAATCTTCCTATCATATTGATTATCAGAATGAACCTGGTCGCGATCGGTGTTGACGATTAGGATTGCACCATGACCATTAATCCCCCATTGCCAATCTCCTTTTTGAGGATTATTGTCGTCAACAATCCCATCTCGATCTGCATCCACATCTAAACAAATCCGAAGACAAGTTAGCTTAAGTTGAACTTGGCTTAGCTGATAACCCGCCTCATCTTGAAACGTTATCTCTAAAGAGCGGTCATTTTGGCGATCGCTAAAGGTTCTTGCTAAAAGGGTAATTGTTGGAACGTCATTGAGAGGAATCAACGTTTGTGTACCAAGGGGTTGATTTGACTCAGAGTAAAGTTCGATTTCTCCCTGTGATTTGAGGCTGACAATGACATTCTCGGAAGGGGCTAAATTTTTTAAGGGGATTTGCAGCGGCTGACCAACAATTAAAATATCTTCACAGCTCCTACTTTTTTCTTGAGAACGTGAAGGAAGCTCATTCAATGTTTCAGGCTGAAATAAACTTCTCATAATTTTAATCACAAACACACTGCAATTCTTCTAGAATCTCACAACTAATTTGAATTTATATCTTCCCTATTACATAAAAACTCATGTTATATTTCGCTGCAACGCTCATATGAAAAGCATTAACTTTTAATCTAGCTATTCAAAGTTCCATCTACTTCCAGCATGAGAAATAAATGTGACCAGAAAGTGAGAGTAATTGAGACGTTAAAGAAGTACACTCCTAGCTAAGTTTTAAACACTTGCAGTGATTCGTGAAGTTAGTGTCGATGGTTGATTGAGTTTTTGCCTCGCGGTGTGCAGAATCAATTTTTCATCTGATATCGCACTAACTTATTGACATCTTCACGAGACAATCCTAGTTTTTGAGCAATCATTGCTTCCACTTGGCTGACTTCTGTAACCGGAAACTCAAATTTCAACCTTGTGAGTTCGGGGTCTGCCGTTTTAACTTCGACTGAAGTAATTCCCTCATTCTTTTCAATTTCAGCTTTGATTACTAGCACAGTGAGTGACAGTTGCACCTCTTGTTGTGTATCCGCTTGCAGCTTGCTTACTGTGCTGTAGGGACGGCTTAATACTTGACTGGTTACAGCATTACCTCCAAACCAGAAGATAATTCCCAATAGGGGTAAGGGTAGCCAGAATTCTAGCCACAGAGGACGCAGGAATTTCAACCAGCGAGGTAAGGACATAAAGCAATAAGCTTTCCTAATGCAATGCGCGAGTATTATCAATTTTAGATTTTGGATTGTCTGCGAGACTCGATTTGAGCAGGTTTAGGGCGACTCAACTAAAGCCTTCTCCTGCACGAGAAACTGTGCTGTGTGACTGCGATCAGCTTCGCTGGTGCCGTAGGCAATCGCGACTACAGGTATAGTACAAAGCGATCGCCGCTCTAAAATCCTACTGGAGACAGACGTTCTGCTAAGTCTAGCTCTCTATCCTAGACAGGGAAGCCGAATGTCCCGCACAGACGTTTCACAAACGCAATTTATGCGGATATTACTGGTAGAAGACGACCCAGCACAATTGAAACCACTCCACACGGTTTTGTCCCAAGCTGGATACGTTGTCGATGGCGTTGAAGATGGAGAAACTGCTCAATGGCTCCTGTCCCAAAAAGAGTATGACCTGTTGATTCTGGACTGGATGTTGCCTGAAATTAGCGGATTAAGCCTCTGTCGCCAGTATCGGCAAGCTGGCAAAACCTCACCCGTGCTAATTTTGACTGCCAAAGACGCCATTCCGGATAGAGTAACCGGCTTGGATGCTGGAGCGGATGATTATTTGGTCAAACCCACAGACATGGTAGAACTTTTGGCGCGGGTACGAGCGCTGGGACGGCGTTCTCCTGTATGGCAAGGAGATACTCTCTGCCTCGCCGATCTACAACTGCACCTAACCAAACTTATGGTTGAGCGAGGACAGGCAACTGTCCAATTATCCAACCAGGAATTTCAGTTGCTAGAGTACCTCATGCGTCACCCCCGCCAAATCTTAACTCGCGACCAGATCGAACAAGCTGTATGGGAGTGGGGTACAGAACCTGAAAGTAACGCGATAACTGCCCTAGTACGTCGCCTGCGGCAGCGCTTACAGGTAGTAGGTGCGGCGGATTGGATTGAAACGGTCTACGGCAGGGGATATTGCATCAGTCCGCCTGAGTAGCTGTAGGTGTCAGGTGTCGGCGGAAAGCGATTAACAATTGACAACTAACAACTGACAAAGAGCATATCGTGTACTTCAGTTATGGGATGAGCTTAACGCTTAACGCTAAAAGCCATGTTCAATCAGAGCCGTCGCAATCTTGCTCGTTGGTTTACTCTTTCGATGGGAAGTATCCTGGTTGTCTTTGCCGGGATAGTCTATTACCAGGAAGTTGCCGACGAGCTAGAGGCACTAGATCGATCGCTCTACACGAAAACTCGCGTGATGGCGGCGGGCGTAGAGTCTGAAGTTCGCCAGGGTCAGTGGCAGGTGAATCTGGAAAGTGTGCCAATTTTGGGGAGTAATCCACCGATACTAACTACTGACATAGTGTATGCGCGTTGGTACGATACCGAAAGGAAATTAGTGCAATTTTTTGGTACAACTCCCCCAGAGCAGTTAACAGCGGTCGATGAATTTCAGACCATCAAGACCACCAATGAGCCAATGGGGACAATACCTTCAGAAGTTTGGCTGCGTCAAGTCACGCTACCTGTCGAGCAAGCGGGGTCAGTAATTGGTTATCTTCAGGTTGCAACCTTGATGACTCCTATCCAAGAATCTCTAAGAGATTTCCTACTATTATTAGCGCTCTTGGTGCCTGTGGCTTTAGGCACGATTGGGCTTACAGGTCAGATTTTAGGAGGATTGGCGATGCAGCCAATTCGCAACAGCTACGATCAACTCCAGCGCTTCACGTCTAATGCCTCTCATGAGTTGCGTACTCCCTTAGCGGCAGTTCTCAGTAATGCTCAGGTTGGGTTGCTGGTTCCTCTGGAGCAAGAGCAGCAACGCAATCACTTGGAGCAAATCGTGGAGGCAGCCAAATCAATGAGTACCTTAGTCAGTAATCTACTACTTCTTGCTCGTCATTCAGGACGATTAGCCCCTGAATCCTTAAAAGAGGTTAACCTAACTAGCTTGCTTCATCAGCTAGCAGACTTTTACACCACCCAAGCTGCCGAAAAACAACTGAGTTTGAAGAGCGATTTACCTCAGCAGTCAGTGGAATTGGAAGCAGAACCAGACCTTTTGCGTCAGGCAGTCGGGAATTTGCTTAGTAATGCCTGTAAATATACATCAACTGGGGGTACTGTGCAGTTGCGTCTGTTTACCCAGTCCCGTTGGGCAGTGATTCAAGTTTCAGACAGTGGTGTTGGGATTCCTCAAGCCGATTTGTCCCATATTTTTGAGCGGTTCTATCGGGTGGATACAAAGCAATCGCGGCAAGCGGGGGGTTTTGGTTTAGGGTTAGCGATCGCAAAACAACTTGTTGAAGCTCATGGTGGTCAGATTAGCGTTACCAGCGCTGTCGAGCAGGGTTCAACCTTTCAAATCGAGTTGCCTCTCAAGTAGCGCTGCAAGCTCGTCGCTGTCACTTTCTCGTCACTTTTGTTTTCAACACTGGACATAGTGCATAGTGCCTTGCTAGTTCATCAGTACTTTTTGAGAGCAAAATGGTTTCCAATCAACTTAAATACGGTATAGGTGTATTTCGCAGTGGTGAAAGGGCGATACAGGCGTTCGACGAGTTGAGAAATACTGGCTTTCCAATGAATCAGATTTGTGTACTCGCCAAAAGTCCTGCTCCTGATGAGCCATTTAGCAATGCAGATATAAGTAAACTTCCGCTCACTCCCGCTGGAGGTGCGGCAGCCGGTGCAGCCGTCGGTGCTACGACAGGAGGTTTACTTGCCTTAATTGCAGGTATGGGTGCCTTGTTAGTTCCTGGATTTGGACTAGCGCTGGCAGTCGAGTCACTTATCACCGTCTTTCTGGCGGGTGGAGCCTGTGCCGCCGCTGGCGGTTTCGTTGGCGCACTACGGGGTTGGTTCCTTCCCGAAGAAGCCGCCATATCATATAACGAGGATGTATCCAAAGGCGCTTATTTAGTGACGGTAAAAGGCACAAAGAATGAAATTCATCGTGCCGAACCGATTCTTGACCGTTGGGGTGTTCGGAAGTGGCGAGTTTATAATACATCGAGTCAAGAGACAGAGCATTAAAGGCTTTTAGGAAATGCACCCTAATTCCCACGGCTACGTACCGTGACCCTGAAATTTTTGTTTTTGTAATGATATGATGTGCAATCCAAAATAACGGTATTAGAGGTCAGCTATGTATGTATTAATCGGTGGTGCCGGAATGATGGGGCTACGTTTAGCACAGCAGTTAATGGAGATGGGGCATACCGTCGCCATCATTGATACAGACCCCCTCGCCTGCCATTATGCCCGCGAGAAAGTGGGGGTCATGGCATTTGAAGGCAGTGCTGTCAGTACAACGGTTCTGGTTGAAGCCGGAATCCCAAAAGCTGATGCCGTGGCGGCTACCCTCAGAGATGATGCTTTGAACTTATCCTTAGTCATGTTGGCTAAACACTATGGTGTCCCTCATATCGTAGTTCGCATGAGGGAACGCGATTTTGCCGAACCTTATCGCATTGCGGGGGCAAGTCACATCATCAGCACGATTGACTTAGCCGTTTCCACAATGGCGAACGCGATTGAATATCCCGAAGTTGAATCGATGATGCACTTTGAGCAGGGTCAGGTAGAGGTCTTAAAACTTCCGGTTCCAAGCAATTGCTATGTGGCAGGTCGTACAGTGGCTCAAGTGGGTCAAGACCCTCGATTTCCAACTGGCTCTTTGATTATTGGCTATCAGTGCCATTCATGTGCTGACCTAGTGATTCCGAATGGCAGTACTGTTCTTGAGTCAGGTTCAACTATCCTGGTCGTCACTAAGCCGGGGTTGATGCATCAGATGATTGATTTTCTAGGGCTTTGTACTAGTCATCTTCCAACCCAAGAAGTTGTTCATTAAGGTTTTTGACATACGCTTGCACCCGCTCTTCTGAAAGGATGCGCTTGCGTAGAGCATCATTCACTGCCCCTTTTTCTGCCAACAGGAGTCGCCGACGAATAGCATCCAGTTGGTTCAATTTTCCGTCAAGCGTTGGTAACTTGATTGAGCGCTGGTTGAATAAGTCGCGCAAGATTCTCTCAGAAGTCGCGACTCGCGCTTGGTAGGAAGCCCGCATCTCTTCATAGACAGCTTTTGGCAAAACCCCTGATTTCAAGAGTGTATCTAACTCATCCTGAGCAGCTTTGGAAGCAATTAGTTGGAGTTGCAACTCCTCAATCTGTTGGCGAGACTCGGAAAAGTGAGATAACTTCAAGCGTTTCACCAGCCAAGGTAAACTCAGCCCCTGTCCTACTAAGGAGATCAACACAGAGCCATACACTAAGGCAATTAATCCTTCCCGACCCGGTAGCGTGAGGGGGATACTTAACGCCAAAGCCATCGACAGAGAGCCTTTGATATTACCGAGGAACAGAACGTGCTGCCAACGCAGGGGAATCGGACGGTCAACCCAACGCAGCCCTGCTAAAAGGGGATAAACGGTGATTACTCGTCCAATCTGGTAAGCCAAAACGGCGAGCAGTACCGCAGGCAAAGTCCTCCAAAGGGTCAACGGGTCTATTTCTATGCCGATTAGTAAAAAAACAAAGGTATTGACACCAAAACCGGCATATTCCCAGAAGCTCAACAACGTGACCCGATTAGAAGCGGACGTGCTGCGAGAAAGCCCAAGGTTGCCGAAAATTAATCCAGCCACAACTACAGCCACAGCACCTGATACACCTAGAAATTGCCCAATCTGAAACGTTCCTAATGCAACTGCAACTGTCAGTAAGAGACTACTAAGGGGATCGTTTAAACGGATAAATATAGGTATACTCAAGTAGCCCAAGATTAACCCCACGAGGCTGCCTCCTACAGCAACAATTAGCAGTTGTTGGATTCCCTCGAATATCGTGAGTGAACCTGTCGAATACACTGACAAAATCAGGTTGAACGACACTAGGGCAGCGGCATCATTGAATAAGGTTTCTCCTTCAACGATTGTAGAAAGCCGGGAGGGTACAGATATTTCCTTAAAGGCAGCAATCATTGACACCGTATCAGTGTTTGCCAGGATTACTCCTACCAGTAGAGCAGGTATCCAATCCAGTCCAAGCCCAAGTTTCAATAGAACGGCAATAATAGCAGAGGAGAGTACAGCCCCAGGACCAGCCAGAAGGGCAATTGGTTTAAATGTGCTTCGTAGACGGCTAACATCTGTATTGATGCCAGCTTCAAAGATGAGAATTGGTAGGAAAAGATTCAAAACCAGGGAAGGATCTAAACCAATTTGACGAGACAATAGCTCAGTGATTGGCAAACCTGCCAACACTAAACCCGTGACGTAGGGAACACGAAGCTGCTGCGTCACTAAGGCTACCACCGTGGCAACTAGCAACAAAATAATCAGAATTGTTACTAATCCCGCAACATCTCCCTGACTATCGTTGCTTGCGCTATTAAGATTTGCGATGAACAACTGCCCTAAAGACCACTGCATCTCTTGCACCACCTGAAATAAACTTTAAACCCTGTAGTCAGCTAATAGATTAACGACTCTATGCTCCTCGTGAGCTTTAAGGTAACGCTCAGTGATGATATTATCGCAGCGCTTGAACAATTAAAGCCGGATGAAAAAGGTTTTGGTTTTGTCTAAAATACAAGTCATCAGGAACCGCCTAGAAACTCTTCTCAACGACTATGAATAGGGAACAACGGGAAGCCGTTTACCGGAATCTACAAATCACCTCTGATGAAGCTTTCTTTATATTTCTATTCGACCCTAGCGATTATTATTCTCGCCTCTTGCACTTCACGAGAGATTCCCCAGAAGTCGCAATCTGATTCTGGTCAGCTGACTCAACCCCACCTTAAAGTGGTAACGTTGGCTGACAAGAGCAAGATAGCAATGGGGCAAACTATCTATGTCCCTGTCTATTCCCATATTTATTATGAGAACCAGAAAGAAGTTTTATATTTATCAGCTACTCTTAGTATTCGTAATACAGATTTGAGCAATCCCATCATTATTACTTCCGTGCGTTACTACAATACAGAAGGGAAACTAATCAAGCAGTATTTAGAACGTCCTGTGGAACTTAGTCCTCTAGCTTCTATGGATTTTATTGTAGAGAGAACTGATACTAGTGGTGGGTCAGGAGCCAACTTTATTGTCGAGTGGATAGCTGAAAAAGACGTTTCTAAACCTGTGGTTGAAGCCGTTATGATTAGTGCTGCATCCAACCAAGGGATTTCTTTTGTCAGTCCTGGTAGAATCATCAAGAATCATGGCAATAGATCGCCTTAATAAGTGTAAGCACTGACGAGTGAAAGTTAACTGTAAACTGTTCCTTGTCAACGGATTAAGCAGACCGATTTCCACTTTTCCTCTACCTAGAGTGACAAAAGAGCGATATCTCTCTTGTAAAGTTTATCAAGAGGTAGGTTGTAGCGATTCAAAAATAATCGTTGGTGAAACAAGTTCGTAGTATCTAGTCAAAAAAAAAAGTGGCTTGCAATTTTCTGAAGCCACTATGTATCTCTTCTTGGACAACCAGGTGGAGGACTTTGTGTGCGATCGCTACAGTCAACCTTTCCCTGCAATTCCTGTGTCAATGTTTGTTGTTGTCCAGAATCAGAGCGGTAGCTACTTGCTGAGTAAGCGTTAGCGCTTTGTAAATTAATGGCTATCCCAGTAAGTGCCAGACTGACTAATAGGGAAGAAGAGTAAATACGCATTGGAGGATGTCCTTTTCAGAAGGTTTGATTTCTGATTCGGGCTTCCCAAAGCAGTATCAGGATAAAAATCCAGAAAATAAAAATAATTACGCTGTTCAGCTTAGCGTAGATACGCCGATATGCTTAATGTGAACTTTGAGCCTTTAGTATTGAATGGCAAAAGGACTCAGAATTGGATACTACGCTTGCGTTTGCTCAATGTGTGAGTTGATTTAAGCCGAGAAAATGAAATTAATTCCACAGGCTTTTAGCGAAACTCCACTTAAGTGAACTAGACAACTGCTGTGCAAAAAATTCAGTTCATTTTAATGGACTTTTGCTACTCGCTGTGGGGTTTGAACCCTTGGCGGGTAATGCAACTTACGCTAAGCCACAAGCGCTAGAAGTAGTGGGAATGTAACCTCTGATTCCTTGAGCAGGTTAAAGAATGATTACTATCAATAGATAGCTACAACTTGAAAGGGTGTCCGTAATCTTGAATTCGTCTAGAAACTTCAATACAACAACGGCTGGAACAGCCCTAGCAACCCAGAAGTCCCCTTTAGTGTGCCCAATAATTGGAATTACAGCCTACAAGCAGCAGGAAACTGGGAACTTCTATGCGCCAGTAGGTTATGTCAATGCAGTACGACGTGCTGGGGGTGTGCCAATTCTCCTGCCACCAGGCGAACCTGACCCGGCTGTTCTTATGGAAGCTGTCGATGGTTTGGTTTTCACAGGTGGAGGTGACCTAGACCCAGTAACCTACAACGGTGCGCCGCATCCGAAGGTTTATGGCGTAGACTCAGAACGAGACGCTTCGGAACTAGCACTCGCTAAGCTTGCACTCATGGCTGATAAACCTGTATTGGGTATCTGTCGAGGCTTAGAGGTGTTGATGGTGGCAAGTGGTGGTGACTTGGTGCAACACGTCCCCGATGAGTTTGGCGAAACGATTCTGCACCGACAGGAATTGCTAATTCCAGCAGAACATCGCGTGCATATCCTGCCAGACAGTCAACTCGCTAGCATGATTGGAACAACAGAGATATCTGTGGTTTCCTGGCATCATCAAGCGGTACGCACTGCACCACTCGGTTGGCGTGTCGTTGCAAAAGCACCTGATGGCGTGATTGAAGCACTGGAACATGAAGACCATCCGTGGGGATTTGCTCTCCAGTGGCATCCAGAACTTTCCCCGGCTGACCCTTTACATTTGCGTATTTTTGAGGCGTTCATTGTAGCTGCACATGAGCGGAAGCTTGAGGGCTTAAGAGTTTAGTTGCTGATTTTCAAGGTTTTACTGACGACTCGGCAGTGATGGGAAACACAGTTGGGTGTTTCTCTCGCTATGCCACGCCTACTGTACTGTGCGGTAAGTTTTTCTGATTAAGCGATCGCTTTTTCAGCCTTACTTTACAATCTTGCTTTACAATTCCTGACCACCTGCCCCCATTAGGGAATACGGATATAGGTAGATGTAATTAAAACTAATGACATTATCCTTATTTTTGGTGGTCTGTCACCGTATCTTGGGTGACACCGGAACCGATTCATGATTTTCCTCAAAAAGCTTAAGCTCCAACAACAAAATCAACCGCTCAGTGTTTTAGTTTTTAGTGTCGTTATTTACATCACTGGGCTAACCTTTATGGGATTTGGGGGAGTCTCAACCTTGAGTTGCCAGCGTCAAGGAACGTCATCATCAACACTCAAGATACAAAACACCTGTAAGCTTGATAATTCAAGCTTTGTTACACCCCACCAACAAGATATTGCCTTGGCAGACCTGCTGAGCGCAGAATTGAAACGTCACTCGCGAAGTTACCATGTTGCCTATCAGGTAGTGTTGCTCACTCAAACCGATGAAATTCCCTTAATGAATTCTTCGCCAACTGACCGAAACGCGAAAGTTGCAATGGTTGATGAAATTAATCAATTTTTGCAAAATCCTGAGCAGCAACAATTACACCTACAGCTAGAAGACTCTCGCTACAGCAGTATTTTTGGCTTTCTCTTAATTGCTACAGGGATTGGCTCAAGGCTTTTTGCTCGACAGATTATTAGTTGTCTTTCGGCTATCAGTAATGAAGCTGGGTAGGGGGTTGAAGGATTTTTTCCTGGCTGTAGCAAAAGGCAGAGGGCAGACGGGAAATGATTGACGGGTCTTGGTTTCAGTATTTGGCAAGACTCATAATTTTCCAATCCCCAACAAAACAAACCTCTCACCTCAAACCTTGTTGAGGGTTTTGGCGTTGTCTTGCCGTAATCAGTCCCACCACAACTCCTGTGAGAGTCTTTACGACAATCTCTCCCCACATAATACCTAGCAGTTGCAGGGGTAGAAATACACCCAAGAAGGCTATTAGGTTAAAAATCAGCGTGTCTATGGGGATACTTACCGCGTTAGAACTAACGACTTTCAGCATCCAAGAGCGATTGAGGAGTCGTTGGTAAACCTCTGTGTCTGCTGTTTCCGAAATTAGGATGGCAGTGAAGGAGGCAATGATGATGCGGTAGGGTACTCCCAGAACCACTGATTCAATAACACTAAGAACAGCAGCCAGGAAAATGACCTGGTACACTCGCCTTCTACCGAATTGGTGTAAAAGGTCTCGTTGTGTAAAGGTAATGCCAAAGATAAATGTCCCGACTGCCACTTGACCAAAAATTGGCAGGGGAAGAAACCAGGTGGCTGTATAGTTAGCCGCTAAAACAGCCGTGATGTAAATGAGGGCGGGAATTAGCAAGTCGTTCTTATAGAGTGCAGGTAAATGATTCTAGTCTATTTAATTGGAATTAGTTGGGTAGCTCAAGAGATAGTCAATATATAGGCTGGCTAAATAAGCTGTGGGAGACTTTGTGCGATCGCATCTTGGAACAGCGATGTTAGCGTTGCTCGGTAGAATAGAAAGATTCACTGCAACTGAATAACTTTCTTGTGGCTAAGTCAGACGAATTAAACCCGAAAACTGCGATTGCTCTTGCTCGTACTCCCCTTTACTCGCTTGCTCTAGAACAAAAAGCGCGACTAACTGCTTTTTCAGGTTGGGAGATGCCTGTGCAATACCTGGGTATAGGACAGGAACACGAGTCGGTGAGAACTTCAGCCGGAATGTTTGATATTTCTCACATGGGAAAGTTTGCCTTTCAGGGGAAACAGTTAGTTGAACAACTCCAACCCCTAGTCCCTTCAGATTTGCGGCGGTTGCAACCCGGACAAGCACAATACACTGTCTTGCTCAATCCCAAAGGTGGTATCCTCGACGACATCATCTTTTATTACCAGGGTGAGGATGCTGCTGGTGTGCAACGGGGTGTGATGATTGTGAATGCTTCTACCAGAGTGAGAGATAAAGCCTGGATACTTGCTCAGATAGAATCAGCGGAAATTGATTTTCTCGACCTCTCGGCGGAAAAAGTGCTAGTTGCGATTCAGGGGCCTCATGCCTACTCACATTTCCAGCGCTTGGTTGAGGAAGATTTGACCCCAGTCAAAGCCTTTGAACACCTAGAGGCAACCTTGCTGGGTAAATCCGCGTTTATCGCTAGGACTGGCTACACTGGCGAGGATGGGTTTGAGGTGATGGTAGACCCTGATGTTGGGATAGAACTATGGCAAACTCTCGATAAGGCTGGTGTTACTCCCTGCGGTTTGGGGGCTAGAGATACGCTGCGGCTAGAAGCTGCAATGGCACTTTATGGGCAAGACATTGATGAAACCACAACGCCTCTCGAAGCGGGTTTGGGTTGGGTTGTACACCTAGACAGCAAAGGCGACTTTATTGGACGCTCAGTGTTAGAACAGCAAAAAGCGACTGGGGTAGAAAAACGCTTAGTGGGGATAGAAATGCAAGGGCGTCACATTGCACGTCATGGTTATCCCGTCTTGTCCGAAGGGCAAGTGGTTGGAGAAGTGACCAGTGGAACCCAATCACCAACACTTGGAAAAGCGATCGCGCTTGCTTATGTTCCCACAGCTCTTTCTAAAATTGGTCAGTCTTTAGACGTGGAAATTCGAGGCAAAACTTATCCAACCGTTGTTGTCAAGAAACCGTTTTATCGCTCTCCTTATCGAGCCAAATAACTCGCCTAAACCTGCTTTGAGGCGATCGCACCCTAGGTGTGTAGCGGTACACCGACAATTCAGGGTTACGATATGATACTTGCGACTTTTGCTGTAACCATGTCAACCTTGACCGTAGAAACCCTTTGTACTGAAGCAGCACTATTTTCAGCCGCCGAATCTCGGCACCCAGAACCCTTACTGTACGGTGTCACCGACGGCAAAGCTGTGGGGACGTATTTGGAACAAAAGTTCAGACTTCATCTCAAGGGGCGATACGAGTTTGTGGAGGGTAATTCAGCAAGTGGCATAGATTTTCCAGGACTACTTGTTGATGTCAAGGTAACAAGCATCAAGCAACCTCAATCATCCTGCCCTTTCAAATCTGCACGACAAAAAATTTTGGGGCTTGGGCATTCACTTCTTATTTTTGTCTATAACAAGACAGACAACAGTGAAACTCGCTCTGCAAATCTCAATATTCTGCACACAATTTATAGCCTTTCTCAGGTCTATGAGGTACATTATAATTCGAGCCTATCAATTATAGAAATCAGCCATGAAACCTCATTCAATTGAATTTCGCCAGAAAATCATTGAAGTCCACGAAAAAGAAAGTATCTCAATTAGGAAGCTCGCTCAACGTTTTTGCGTTGCAAAAAGCTTTATTCAGAAATTACTCAAACAATATAAAGAAACAGGAGATATTCGCCCCCAACCTCAAGGAGGAAGTCCTGAACCTAAGCTCAAACCAGAGCAATTAATCGATTTAGTAGAAATCATCGAAACTAATAATGATGCGACGCTCGAAGAACTCTGTGAGTTGCTCGAAGAGAAAACCAAAGTTAGAGTCAGTCGAGCCACGATGGGAAGAATCACACAAAAATTAAACTACAGTGTAAAAAAAAACTCTTTACGCCGCAGAAAAAGTACAGGAACAGCGAGTCGAGTTTTGGTCAAAAATTCGAGATGTCCGGCTGGAAGACCTAATTTTCCTTGATGAGTCAGGAATCAATCTAGCAATGGTTAGGCTTTATGCCAGAGCTTTAAAAGGGAAAAGAGCTAGAGGTAAAAAGCCCCAGAAAAGAGGAAGGAATATTTCTGTGATTGCGGCTTTATCAGTTCGAGAAGTGTTGGCATCAGTCAATATTTATGGAGCGGTGGATGGCGTTACATTTGAAGCTTTTATTCTACAAAAATTAATTCCTAAACTCTGGAATAAGGCTTGTGTTGTTATGGATAATGCCAAAATACATCAAGGAGAAATGGTGAGAGAAGTTATTGAAAAAGCGGGAGCAAAACTCCTATATTTATCTCCTTACTCTCCCGAATTTTCCCCCATTGAAAATTTCTGGTCAAAAGTTAAATCTATCTTGAGAAAGACGGCAGCAAGAACCTACAAAGATTTAATTGATGGACTCACCAATGCCATGCTTAAGGTGACTCAGGAAAATATTCGTAACTAGTTCGCTCATTGTTGTTATTGTACCTCATAACTACGAGAAAGGCTATATCCCTCTTCTGTCACTCTCCGAAAACTTTTGCCATTGCTGAAGTCTAGAACTAACCTATGGTAGGCGATCGCAGACTTTTTCCTTCATAGAAATTGATCCGAGTAGGGAAATTGCCAAAATTAGATGGGCAAACGCTGTATTCCCTAATACACCTCCTTTGTAGAAAATATTAATAATAGGAAAAACCGGAGAGTGACAGAAGAGGGATATGTGAGTGTTGAGATTGAAGAAAGTTATCTTTTTCCTTTAATTAAAGGCTCTGATGTTGCTCAAGATCGAACTAAGACTACTGACAGATATGTGCTAGTTACTCAAAGATTTGTTGGCGAACCAACTGAAGATATAAGAGATTTAGCTCCTAAAACTTGGAACTATCTAGAGTCTCACGCAAACTACCTAGATAACAGGAAGAGTAAGATCTACCAGAAAAATCCCCGATTTTCTATTTTTGGAGTTGGTTCATACACTTTTACATCATGGAAAATCGCGAGTCGCTTACACCCTTGCTGCAACTCCTCACTCTCACAGCGTTAAATTTCATTTAGTTGATTCAGTCAGAGCAAAAAACACTCATCACGCATGATTCATACTCATTTGGATGCGTTCCTCTGATGCGATCGCACAATCAACTCAACAAATTCCTGCAAGGTTTTCCCGTAGCGTTCCCCAGCCATCCACATAAAATCATTGTGAGTCGCGTCATCTATCCATAACGCCAGCTTGGGTTCAGAAGCCGCAGCAAATAGTCGTTGTCCATGTTGGAAGGGAACAACCTCATCAACTCTGCCATGCATCACCAACACTGGACAATTTACTCTTTTAATCTTATCGATATTGCGGAATTTATCAAACGGTAGAATCGGAATCGGCACCACCACTCGAAACGCCGTAGTAAATGCACTTTCCATAATTAAACCAGCAACTGGTTTTCGAGCGGCTAAATCCACTGCCGAACCTGCACCAACTGAGCGTCCGTAAACAACAATTCTCTCTGGTAGCACACCCAATTTTTGAGTTAAATACTCATACGCTGTGTCCACATCTCGATAAGCATTGCGTTCTGAGGGCTTACCTTGGCTAGTGCCATAGCCGCGATAATCGTAAGCAAACACACTAAACCCAATTGTTTGCAATTGTTGCAGCACTGGCTGAATGTCGCCTAAATCCTCAGCATTACCGTGAATATAGAGAATTGTGTAAGTAGATGCCGGATTGGGTAGATAAACCGCTGAAAGCTGGATCTGATCAGCCGTCGTCAGCTTGAGAATTTCACGAGTATCTTGATAGCTAGAGGGTTGAGGCAAAAAAATCTTTCCATCTGCAACGAAGAAGATGTATAAGCAAAAGAAAGCGTAGATAAAAATTACAGAACGCACAAGCCGTTTGATAGTAAATTCACCCAATAGTAGTTGTCTGAGAGTTGATTTATCCATAGTGTGAAGTCAAGATAGCTCTACCGTATTTCAGTTAACCACTACGGTTTGTCACAATCAGTTAGCTTAAATTTAAATATGGGGCTTCTTGGAAGTTGTAAACTTAGCTCTGCTGTGTAATGAGGACGTGACATGGGCTTCGAGTATCCAGAGGATTTGAAATACCTAGATACCCACGAGTATGTACGACTTGATGGTGAGATTGCGACACTTGGCATCAGCGAGTTTGCTGTTGACCAACTAGGGGACATTGTATTTCTGGAACTGCCAGAGGTGGGTGATGCTTTAGAAAAAGGTGAAACCTTCGGCAGCATTGAATCAGTCAAAGCCGTTGAGGATATGTATGCTCCCCTTTCGGGGACTGTCATTGAGCGTAATGAGGCGATGATAAACTCTCCCGAACTGATATCAGAAGACCCTTACGGCGAAGGTTGGTTCTTGAAGCTGCGAATCAACGACGCGGATGACTTAAATGATGCCTTATCCGCTACAGAATATCGCGCACAGGTGGAAGGCGAGTAGAAAGTTATAGCAGAAAGCCGTCAGCTATCAGCTATCAGCTTTTTTATTTTCCTTGCTCTCTACGCAAGTTTCACACACCTTCCGCTGTACCTCATCTCTCCAGAAAACCGCTATAAGGTTAAGACATCTAACGGCTGAAACGACCACGTGCCAGTAATAAACCTTCTGCCTTCTGCCTTTTGCTATAACTTCAGTTTTGGCTTTTCTACGCCGACGCTTGTCCTGTACAGCAAGTAAGCGGCACTGAAAGCTATTTTTGAGGGTATGTTACAGAATAATAAGTGGTTGCGCCGGTCAAAAACTCGTGACGCACCATAGCCCTTCAACGAATCGGTTTGATATGCGTAATTTGGATGTCACAGTTAATGACGAGGTGAAAGCTCATCCGTTGATTCTTGACTCTCAACCATCTTCTGACAAGCTACCTGCTCTTAGTGATTCTTTTACAAAACGGCACATCGGGCCAAGTGCTGAGGAAGTGCAGCAGATGCTGGATGTCTTGGGACTTGCAACCCTTGAGGACTTGATCGATCAAACAGTTCCGCAAGCAATTCGGCTCACTCGACCTCTGCAATTGCCAGCACAACAGAGTGAGTATGCTGCTTTGCGGCAATTAAAAGAAATTGCCTCAAAAAATCAGGTGTTCCGTTCCTTCATCGGCATGGGATACCACGACTGTATTACTCCACCTGTGATTCAGCGCAATATTTTAGAAAATCCAGGCTGGTACACTGCCTATACGCCTTATCAAGCCGAGATTGCCCAAGGGCGTCTAGAAGCACTGCTCAATTTCCAAACCATGATCATTGACTTAACCGGGTTGGAAATTGCCAATGCTTCTTTGCTAGATGAAGGCACAGCAGCGGCAGAAGCAATGAGTATGAGCTATGGCTTGTGTAAAACAAAGCGTAATGCCTTCTTCGTCTCAAAAGCTTGCCATCCCCAAACGATTGAAGTCGTGCAAACTCGTGCAAAACCCTTGGGGATTGATGTGATTGTAGGCGACCATCAAGCCTTTGGGTTTGAACAAGAGGTTTTTGGCGCACTGCTACAGTATCCAGCGACGGATGGCACGATTTATGACTATCGTGAATTTATCGAAAAGGCTCATGAAGCGGGTGCATTAGTAACCGTTGCCGCAGATCCCTTGAGTCTTGCCCTCTTGACACCCCCCGGAGAATTTGGGGCAGATATTGCTGTTGGAAGTACCCAGCGCTTTGGAGTTCCCTTGGGATATGGGGGGCCTCATGCGGCATACTTTGCCACGCGAGAAGCCTACAAGCGGAATGTTCCAGGGCGTATTGTTGGTGTCTCTAAAGATGCTCAGGGCAAGCCAGCACTGCGTCTCGCCCTCCAGACTCGTGAGCAACATATCCGTCGAGATAAGGCAACTAGCAATATTTGTACAGCTCAAGTGTTGCTGGCGGTTATGAGTAGTATGTATGCCGTCTACCATGGGTCAGAGGGAATCAAGCGCATTGCTCAGAATGTCTATTCGTTGGCTCGGATTCTAGCAGAAGGGTTGAAGCGTCTTGGCTATAGTATCGGGTCAGAAGTATTTTTTGATACGCTACGGGTGGAATTGGGTTCAAAACCTCTGCAAGAGATTCTAGAAGCTGCTCAAGCGCGACAAATTAACTTGCGTAGCTTTGATGAAACGGCGATCGCAATTACTCTGGACGAGACAACAACTGTCGCAGATTTAATCGACCTATTTGAGATTTTTGCGGGTGTAGGCGAACAAGGCGCTACACCTTTACCGTTCACGTTGGAGGAGTTAGCAAGTCAGGTCAATACTGATTTTGACGAACCCTTTGCTCGTACAAGTAGCTACCTAAGCCATCGTGTTTTTAACCGTTACCACTCAGAAACTGAGCTATTGCGATATCTAAATCGCCTGCAAGCGAAAGATTTGTCGCTCACAACATCAATGATTCCCTTAGGTTCCTGCACAATGAAGCTGAATGCAACGGCCCAGATGATGCCAGTAACTTGGGCAGAATTTGGCAAGATTCATCCTTTTGCCCCTCTGTCACAAACACGAGGGTATCAAGTTCTGTTTCAGCAGCTAGAAGAATGGTTGGCTGAAATCACTGGCTTTGCGGCAATTTCTCTTCAACCGAATGCGGGTTCTCAAGGCGAGTACACGGGATTACTCACAATTCGTCAGTATCATGAAAGCCGAGGTGAAGCGCACCGGAATATCTGTCTGATTCCCCAGTCTGCACATGGGACAAATCCTGCTAGTGCAGTGATGTGTGGGATGAATGTGGTGGCAGTTGCCTGTGATGAGATGGGCAATGTTGATGTGGAGGACTTAAAAGCGAAAGCCCAGAAGCATGGTAATGAACTCGCGGCTTTAATGGTTACCTATCCCTCTACTCACGGTGTTTTTGAGGAGCAGATTCGAGAAATCTGTGAGATTGTCCATACTCATGGTGGGCAGGTTTATATGGATGGAGCAAATATGAATGCCCAAGTTGGGTTATGCCGTCCAGGAGACTTCGGGGCAGATGTCTGTCACTTGAATCTACACAAGACATTTTGTATTCCCCACGGGGGCGGTGGCCCTGGGATGGGACCAATTGGCGTGATGCCGCATCTGATGCCATTCTTGCCAGGGCATTCAGTTATCCCAACTGGTGGTAAGCAAGGCATTGGTGCTGTGTCGGCTGCGCCTTGGGGTAGTGCGAGTATTCTACCGATTTCTTGGATGTACATCGCGCTGATGGGTGGCGCGGGTTTGACGGAAGCGACTAAGGTGGCAATTCTCAATGCCAATTACATTGCTTCTCGATTAGCGCCTTACTACCCGATTTTGTACAAAGGGAAGACGGGTTTGGTGGCGCATGAGTGTATTTTGGATTTGCGATCGCTCAAAAAATCTGCTGGCATTGAAGTGGATGATATTGCCAAGCGCCTGATGGACTATGGTTTCCACGCCCCAACCGTCTCTTGGCCTGTAGCAGGGACAATGATGGTGGAACCCACAGAAAGTGAATCAAAAGAAGAACTCGATCGCTTTTGTGAGGCAATGATTGCAATTCGCAAGGAAATCGAGGAAATCGAAGTGGGTAAGGTAGATGCTCACGATAATGTTTTGAAGAATGCACCTCATACAGCAGAAGCTTTGCTGACTTCAGAATGGACACATCCCTATTCTCGTGAACAGGCTGCCTATCCAGCACCGTGGACTCGTGAACACAAGTTCTGGCCTGTGGTGGGGCGAATTGATAATGCGTTTGGCGATCGCAATTTAGTCTGTTCCTGCTTGCCGATGGAAGCCTATACATAAGTTAGGATAGAGCGATCGCATCTTTCGACGGGTTGCCGTAAGTGCAGTTGATGAGAAAATGCGATCGCCCAGCCTTTTCACAAAACACCTGAGTTACTACGGAACCACTGTTACAGATGTTCCCAAACTAACCAGAGGATACAGTTCCTCAATATCCTTGTTGTACATCCGAATGCAACCATGAGACGCTGCTGTACCTACTGAACTAGGGTTAGGCGTACCATGAAAGCCAATCCACTCTCTCCCATTTGTCCAAAACCCAATCCAGTAGCGACCTAGAGGGTTTTCTGGAGTGCCCCCTGCAATAGCCTCACCTGTAGTAGGGTTTATCCACTTGGGATTTTCAAGCATCTGAGCTACTTGGAAATTACCTGTTGGCGTTTCCCAACCTGCGCGACCGACTGCAACCGGATAAGTTTTAATTAACGTATTTTCGTGATAGAGGGTTACTTTGCGCCGACTGAGACTGATCTCTAAGCGTATAGGTTGAATAACGACATCTGAAGAGATGTTTGTTGTTGTTTCAGGCTGTTCTGCTGCTAATAAAACTTGAGGGCTATAAGCTAAGCCAATTGTCAATACCAAACCAACCCAAGTTACTGATCGTTTTAGCATCTTTATTTTATGCACCAAGACAATCCATTTTATGCAGTAACACAACCTACTCTAAACTTATAAAACAAATATCACTTCCGCTCAAACTTCTTTGATCCCTTATTAACCCACCTTATTTTCAAAAGTAGAAAGCACTAACCTAGGGATTATTAGTAAAGTGACTAAACGGAAGCGATATTCAACATTTGAACCAATGGAGACAGCAAAATCACCAAGTCAGGCAGTCATCATATAAGTAGTAAGACTGCCTGAAAAACTACCAAAGCGCTCTAACACCGTCAGTATCTGCTCCAGTATTTGTGTTGAAAGTATCATTATTCATTTGTTGACCACTGGTAGCGCCACCAGTACTAGAACCACCAGTGTTCATTGGCTGAGTCTGAGTGGTAGTGCCAGTGGTGGTTCGTCGCTGTATTTGGGTTTCCTCCGTCAAAGTACGACCAGTGCCAGTTGTGCCAGTTGTGCCAGTCGTACCTGTCGTGCCAGGTTGCTGAACACCCGTCGTGCCAGGTTGCTGAACACCCGTCGTGCCAGGTTGCTGAACACCCGTCGTGCCAGGTTGCTGAATACCCGTCGTGCCAGGTTGCTGAATACCTGTCGTGCCAGGTTGCTGAACACCCGTCGTACCAGGTTGCTGAACACCTGTCGTACCACCATTATTCATTTGTCCGCCACCTTGTGTGGTCTGAGCTAATACAGGGAGACTAAGGAAAACACTAGCAACAGCGACTCCTGCGAAACTTACAAGGTTTTTGATTGACAGTTTATTATTGTGTGCGCTCATTGTATTTCCTTGATTTGATGTTAGAGGGTTTGAGCTTCTATGCCATTTCGTTAAATTCGAGCAAGTTTCTTTTGATTTTTAACGAGGAATGAGCTATCGCCTTGTCGAGATTTATCGGCATTATTGTTGAAACTCCCTGTCAAAGTTAACCTTATTAATTTTTCTACTCGTCCGACTAAAGAAAGATTGTCTATTGCTACGTTATCTTGTCATTTGGCTCACATTTTCCAGCGAAGTGCCCTATATATAACTGTTTCAGGTAATTTTTTCTCAGCAAATATAAATATGTATTAGGGGGGAAGGCAGAATTAAGAAGCCTAAAACATTCCAACTACTTCTTCTTCACTCCTGTACCTTGGCGAGAATGCGATCGCAACTTTAACCAATTAGCTTTGGTACAGCACCGTCAGCAGTAGCACTCCCTGGCTTAGTCGTTGCACAATAAGAGGGTGAGTTCGTTGATCTTGCTGCCTCCTATGCCGACTGTACTAACTGATGCCAAGAATTTACTCTCTGACCTAATTGCCCGGTATCGCTCCCGTGTGGATTACTTAGCGATTCGTCTAGAAGACTCAAAAGGAACAAGTATTCTGTTGCAGGGCGACAAGGTGGAAACCCTAAGTGAAGGTCTCTCCATTGGTGGGCAGGTAAGGGCTTGCTACAAGGGAGGCTGGGGCTTTGCGAGTTTCAACCAGCTTGCGACATTATCAGAGCAAGTTGAGGAAGCGATCACTGCCGCAAGAATTGTGGGTGATGAAGATACAGTACTCGCTCCAATCAAGCCAGTCCAAGCCGTTTGTCAACTGCCTTTAACAGGTACTGACCCGCGCCAGATTCCTCTCGCTCAGAAGAAAGAATTGTGCGATCGCTACAACGCCATTCTGAAAAGCGTTGACCCTCGCATTACCACAACCTCTGTACGTTATGGAGATAGCACCCAACGAGTCATTATTGCCACCTCAGAAGGAACCCTGATTGAACAATCGTGGGTGGATATGGAAATGCGCTTCTCTGCCACTGCCCGTCATGGGGATATTGTACAAACTGGCAGGGAAACCACTGGCTCTCGCAAAGCTTACGAAGACCTGACGAATCTAGATGAACAAGTCCGCAGTGCTGCCCAACGAGCTGTAAATGCCCTCTCCTTACCACCTGTGAAGGGAGGTACCTACACTGTAGTCATCGACCCAGTCCTCACAGGTTTATTCGTTCATGAAGCCTTCGGACACCTTTCAGAAGCCGATATGGCTTACGAAAACCCCGACTTATTGGAAGTTATGAGCATGGGGCGTCAATTTGGGCCTAAGGAACTGCAAATCTTTGATGGCGCAGCACCCGAAGGGCATCGTGGTAGCTACTTCTACGATGACGAAGGCACACCAGCGACGAAAACTCAGCTAATTAAAGACGGTATTCTAGTTGGTCGCCTTCATTCTCGTGAAACGGCTGGGAAACTGGAAGAGACACCGACCGGAAATGCCCGTTGCCTCAACTACCATTACCCACCGATTGTCCGGATGACCAATACCTGGATTGAGCGAGGAAAAACGCCTGTTGAAGATTTATTCAAGGGCATCAAAGAAGGGGTTTATGCTCGAAACTGGCTAGGCGGGATGACCAATGGTGAAATGTTCACCTTCAGCGCTGGTGAAGCTTGGATGATTCGCGATGGCAAGCTGGCTGAGCCAGTGCGGGATGTTACCCTTTCTGGAAACGTCTTCAAAACCTTGGCAGATATCGAAGCGATCGGGGATGATTTCTACTGGGATGAATCCGGTGGCTGTGGCAAAGCTGGACAAGGGGGCTTGCCTGTTGGTTGTGGTGGTCCGAGTTTACGGATTCGCGATGTTGTTGTCGGTGGCGAAGCCTAAACAAGATTAATCCCGACTTAAAGCCAAAATATGTGATCCAGGAAATAGACAAAACTAATAGTCTTTGGTAGTCTTTGGGCTATTGATTTCTCCATGGAATTAGGTGGAATAGAGAGATATGTCTTCTTGGCAGGCTGGGCAGGTGAAACAGTTAAATCCAGATCAATTGGAGCAACTCAAGGAAATCGGAGCGCATCTACGACAGATCAGGCAACAGCAGTCTATCCCTATAGAAGAAGCTGCTGCCAGAACATTTTTGCGATTGGGTTTGGTGAAAGCTTTAGAAGAAGGGCAACCCGACCAATTGCCTGAGCCAATTTTTATTCAAGGACTAATCCGTCGCTATGGGGATGTCCTAAATGTGGACGGTGCGGCTATTGCCCAAACGTTTCCTGTCAGTGTATTACCGGTACGTTCTGAGACGGAGCGGACGGATAGTGAAGACGTTCCTACGGCTTCATCTTCTTCATTCGAGGCTCCGTCGTTCTCGATAGAGCCTTATCTTGAGTACATCCTAAAGCCTAAAGTCGGTTACGCTCTTTTGGCGATCGCTGCTCTGGGTGCGCTGTTTTTTCTTCTCTCGAAGCTACCAAGCGC
Organism: Microcoleus sp. FACHB-SPT15; assembly: GCF_014849525.1. Taxonomy (NCBI): domain Bacteria; kingdom Bacillati; phylum Cyanobacteriota; class Cyanophyceae; order Oscillatoriales; family Microcoleaceae; genus Microcoleus; species Microcoleus sp. FACHB-SPT15. The sequence continues at coordinate 119,920 of NZ_JACJNU010000028.1, read as the reverse complement.
TAAACCGACGCTACAAACACAAAGCTCATCTGTAGCAACTTCCGCACAACCTAAAACTCAGTCTAGTGCTCCTATTGAAGTTAAGGTAAGTCTCAACGATGACTCATGGCTATCAGTAATCGTTGATGGAAAAACTCAGTTTGACGGTGCTGTAAAAAAAGAATACCGGAAAACTTGGGCAGCACAGAAAGAGCTGAAGATTAAGGCGGCTGATGCAGGTGCGGTGTTGGTTTCCACTAAAGGTGGAGAACCTAAGCCAATAGGAGAGGTTGGTGAGGCAAAGGAAGTTATCTTTACACCAGATAATTAGCCTGTTGCTTTATTTCATCTTGTGTATGGGGGAAAGGGAAAGGAAATTTCTTTTTATTAAACTTTGCTGGCAGATGTGTAGATAGGTGTCGTTAATTGGTAATATTTTCGGGTAGAGAATTAAAGGCGCGTTGAACTTAGGATAGAGCTAAATCTACTTCTTTGAGAAGGGCTTCTCGTGTAGAGGAGTTATTCAAAACAACGTCAGCACGAGCAACTTTTTGCTCAATGGGTAGTTGGCTGTTGAGGCGAGCTTGAGCGTGTTCTAGAGAAAGGTGATCGCGTTCTCTTATACGCTGTAGTTGTTGTTCTGGTGAGCAGCTAACTACCCAAATTTCAGTAACTAAATCAGTCATCCCGGCTTCGATCAACAAAGGTATAACCAAGACAACTGTAGGAGCAACTAGACGATCGAGTTCTGAGTGAAAACGCGATCGCACGTAGGGGTGTATCTGTTGCTCCAACCACTGTCGCTCAGCGGGATTACTAAAAACAATTTCTCCTAAACGCTTGCGGTTGAGTGTACCATCAGGCAGTTGAATCCCTGAACCGTAGCGTCCGGTAATTTTACTCAGTACAGGCGAACCCAGTTGTACAGCTTCCCTAGCGTAAATATCTGCATCTAAAACGGGTAGCTGGTAAGCACTAGCTAAGTAGTCTGAAACAGTGGTTTTACCACAGCCAATTCCCCCGGTTAGACCAATGATTCGCTTCAAGAGTTAAGAGGAATAAGTTGTTATAGATGTTATCGCTCTTGTGTCACTCTAAGCAAGCGCAAACGGTGAAAGCTTGACAGGGCAAGAGTTCTCGAAATTGGTCTACGGGTGACACGGCAACCGCAGTTTGCAGATGGAAGGGTCGCTTGACCTTAGATGCGGCTCAATAAAGCGGTAAACTTAGGGTCAATCCAGGCAAGATGTCTTCACCGGATAACTCGCACCGAAGAGCAACCACTTCCACATCCCGTCCTTGCCGATAAATTTCTACCTGCTGCTGTTGGGGATTAATCATCCATCCCAATTGCACCCCTGCATCCAGATATTCCCGCATTTTCTGGCGTAGCGTTTCTAACTCGTCTGTTACTGACCTGAGTTCGATGACAAAATCCGGTGCAATGGGGGGAAATTTGCGTCTTTGTTCAGGAGTGAGTGATTCCCAACGTTGCCGTCGAATCCAAGCCGCATCTGGAGAGCGGTCTGCCCCATTGGGTAACTTAAAGATGGTAGACGAACTAAACGTATAACCAAGTTGGGTTTGGCGATTCCAAATCCCCACGTCGATAATCAATTCTGCTTCCCGATAGCCGCTTTCTCCTCCAACGGGTGACATGATAATTAATTCTCCCGAAGCCGTTCGTTCAAACTTTAACTCGCGGTTATTTTGACATAACTGATAGAACTGTTCGTCACTCAGGTAAACGGTATCTAAGTTTAATGTCAGAGGACTGATAACCATACAGTTAAGTTGAAGCACGGACTGCACATACCATGCTACTCTCTTGTTGGCAAGAAAATCTTGACAAAAGAAGAGGCGATCGCACTTAGAAAGAGGACGCACAGGGCTAGATTTTTGCTGGCATTGGGATGCAACCAAAAAAGGAACAGAGGAACGTTCCTTGACATTTCTCAAATAGAATAGTGACGGTAGAGCATGAAGCAATGCCGCAAGTACGGTGCGCTTTCCGCGATGGCACAACTACTAAACCACACCACAGATCGACGGCTCGTTCTGCACGAGCGCACCTGGGAGCAGTTTAAGCTGATCCAAAAAGGCTTTGAAGGCTCTTCCGGTGTGCGGATCTTCTATTACAACGGCACAATTGAGATTCTGATGCCCGGAGAAGACCACGAATTTTTCAAGACCATTATTGGCTTTTTGATTGAACTGTTTCTCGTTGAGAAGGGCATCGAATTTATTCCTGCTGGGTCAATGACCCAGGAACGACAAGGAACGGCATCTGCCCAAGCCGATGAGTCTTACTGGCTTGGTTCCAAGAGGCTTGTCCCTGACCTCTCAATTGAAGTGGTGTTTACCAGTGGTAGTGCTAACAAACTAGAGCGATACAAAGCATTAGGTGTCCCCGAAGTCTGGTTCTGGGAAGATGGATTATTCGCGCTCTATCACCTGCGAGAGCAGAGCTATGAGCGAATTTACCGCAGTGAGCTTCCTGGATTAACAGACCTCGATATCGAGCTGCTGTCAAAGTGTGTTTTAATTGCTCAAACCTCCAGAGTTGAAGCCGTCAGAGAGTTTCGTCAGACAGCTATAGGAAGAGAGTCAAATTGACAGCTCAATGGACGGTCTCGCATGTTAGCGTTGCCTAATGGAGGAAGGTAATCATGAAGTCACCCGCAACGACTCCGCTAGCAGAGTTTCTCTCCCAACCTAATATAGAGGCTTCTCCAGCATGGGAGTTAATTAATGGGTGTGCTATTCAAAAACCAATGCCGACCCTCTTTCACTCACGGCTACAACGCAATCTAGTTAACTACATAAATGGTCATACTGATCGCTTTGAAGCTGTGCAAGAGCTACGCTGTCTGGTGCCTCCCTACTCGCTAGTGCCAGATATTTCCGTCATTGCGATCGCACGTCTTTCTGATGAGGATAGACCACTAGAGGGAGCGCCGGACTGGTTAATTGAGATTCGTTCGCCCGACCAAAGCACCTTAGACTTACAGAGCAAGATTCTCCACTGTCTCAGCAATGGAACACAATTAGCCTGGTTAATCGATCCAACTCGTCAACAAATTTGGGTATGGCAGGGAGATGACTTGCCAATAGTTTGTTCTGGAGTGGACACTTTGCCTTCTTTGGGGGATTTGCCCGAACTTACGGTTAATGCTGTGATGGCTATGACTCGCCGATGAAGGAAGGCGATCGCTTTCTCTCTCACCACTGTACTTGTGACCTAAGTAACGCCGTAGCTGAGTTTTGTTCAACGGGTTTAGAGAAGAAATAACCTTGTCCGTACTCACAGCCGAGCGATCGCAATTGTGCCAATTGTTGAGGCGTTTCAATCCCCTCAGCAATGACATCCATCTGCAAACTATGAGCCAGTGTAATGATTGTCCGAACAATCTCTAGGCTGTCCCCTTCAATTCCTATACGATTGACAAAAGAGCGGTCAATCTTTAGCGTGTCAATTGGTAACTGGTGCAAACGCGCTAAGGACGAGTATCCCGTGCCAAAGTCATCAATCGATAGCTGAATTCCTAATGCTTTTAAATGCTCTAGCATTGCTGTTCCAGAGCTAGCATTTTTTAGCAAGCTGCTCTCAGTAATTTCCAACTTTAAGCTATGTCCACTAACACCAGTCTTCCGCAGAATTTGGTCAAGCCGCTCTAATAAACCTAACTGTCCTAGCTGCACGCCAGATAAATTCACGCTCATTGTCAAAGGCTTAATAGTCGCAAACTCTTGTTGCCAAACACCTAGCTGAGCGCAAGCTTGGCGCAATACCCACCAATCGATAAGCCCAATTAACCCTGTTTCTTCTGCCAAGGGAATAAACTCAACGGGTGAAACAATGCCGCGTGTAGGATGAGTCCAACGCACTAGCGCCTCAAACCCGCTAATTTCACCTGTCTCCATAGACACAATTGGCTGATAGTGAACCTGAAACTGCTCTTGTTCAATCGCCCGTCGCAAATCAGTTTCTAGCTGGAAACGTGCCACAGCCTGTTCATGCATTGCCGGATTAAATACGGCATGACGCAGATGAGACTGCATCTTGGCATGATGCCTTGCTGTGTCAGCAGCACGGAGGAAATCCTCTGGTCGATTAGAGCAAGTGAGTGGGGTAGCAGCGAGTGAGATGTTAGAGACTTCTTTCGATGGTTTTAAGGCGCTACTGGCTAACTTGTCCCTCTCACAGAAAGCAATGCCAATGCTCGTGGTGGAAAATATTTCACGCCCATTCAGAGTAAATGGTAAAATAATCTGTTGGTAAATGTAATCAGCCATGTTGGTAGCTTCATTGCTGTCTTGGATATCCGTCAGAAGGATGGCAAACTCATCAGCTCCCAACCGTGCTACTGTATCCGTTGGTTTTAGGCACTTCTCCAACCGTCGAGCTGTAGTGATGATCAGTTGGTCAGCCGCTAAGTGTCCCAGGCTATACTTAACCAGCTCAAAACGCTCTAGCTCAAGAAACAGAACTGCAAATAAACCTGCTTTACCACATCTTGCTTGTTCAAGCTCTTGTTCTAAACGCTCCAAGAATAAGGCTTGGTTGGGTAATCCTGTTAAGGGTTCATAAAACGCATAGCGCCGTAACTGTTCTTCTGCTTGTTTGCGCTGAGTAATATCGTTTGCTAAAACCACCTCAGCTTGCCTTCCTGAAAAAACTAAAGGATGAGAGGTGACTTCAACATCGATAAGTGTTCCATCTTGCTTGCAATGTCTCCAAATACCATCAACATTAAGACCAGGATTTGTTTTAGAGAGATGTTTCAGTAATGCCGGAACATCTTCGGGGGGACGAATATCCCGAATCGTCATTGAGAGAAATTCTTCACGAGAATAACCGTAGTGGTGAATCGCCGCATCATTGACAGCAAGGAAGGCAAGTGTTTCAGTGTCATAAACCCACATCGGGTGGGGATTACTCTCAAAAAGAGTACGATAACGCTGTTCAGAATCCCGCAATGCCACCTCAGCAGCACGACGCTCAGTTATATCCTGAGCCATCGACAGCATACCAATGACCTTACCATCTGCTGCCTTAAGCGGTGTGTTGTACCACTCACAAATGATGGTGCGACCATCTTTGGTGAGATTCTCATTAATACTATGTGCTGTTGCTTGCCCAGCTTCCAACTGCTGGAAGATTTTCTTGACAAGGGAGCGAACGGCTGGGGGTGTAATTAGGTCACAAGGGTTGGCACCGAGTACCTCTTCCTTGGTAAAGCCAAATATTCTTTCAGCCGCAGGGTTCCAATCTGTTAACTGTAGTTCCTGGTTATTGACAATACAGGCAAGGGGCATATGGTCAATTTGTAGCTGAAGACGCTCTTGTAGTTGTAAAGCGTGTTCATAGAGTTGGGCGTTCAGAATTGCCATAGTACAGCGTTCGGCAGTAATTTCTAGTAGATGAAGTTTACGATCGCTTACTGAATGGATAGATAACCACTTGACATGGAGAACTCCGATTAAATTCCCATTACGCTCCAGTGGCACACCCAACATTGTGCGGATTTTACTCTGCTTGATGAAAGGATTAATTATACGCGAGTCTATTTGAGCGTCTTCAATGTAAAGTGGCTGCCTTGTGGCGGCAATTGTACCTGCAAAGCCTTGTCCAATTGGTATTGGATAGCCCAGATAATCGTCGTCTTCAATTCCAATGCTGGCGCAGACTTGTAAAGTATCATCTTTTTTTAAACGAATGGTGGCAGCATCAGCTTGCATGACTTCCACAATACGCTCAAGCATGACATCCAGCAGTTCTTGAAGATTTAAAGTACTGATGCCATTGGCTGTTACGGTACTGAGGGCAGCAAGATCTTCTTTATCTCGTTTGAGTTCTTCAACGAGCTGTTTACGTTCTGTGATATCTCTTGCTATACCAATTAGACCAATAACGTTATGTTTTGAGTCGCGATAGACACCTTTTGTTGAATGATAGGTGCGTGTGCTGCCGTTAATCGTGATACTTTCCTCAAAGCTTCGAGTCTCACCTGTCGCCAGGATACTACGGTCTATCTCCATAATTTCCCGTGCTGTATCGGGCGAGAAGAGGGCTGTATCATCCCGACCAAGAATTTGCGATCGCAATTTGTCTATGTGTTGAGCGGTAGCACTGTTGAGCATAACATAGCGCCCTGCACAGTCCTTGACAAAGATCGCATCATCTGTACCTTCAACAATGCCTTGTAAGAGGTTGTTGCTCTCTTGTAGCGATCGTATTCTCCATCGAACTAGTCCATAGAGTAGTCCACTCGTTAGCAAGACAAAAACCCACCCTTTAACAGTTTGTAGCTTGGTTAGCAATGTTAAATCATGGATTAATAGCGCGAGCAGGCGATCGGAACATACAATCCAAAAGCCGCTAAAAAATGTGTAGATTAATACAATGTTGCCAGCCAGATCTCTGGTGTTAGGTCGTTCGTACTTCATGACCCGTAACTGCTCACCGCAACTGCGTTGCGGTATCGCCAATGGTGGAGTTTGAGCAAACAAGAAGCAACAGGGGTAAGGGTTTGAGTCAAAGGTGTGAAAATACAGTATAGTAGCTCTGATGCTGAAAACAGCCGCACTGATAAGCCAACCAATGGAGATAGCCATTGCAATAGAGAAGATGGCACAGACAGTGCTGTTGATTGGGGAATGGCTACTAAAGCAACAGCAGCAGCTCAAACAGCAACAACGAAAGCTGGAGGAAAAACAGCAGCTCATTGAGGAGCAGCAACAGGAGATTGAAAAGTTAAAAGAGGCGTTAGACAAGCTAAAAAAACGCTCCTCATCAAATAGTTCCATTCCGCCGTCAGCCGACCAACTGAAAAAGCCCAGCGACAAAAACAAGCGGAAAAAAGGGAAAAAACGCGGACCCAAATACGACCATCCCGGCAAGACCCGAAATGGATTTGGTGAACCTGATCGAGTAATAGAGTTACAACCTGATAGCTGTCCAGTTTGTCAGGCAGCAGTAGAGTCAATCACAGCAGCACCGACCAAAGTACAACAAGTAGCCGAGTTGGTAGAGAAACCTGTAGAAATCAGAGAATACCGCCGACCCTTATGCCAATGTACCGATTGTGGCTGGTCGGGATACTCTCAACTCCCACCGGGAGTATTAGAAGGATTTAGCTACGGAGGTCGATTGTGTAGCGTGGTTGGTTGGCTGGGATATGGTGGTAATTTACCTTGGCGTAAACAAGAATATTTCGTGGAACACGTCTTGGGAGTACCGATTTCTCAAGGCTCTCTAGCCAAGATGCAGCAATACTTCCAGCGAAGCTTGCAGCCAATTTATCAGCAATGGCTCAGCTACGTGCAACAACCAGGAGTGCGCTGCGTTGATGAAACGACTTACTGCATTGATGGCATCAAATATTGGTTGTGGGTAGCCACCAGCGACCAAGTATGTGTACTTCTGTTAGCCCCCACCCGGAGTAGTGCCGAACTTAAGCAGTTACTGGGACAAGACTTTGAAGGCATTCTCAGTAGCGATTGTTTTAGTGCTTACAATCCCCAGTCCGCAGCAGCGAAACAGAAGTGTTTAACCCATTTAGAACGTGACTTGGAAGCACTCAAGGCGAGTCGATTTGAAGGTAATCGTTTCTTTGCCCAAGCCGTGGGTGAGATTTTAACCGCTGCCAGAACCTTGTACCGGGACTATCGTGCTGGGAAATTGAGTCATCAAGAAATCGCTGGAAATCGTCCGGTAATTGAAGCTCAACTGCAAGCAGTTTTGTACAATCTACCAATTACAGGATGGCCTGCCGATGCTCAACGATTAGCCAACCGGATTCAACGTCATTGGACTGAGTGGTTCACTTTTTTAGACTATCCAGAAGTGAAACCAGATAATAATGATGCTGAAAGAGCTTTGCGTCCAGTGGTGGTACATCGCAAGGTAACTGGCGGCGCTCGGAGTGATTGGGGCGCTCAGTTAGTGGCTCAAATGTTTAGTTTTTTGGAAACTGTCCGGTTGCAAGGAGAAGAAGCCATCGCTCAACTTTATCAGTTGCTTTGTTTGGCTAGTCGCAGTCCTCCGGGTTTACACTTCAACTGAACTTAAGAGTCGGCTGGTGATTTACTTATTTTCATCCAGCCTGTATTTTGGCGCTCTCCATTTTTGGCTCTGTTTGCGATACCGCAACAAAGTTGCGGTGAGCAGTTACCATGACCCTTTTACGGCATTAGTTGTTACAAGCGTTATTCCACTTACCCAATAAGCATCGGGTTAGAACATCGGGTCACTTTCAACCTTCGCTAAGGCGTGACTAGTTGATGAGCGTTACAACAACTCTCAGGTGTTGAGGAAACAGGTGTAAAGAGCTAGCAATTCCTCTGGCTTTGACCGTTTTTTACGCTCTAGTTGCATTTACCACAAACGAGGTTGTTCCATCAGCGTTGACGCACCTACTAAACTATTGTCTCTAAATAGCACAACTCTTGTCTGTTGCCCACTGCACAATTGCTTGAGTCAATCCTTCTAATGTGTATTCTTTAGCTTCAACATCTACTCTCCCTAGCAACTGGTAGCAGGTTGCGGACGTTTGAGGACCAATCGAGGCAATGCAAACATTTTGCAGTTGCGGGTAGCAGTAATCGCTTTTTGGTTTTCCTTCTTTAGATGTTAGGGCTTGTCCAGAGTTCTTAGCTAGAGAGGCATCTAGGAGCTGACAAAAGTGCTTGACCGTTTTAGAACTGGCAAATGTTATCACATCCACGGCTTGCTTTTGCAAAGCGTCTAAGGCGGCAGGAGCAATTTGTGCAGGACATCCAGACTGATAGGTTGCGACTTCCGTTACCACTGCACCCTTGGCAGTAAATTCTTTAACTAAAACTTCTCTTCCACCGCTTTCCACTCTAGGAAATAAGATTTTTTTACCTTCTAGTGGTTCTGGGAAGTGTTCAACGAGGGAATCCGCGACAAAATCTGGGGGAATTAAGTCAGGATGTAGTGCTCGTTGTTTAAGACTGGCAGCGGTTTTCTTGCCAACTACAGCGATTTTGACACCGGATAAGGCACGAGCATCTTTATCTTGGGTGAGTAGTCGTTCAAAAAAGTAATCCACGCCATTACCGGAAGTCAAAATTAACCAATCGAACTCAGATAAATGTGCGATCGCATTATCCAAAGCGTCCCAACTCGAAGGTGGAGTAATAACCAAAGTCGGCATCTCAACCACCTGTGCGCCTTGCTGTTTGAGGAGTTCACTAAATTCACTGGACTGTCCAGCAGCGCGAGTCACTAAGATTGTTTTACCATCGAGGGGAGCCATATCCTGTAGCGTTTCTGCGTCATCAGTCGGGGATTGCAGATAGTCTCGTAGTCCTACTACCTCGCCCACCACAATTACCACGGGAGAGAGAGAAATACCAGCCGTTTGCTTAACGATATTGGCTAAAGTGCCAGTCCAAATTTGTTGTTGAGGACAGCCTGCCCAACGGATAATTGCAATTGGGGAAGAATGCGATCGCCCATGTCGTTGTAACTGCTGAACGATTTCATCCAAATAACGCCCACCCATCAGAATTGCCAGAGTGTCAAGTCGCGCCAACGCCTCCCAGTCCAACTCCCCTGGTTCATGGGCACTCACAACCGCAAAACACCGACTCAACACAGAATCAGTTAGAGGAATCCCTGCAAACAACGGTGCCGCCAAAGCCGAAGAAACACCGGGCACCACTTCAAATGGACAACCCGCTTTAATTAACGCTTGAATTTCTGAGCTACTGCGACCAAAAATAAAAGGGTCACCACTCTTGAGTCGCACTACCTGCTTCCCCAAGCGACAGTGTTCCACTAGTAACTGATTAATCTCTGCCTGTAGTGTACTAGGTTGTCCCCCTCGTTTTCCGACATCAAGTTTGAGACAATCAGGCGGTACCAACTCTAATAACTGGGCATCCACCAAAGCATCATAGATTAACACCTCTGCTTGACTGAGTAGCCGTTGCGCCTTCAGTGTCAGGTAATCTGTATGTCCCGGCCCTGCACCCACAAGGTAAACTTTGCCCATCTGCCCTAATAGTTCATAAGTTAGGCACTCACTCTCAATCAAACACAGGTGGCCACAATTCTGATATGGCTAACTCCCATCCCGGCAGCAGTTCTGGCACCGTGAGGGTATCTCCATCTTTGAGGGTAACGGTATTTTGGTCAAGGCGATACACAGCCACTTCACGCTTGTCTGGGTCAATTAGGATACCAACAACCGAGCCGAGTTTTAGAAATAGCTCAATCTTTTCAACAAGTGGCTTAATTCGATCAGTCTTGGACTTCACCTCAACTGTTAAATCTGGCACTAGCTCCACAAAATCACGCTTGGTCTTCTTGAGTCGGTCAGCTCGCACAAATGATACATCGGGAGCGCGGAGGTTTCTCGGTTCCTTGTCGCCGTTGTTGCCACTCTCATCTGAAGTGTTGGGCAAGATAAAGCCCGCGCTGGAGCCAGTCACCCGACCTAGCCGACGTGGCATCACCCAGTTATTCAAGAAGGTACTAAATCGAGTACCAATCTCTTCTGACTCATAATCGGACGGACCCATAACGACGATGCTCCCATCTACTAATTCCATCTGCCAGTCGGGATGCTGAGCTTGTAGTTGCTCTAAGTCTGCAATAGTCAAGGACATAGGACGACTCAAGAGGGGTTCTGCACCCATGATAAATTGACGGGACTAATCAAAAGTCAAAGTAACGATTACCTTGAAATTGAGACAAGGATTTTTCATTTCATTGCTCTATCAAAAAGACTAAATGCACAGTCGCGTACGAATTACCGTGCTGCCCGGACAATCATTACTCCCCCAGCCATCAAACCAAACAAATTCGGCAACCAAGCGCCCATAAAGGGAGAGAGAATGCCTGATAGTCCTAAGGCTTCGGTAATAAACCGCAACAAGTAGTAGCCAAAAATAATGACAACACTAAGACCAAAGCTAGTTGCTTTGTCAGACCGTTGGGGGCGAGTTCCCAATGCCGCACCCACCACACCAAAAACCAAACAAACAAAGGGAAAAGCAATTTTTTGTTGAATACGCAATCTGAATCTATTGAGTTTCTTGATTTCATCCCCAGCCTTTGCTGTTTCTATACGTTGCAGAAGTTGAGAGATATTCATTTCATCAGATTTACGCTCGTCACCCACTAAGTCAAGTGGTGCTCTCGGAAGTCTTAGCTGTTGATTTTCAAATTGTAGGACATTCCGATAGGAACCATCAGCAGAGATGAGGTAAATAGTGCCGTTGAAGAAATCCCATGTGCTTTGAACCGGGTTCCAAACGGCTGATTCGGAGGTAACTACCTGGTTAAGATCTTGCTGAGACCAATCAAGAATCGTTAAACCTCTCATGCGCTCCCCATCAAATTGATCGGCATAGAACAAGCGCTTGAGTCCCCGCACTTTTTCGCCATCTGGCTGAGTTATTTCTCCATATTCAGGATAGAAAATGTTGTTTTCTTTGAAATCCGGTCTTTCCTCAACAAGGGCTTTCTCCAAAGTAACCCCTGCCTGATAATTAGCAGCAGGAACGACTAATTCGTTAAACACGAATGTCATTCCCGTAACAATCAAGCTAAAAACCACAGCAGGTGCAATCAGTCGATAGATACTAATCCCACAACTGCGTAAAGCAATTACCTCACTGTCAGCACTAAGGCGAGAGTAAGTCATCATTGCCGCTAGCAGCATGGACATGGGCAAGGCAAAGGAGACAAACTCTGGCATTTTGAGTAGCATCACTTGCACCGCAATCTCCAACGGCAATCCAGCATCCGTCACTTTACGCACCAAGTCGAAGGCTGTACCAACCGCAACACCAACCGAGGAGAAGGCACCGACACCAAAGAGAAAGGGCAGCATGAGTTCGGTGGTAAGATACCGATCCATGAGCGATAAGCCGGGAATTAAGGAGATGAGAGACGGAGGTTTACCGAATGTCATTACAGTCAAGGAGGTATCGATTCTAGATGGCGATCATAAAACAGTAGGCGATCGCATTATCAATTATTGAACAAGCTGAGGCTAACCAGCGAATTAAAGATATAGCGGTTTTTTGGAGAGATGAGGTACAGCAGAAGGTGTGTGAAACTTTCAAGGCAGCAAGGAAAACAAAAAAGCTGATACCTGAAAGCTGATAGCTGACGGCTTTCTGCTTCACAACCCTTAAATTCCATAAAGTCGAGGATAGGGTTGTACCAGTGACTTTGCCTGATAAACGTAAACTTGCTCGATAACCCCCCCGCCTCGTCGAATTGGCACACTTCCGAGTTCCTCCAGACTCTTGAAGTAACCTCGATAGTCAGTCAATATGTCTTCTTTCTTCTGAAAGCGGGAGATGGTAACGAATAAAGCATCTTCTCCTACCCATTGATCAGCCCGTGACCAGAACGCGAAGCCACGTAAATCAGTACTAAAGCAAGTAATTGGCGTGTCTGCTAGCGGCGTCAAAGCCATGCTAATGAATCCGGCGAGGTAATAGCCGTTGGTGAATACAAAGCTAGAGTTCTGTAAAGCCTGACTCAAAAGAGGGGATTGGGCAAAGCCCTGTCGCAATTGCACAATATCAATTAGTTCTGTAGACGGGTCATCCTTGGGATTCCAAAACCCGCCCAAAATAGCATATCGACTCCCAGTTTGCAGAGTTCCTGTTGTAACGTGCAACAAGGCAAGCAGTAAGCAAGTGCCGATGAACCATCCCGAACCTTGCAACCAGCGTCGCACCCAGCGTCGAGATTGTTGCTGCCAAAAGACGGCTTGTTGCCCCAAGAGTAAGGTAAGTCCCCAAAATCCTGGCACCGGCCAAGTCGGCAAGATTTGCTGATATCCTCCCATGAGTGTGAACCCAATTGTTAGAGGTAGAGACACCCATAGAATCAACAATTGCTTTTGCTGGAAATCTCCCTCGTCGGTTGAGGATTGTTGGGAGAGTGGACTGGTAAGGTTTCTATTCTTTTGAGGCGCTAGATTTCGATCCCCCCTAGCCCCCCTTAAAAAGGGGGGAAAATGAGAAAAGGCTGTTGTTAGGTGAGGAGAGATTGAGGTGATTTGAGTCCTCAGAGACTGCAAACTCACCCACCAAAGCGGTAAGCCTAGAGTTGGGAAGAGGTAAGCCACTTCAGCTAACAAGACATCGACTACATCTAGTAGATCGTAGTCCTCTCTAGGTACGCCCCGATCGAGTTGAAAGCGAAAGGACACCCAATCATGCTGGATATTCCAGAACCAAATGGGAAAGATGGTGATGATAAATAAGCCTAAAGCCAGCCATGCCCAAGGGGATAGTAGGGCGCAACGATGGCGAGGACTCGTTAAACAAAAACCAACTAGCCCTAAGCCCAAAACAAAGCCATGATATTTCCCTAAGCAAGCTAAACCAACTAAGACACCAAAATAGCTTAAGCGATAGCTGGGGCGGTATTCCTGAGTTGGAGAGGGCGGGAAAAATTCATAAGCTGCACAGTACAACGTTGCTGTCCAGAAAAATATCAGTGGGTTGTCAGGTAGGGTAAGGACACCAAAACCAACTTGAAAAATTGGGATTATAGTAGCGATCGCTAAAGTCAATCGACCTGCTTCTACTGAAAACAGTCTGACACTGGTTAAATACAGCAGTAACAAACTACCCGTATGCAAAATCAGCGTTCCCAGTCGAATCGTGAACTGGGATACATCGCCTGTTAGCCAAGTGCCAAAGCCTGTTGTCAGCGCGACTAAAACGGGATGGTCGAAATAACTCCAATCTAGATGCTGGCTGTAGACATAGTAGTAGGCTTCATCAAAGCCAGGAGGCAGCCAGAGGGCAATAAACCCTCGAAACAACAATCCTCCAATTAGCCAAAACAGTACAGGCTGATTCGCTTTATTCGTCAACCATTTCTGTACAGTCTGCATTAACGCACCCCTGACGTTGGTACACGAACTAATTGATAAATACCCTGTGCCGTAATCTCTTGATACTGATTCGGTGACAATCCCGTTTCTTCTAAAGAGTCAGGAGTTGCAATGATCAGTACCGACTCAGAACTCGATTCGTTAGCAGCGTTTTGGATATGGGAAATCGCTTTTGAGGGTTCATGTAAAAAGGTTATAGGTTGTTGCGTATAGAAAACTAAGCTGGGCTTTTCAAATCCCTCAGTAATCATCACCACTTCTTCTCCACGATTTTCAACCTGAACGACAGACTGAGAAATTTGACGTAGAGGCAGTTGGCGTTCAGTATCAATAATCGCTGAAGCAGGCATGATGACGAACATCAGGAACGCAACAAATCCGAGAAACTTGACTCCCCACAACCAATGTGCTTGGCGGCGTAGGAGGAGAATTACACCTGCGATCGCACTTATACCCCAAATGATTGCCCCAACACGAGACAAACCAGCCTCACTAACCCGCAATCCCAAATTAGGCATCGAAGGGTCATCGCCTAACCATTGGGGAGAGTAGAATGTCACAACTGCTAGGGCGAGAAAAAGCAGAATGCTCAGAAGGCTAGTTATCGTTAAGCCACTTTGGCGTTTAGGCGAAATTTTTGCACTGACAATCTGCTTACTCCACCACAGTGCCACTAGTATTGCTGCCGCAGGCATTAGCGGTAGGGTGTAACTAAAGTATTTCGTTGCCGCAACCGTGAAAAAGCTTAGGACAATCAGGAACCAAAACAGCGCAAACAGTCCAAGCTGAGCGTTACGGGGTGCTTGTTGCCACTTCCTTCGTCGGAAAACTTTGATTTGTGCGATCGCAGCAGGTAAAGCGATCGACCACGGCGCAAAGCCAACCAACATTACTAAAACATGAAAGTAAGGTGGCCCTTGATGCTCATTAACCACACTCGTAAAGCGTTCAAAATTGTGGTAGCCAAAAAACGAGTCAATGTAATCCTCGCCATTTTGCAAAGTCACCAGAATGAACCAGGGTAGGGTTAAAGCCAGGACAATCAAAGCACCTCGCACGAGACGCATTTCTCGCAAAACTTCCCTAACCCTACCCAGATAAATTAGAAAAGAACCAATAATCAATCCAGGTAGAACAATCCCTACTGGCCCCTTTGTCAACACGGCTAAAGCAATCAAGACGTAAAACGCCAGATACCAACGGGTTTGCACCGTGCGTTGTCCAGCTTGAGTGTAGCCCACAAAAAAAGTCAGTAATGCTCCCCCAAAACAGACACTCAGTAACATATCCGAGTAGCCTGTACGCCCAAAGAACAACGTCAGAGGGTGTAATGCAACCATGGCTGCACCAAGACTTGCCACTAACCATAACTGCCATTGGAGCAAAGGAGAATTGCTGATTGGCGTACCCTGAACGGTAGTGTCACCGTTAGGAACATCTTGGCGATCGCGATCACTCTGCCCAATTCCCAATTCCCGATTCCCAATTCCCGATTCCCAATTCCCAATTCCCCAGTTCCAACTCCAACCACCAAAATACCGTAAGGTGTAGAAGCATAGACTGGTGAGTGCCAACCCAGCTAATGCCGAAGGTAGCCGGACAGCAAACTCATTAATACCGAAGATTTGAAACGCGATCGCTTGACACCAGTAAATTAAGGGAGGCTTGTCAAACCGAGGCGCTTCATTAAAGGAGGGAGTAATCCAGTCTCCCGTCACTACCATCTGTCGAGACGCTTCTGCAAACAGTGGTTCTGTTTCATCAATCAAGCCAGTGCTGCCTAAGTTCCAGAAGAACGCCAGCCAACCAATCATCATTAGCCAAATGATTGCTAGCACCCAAGCCTTGCTTGTCTGCCACTTCCAGATACCTAAACCCTGTGTAACTAGATTATTCTGACCAAATTTCATTGAGCCTTTGACGCGCAGTAGGTGAGTTTTGTGCCTCATTATCATGCACAAGAACAAGAAAAAGGCAAAGGCTTATTGCTCAGAAGTTCCACTCAGCGCCTAATCCGCTTCCATCCATGTACACTAGTGTTAATTAAATTACGGCAACTTACTCCATAAGTTGTTTCTCATCAGCCGCAGTTAGAGTTCCTAGCAATAAGGGGGAGAGGCGTTCATTTAAACGCCCAGAACGGATGAACTCTGCATAGGTATCGGCTTCGATATCTATCATCTTTTCTTGCAGTTGCTCCATATCCAAGGCTTGTAGCTGAGGATTTTTATTAAGCATCTCGTCAATTTGTCCTTGAATACTTTCGAGTTGAAATTGCACAAGTTCTCTTTGGTACCGCGCAAACTCAGAGTCAATATCCTTGGACTTAGCGGCTTCTAAAAGATAGTCTTTCACCCGATTGAGAGCAACACGACGAGCAATTATTTCGGAGTATTGCTGACGTAGGGGTTGGTCACCGATGAGATTCAGATTTTCTAGGAAAAATTGAGTCGTCAACCCTTGCACTAGAAGCGTAAATAGCACAACGCCAAACACCGTATCAATAATGTCTTGTCGTCCATCTAATGCCACTGGCACACTCAACGCCAGTGCAATCGAGACAGAACCCCTTAAACCGCCCCACCATAGTACTGTCTGCTCTCGCCAACCAATTTGGGCGTTTGCAAACCAATTGCTGATAGCTGCCAATCCGTAAATTGCGATCGCTCGCGTTAACAACAATGCTCCAATAGCAACGGCAATTAAGTTTAAATTCTGTCCCAGGCTAGAAAAGTTTATTTGGTCACCAATTAGCAGAAAAACAATCGAGTTTACAAAGAAGGCTAGAAAGTCCCAAAACTCAGAAACAATCAGCCGGGTGCGCGGGTTCATGCCAATCCGCGAGCCAAAATTCCCCAAAATTAGACCAACCGTAACAACCCCAATCACACCAGAACCACCGAGTTCCTCGGTAATTAGATAAGTGCCATAAGCCGAAACCAAAGTCAGCGATTGCTCTACCAAAGGTAAATCAAAGCGTTGGGTGAGCAAGGAAATCCCAAAACCAACCAAGCAGCCAACTCCAATCCCAATCCCAACAAACACGCAGAACCGGGCAAAGGTTGTGGAAACTGAAAATTCACTAGTTCCCAGCGGTATTCCCACGAGCAATAGAAACGCTACTACCGCCACGCCGTCATTAAATAAGCTCTCCCCCTCCATCAAAATTTTCAGGCGTTTATCGGCACCCAGTTCACGAAATAAAGCAACTACCGAGACAGGATCGGTTGCAGAAAGACTCGCTCCTACTAACAAAGCTGTCGTCAGTGGTAACCCTGTTAACTGGTTGATGGCGAAAGCAATACCAACAACAGAAATCACAACCCCAACAATGGCAAATAAACTTACCGATATTAAATCCTGCTTCAACTCGCGCCACCGGATATTCCAAGCG
This sequence comes from Microcoleus sp. FACHB-SPT15, assembly GCF_014849525.1. Lineage (NCBI taxonomy): Bacteria > Bacillati > Cyanobacteriota > Cyanophyceae > Oscillatoriales > Microcoleaceae > Microcoleus > Microcoleus sp. FACHB-SPT15. The sequence continues at coordinate 102,646 of NZ_JACJNU010000028.1, read as the reverse complement.
GCTTCAAACAGGAGAGGTGGCAGAAAAATTTCTAGAATTAATTCTGGTGACAAATTCACCAGTCGGACATCCACAAACGCTAAACCCAATCCGACTATCACCAGTAGTAAGGTGTAGGGAATTCTTCGGAACCAGGCAAAAATCCGTGATATCGTTGCCACACTCAACGAAATAGATAGCACTAGCAGAAATTGCTCCAGATTCTGCTCAATTCCAGCTTCGCTGATTGTAGATTCTACAGACATGGGAAAACTCCAAGGAACACGGCAGTCGATACCAGAATGTATCTCAATGTGTCGCCAGTGTATCTAGAGGAAGAGAGAGATAAATTTTTTCCACGCTAAATTCAGGTATTTTGGCGCTTGGCTAGAGGTTATGGAGCGAGAAGCGCTGGAGTCATAATTGAACAACTTGGCATATTCTTCACGAATTCTATGATCGAGCGGCGCGATCGCAGAGTGCAATAGTGAGGGATGCCGCTGCCACAAGCGCCGTCAGTGCTCTCCGGCTTGACTGAGTTATTAGATGTTGCAGCATCACCTTACCTTCTCACCAATTGAGTGATTTGGGTACGAGCAAACGCGATCGCATCTGCTAATTTTTGCCCACCAGATTCATCATTTTCAACATCAATAAACGTGATGTCAGTAATGCCTATAAACCCGAAGACTGTTGCCAGGTAAGGGGTTTGATAATTCAACTTCTCGTATTGCCCACCCACTCCAAAACCAGAACCCCCTCGTGCCGCAATGATAAACATTTTCTTACCCAGTACCAGCGGTTTGTAAGGGTTTGCAGAATTCTCTGGTTCAAACGCAAAGGTTCGCCCAATCCGTACAATTTGGTCAATATAAGCTTTGAACGCACTGGGAACGCTTAAATTGTACATGGGAACGCCGATGACGTAGACATGAGCCGCTAAGAATTCATCCACCAGTTGATCGCTAATACGAATCGCTTCCTGGAGTTGAGGAGTTCGTTGCTCTGGCGGTGTATAAGCTGCTGCAATCCACGGTTCATCCACATGGGGAACGGGATTGCGACCGACATCTCGATAGGTGACAACATCCGCCGGATGACCCTGCATCCTCGCTTCAACGAGTTCTCTTGTGAGTCGGCGAGTGTGTGATCGCTCTCCTCTGGGACTGGAATCAATGTGTAGAATGTTTGCCATCGCGTCTCTTGGTGAATCACCATTCCAGCGTAGGAAACCTACCCATACTCAGCTATCTAATTCCTGCGTCACTATCAAAATCTTGCTGCCAGTTTTTAGGCTAATCGCTGAGAGTCCTCTCACAGTGAATACAATCAGATGTGATTCGCATTGGAGTTTGCATCATGAAGTCTCCAGCCAACCACCCGACTCAACTGACTGGCTTACCAATCCTAGCTAGCCAATCTCAGGGTTGGGAAAACATTCTGGTCGAGCAATTCCAACAACCTCCGGGTGAGGCGCGGTGTCATTACAGCGATGAACATACAATTTATCTGTCTCTTGCCCCCCGTCCAATTCGCTTGCTGCAAATCCAGGGAGGTAAGACTCACTCAGGACTGTACGCGAAAGGTGACATTTCTGTAATACCTGCAAAGATGCCAATTTTCGCCCGTTGGGATGGAGATGACCACTGCTTGCAGATTCGGATTGCGTCTCGTTTCATCCAGAGCGTTGCCAGAGAATCTCTTGCGATGAATCCAGATCAGCTTGAATTACTCCCCGAATTTCGGACTCGCGATCCACAGATTGAGTCGATCGGCATGATGCTGCTCTGTGAACTCAAACAGGAAAATTTAGGCGGAAGGCTCTATGTTGAATCACTGGCAAATGTCTTGGCAGTGCATTTACTCAGGCAATACTCTGCTGTCAAACCTCGCCTTGCAATTTATGAGGGTGGCTTATCTGAGCCTCAACTTCTGCAAGTCTTGGAGTATATCAACGAACATCTGAATCAAGATATTAAGCTTGCAGATTTAGCCCAATTGGTGGGTATGAGTCAATTTCATTTCAGCCATTTATTTAAGCAGTCGATGGGCAAGGCTCCCTACCAATACCTGCTCCAACAACGGGTAGAACGGGCAAAGCAGTTATTGAAACAAACAAACCGCTCGATTATGGACATTGCCTTAGAGTGTGGGTTCAACAGCCATAGCCATTTGAGCAAACAGTTTCGACAATTTACAGGTATGGCACCGAGAGCCTATAGAACAAATTAAACAACCTTGCTTTTGTACGGTTAGTGAGAATCCCCTCAGAATGGTTAGAGGAAATCAATGCTCTTTGCGAACAAACGGGCAAAACTAAAACCCAGATCAGGCTTGAGGCGTTAGTGCAATATCTGGAAAGAATACTGTTATTGGTATCAATGCTGATTTGGGAGAGATTCGTACTTTGCTAGAAAATCATGAGCAACGACTGGAGGCAATCGAAAAGAAGTTAGTGATATCAAGAGAAGAAGACTAAGTGGCGTTGCCGGCAACACAAAGCGATCGCACCGCCGTCAAAAAAAGGCGATCACCATAAAAGTTCAATATCAATACCCAGACCGTACCCAAATTCATACCCAAACTTTAGTTGCAATATAATAGCTGAAAGCCTTGATGACAACAATCTCTCACCGATGTCAAATAATTAGTCACTGTTGTACATTAAATATTTATTTGTCCAGTTTAAACATTTAGTGTCATTGCTCAAACTCTTGCCCTACAAGGATTACGACCAAGACAACAAGTATTGAAACGCGACAAATAGCTCTTTAATGGACAACTGTACAAATAGACAAGCGGATGATCGGACTCGAACCGACGACATTCAGCTTGGGAAGCTGACGTTCTACCACTGAACTACACCCGCAAGTGATTCCCGATATGAAGCCGCCTACTATTATATGACGATTTAGAAGCTAAGCGTTGACTTACCAAAGCGGATTGATGACTGATAAGTAATAAGTTTTTTTAACTCTAGATACCGAATGATACTGAGCAGGACTATACGCCAAGTCTTTAGCCAACGATACAATTGACAAGGATTATTAATATTTAACTATTTTGTAAGCTTTGTCAAAACTAGTATGTTTGCTAGCGTTGAAAGCCTAGTTGACTACTCAAGCTAGGGTCTGTGATGCAAAACACGAAGCCTCGTGATGCCCCATCAAGCAATCAGCAAAATTTTATTGCATCCTGTAAGGTGTAGAGACGTTGTCACCATTCAGTGCCGATAAGGTCTAAAGTTAAGCTCATCCCCTTGATGCTTTGGTGCATTCACCAAAAAACAATTGAGGGAAAGAGGTCTTGCGTAGCCAAAGGCTTCTCCCAAATGGTTACTACAGTTCAGCCAAGCCCTATATACATTGCACTCAGTACGAGCGATTACTAAGGATGTTTAACGCAACTGAGATTTTAATTAATGTGTTTGTTCAAAAACTTCGAGAAGGCTACCGCCGGACTTACGGGGGACTGAAGACAGACCATGAGGATATTATTGCTTGGGCAGGGAGCATGGCAATGGAAAATATTGCTAATAGCGATGCCCTGTATCACAATGTCGAACACTCAATCCTCGTTGCTTTGGTGGGACAAGAGATTTTACGGGGCAAGCAGATCCGTGAGGGTGGGGTGACACCGGATGACTGGCTGCACTTTATCATTTCCCTGGTATGCCATGACATTGGCTATGTTAAGGGAGTGTGTCGTAGCGATCGCGAAACGGAACGACTTTATGCCACGGGTCAAAATGGCGAAATGGTTCATCTCCCCTTGGGAGCTTCGGATGCTGCCCTCACGGCATACCATGTAGATCGAGCAAAATTGTTTATTGATGAGCGGTTTGGTGGTCACAAACTAATCGACGCAGAATTCATTAAGCGCAGTATTGAACTAACCCGCTTTCCGGTGCCGAAAGAAGGAGACCATCAAGATACATCAGGCTTCCCTGGCTTGATTCGCGCTTCTGATTTGATTGGTCAGTTGAGTGACCCACGCTATCTTAAAAAGATTAGTGCGCTGTACTATGAATTTGAAGAAACTGGCGTTAATAAAGCTTTAGGATACAGGCATCCTGGAGATGTACGACGGAACTATTCTAAGTTCTACTGGACTGGAGTCTATCCTTATATCCAAGGGGCACTGCGATACCTGGAATTAACGCAACAGGGCAAGCAAATTATTGCCAACCTCTACTCCAATGTGTTTGTCATTGAACACGAGAAACAAGAAGAGGAACATAGGCAATTAGCACAAAAGGTTCACTCATAACGACTTAACACGCATGAATTGGTGGCAGAAACTTAAAAAGAACCCACTTGCTCGTCTTGGGGCATTGTTGCTATTAATTTTTTACATCGCTGTCATTGCGGCTGATTTTGTTGCCCCCTATGACCCTTATGCCTCGCAGCCGAATGGTTCGCTGCTGCCACCTACCCCAATTTATTGGCGTAACCAAGAGGGACAATTTATTGGGCCACACGTCTATCCCACAACTCAAGGACCAACAGATCTAGAAACAGGCGATCGCAAATTGTTTGTTGATCGCTTTAAGCCCTCACCACTACGCTTTTTTGTCAAGGGACCAGCCTATCAACTGTTCCAGATTCGTCTACCGATTGGACAAAAATTTGAGGAAGTCGATGTATTTCCAGGCATTTCCTCAAACCTTCATTTATTCGGAACTGTTGGTGAAGGCAAAATTAATTTATTAGGTACCGATGAGCAGGGACGCGACCAGTTTACCCGTCTCGTGCATGGCGGTCGCATTAGCCTCAGTATTGGTCTAGTGGGCGTTGCGATCTCTTTCCCATTGGGTTTATTAATTGGCGGAATTGCTGGCTATTTCGGGGGCTGGATAGACGCTATTTTGATGCGCCTGGTAGAAGTTTTAATGACGATTCCTGGCATTTATCTACTGGTTGCCCTTGCTGCTGTGCTACCACCGGGACTAACAAGTGCCCAACGGTTTTTATTAATTGTTTTGATTACCTCGTTGATTGGTTGGGCAGGTTTAGCACGGGTAATTCGCGGACAAGTGCTGTCTATCAAAGAACGCGAATTTGTTCAAGCCTCACGAGCGATGGGTGGCAAACCCTTGTACATCATTATTCGCCATGTTCTGCCCCAGACCGCAACTTACGTGATTATCTCAGCCACCCTCGCAGTGCCTAGCTACATCGGTGCAGAAGCGGTACTAAGCTTGATTGGGTTGGGAATTCAGCAACCTGACCCCTCTTGGGGGAATCTCCTGTCGCTAGCAACGAATGCTTCGATTTTGGTGCTACAGCCTTGGTTAATTTGGCCACCGGCAGTGTTGATTGTCCTAACGGTGTTGGCATTTAATTTGCTGGGAGATGGACTGCGTGACGCGCTCGACCCCCGTAGCCTTCAGCGTAATTACTCTGATGTTAGTGAGTCATCACCTGGCAGGACAGGCGAGATGCCCGTCCCACAAGATTAAACCTGTTGTTGATTGGGGATTGGGACGAATTTAGAACTTACGCCAATCCATCTTTGAACCACCATTTTTAGGGACGCACGGCTGGGCGCCCTTACCGGATATTGCGCTTGCGCTTGCCTAGATGTGGAGCAGGTTAGCACTGCCCACCCTACAGGTAGCTGTTCTGCATAAGTCCTGACTGATTTTCTTCTCAGCCTAAGATTACCCAACGCGAGTCTTCACCCAATCCCCGTCTAGAAATTATTCTAAAGGGGTTGGGAGCGAATTTATCGAAGGATAGTTAGCCGGACGGTTTGTGCTGTTTTCAGCATTAGGTGTGGCGTTGAAGTGCAGCGCAGCTAAACCCAAAGCGTTTTGAGCGGCTGTCCTCTCAGTAACTTGCCTTCCTTCCGTCAAGAGATACTCAAGAAAAGTACGAGCGACGATAGATAGTTGTTTACCACTTGGGTATACAGCGTACCAGTAGCGTTCAATTGGGAATTTCTCGACATCCAAAACGGCTAGCTGACTGTCCTGCCCTTCAAGCGCTAAAGTGTGGGCTGATAATATGGAAATTCCTAACCCACCTGCGATCGCTTGTTTAATCGCTTCATTACTCCCCAAGTCAAGACGCACTTTTAGCAAAATCTTATGCTCATCGAATAGGTTTTGTACAGATTTGCGCGTCCCTGAACCAGGTTCTCTCATAATAAATGGCTCAGCCGCCAAACGTTCGAGTGAGATATTTTTCTCATGAACCAAAGGATGATCAGCGGGTGCCACGACAACTAGGGGATTTTCTAAGATTGGCTGACAGGTAATTTCAACACTCTCCGGGAGTTGACTCATGACATATAGGTCGTCCAAATTCTCACTCAAGCGATTGAGTATATGTTCATGGTTTGTGACCTGAAGGGAAATATCAATTCCCGGATAACGCTTGCAAAAAGGGCCTAATAAACGAGGAACAAAATATTTGGCTGTTGTAATCACGCCAAGACGTAACCGTCCCTGCTTTAGACCTTTGAGATTGGCGACAGTCATCTCAAACTGGTCTAAATTCTCAAAGACTTCTCGGCACGTCTTCAAAAGTTCCTCTCCAGCTTGGGTAAGGGACAAACGCTTACCTACCTGGTCAAATAGTGGCATACCCACGGCTTTCGTCAGTTGCTTGACCTGCATAGAAACCGTGGGTTGGGTAAGAAATAGTTCCTCTGCGGCTCGTGTAAAACTATTATGTCGAGCCACCGCTTCAAATACCTTCAGTTGGTGCAGCGTAGCTTGCTTCAACGCTACTTCTCCTTAACTTCTTATAGACTCTATTCTATTATTTCCATTGGAAACAATGTTTTTTCCTATAAAAATTCCAGGTTATCATTTCAGAGAACTGGAACAAGTGACAGTCTTCCTTCCATCCAGCGTTGCACAGTTTACCGGTTGTAGATTTGGGTATTATAAAATCCTGGCTTCCTGTAATTTGCAGGTAAACACAAACCCTCATCTGCTTTCCTACTGTGCAATGCTTTCCTATAGGGTAGAGATTAATGGAAGAAAATTTTCAGTAATGATAGTAAGTTGGGTTGCCAGCATTTGAAGGTCATATCATTAACTATTTATGGCTCTTTTTTTAAAGGCATTTGTAGCTTTTCTAACGCTGGCAGTGGCAGTTCTACCAACTCTTTTTCAGTCTCTTTGACATTAACAGGTAGCATTAGAGGCTGAGGTTGCTCCTCAATTAGGCAACTAGCTACTGGCAGGCTTCTCTCTAAGTCCTCTAGTGGGCGAGAAATTACGGTAACCGCTACCAACTCACCAATCCTCTGCGCTTCGCTAATCCCTACTTGTAGAGCCATTGCAACATCAGCAACCGCACCTCGAATAATGGCGGTACATAAACCGTCCCCAATTGTTTCGTAGGCAGTTAGCTGGATATCGGCAGATTTGAGCATGGCATCAGCCGCTCCCACCATAGCCGGAAAGCCGCGCGTTTCCAAAAGACCGATCGATTGGTTACTCACGCGAGTATCATCATTCTGTCGAGCCTGCTCAATCAGATGAGAGCCGATGGGGAAGATAACTTCAAGGTTAGGGAACGGTCGAGGAATAACGGTTGAGGAAAGGAATTGACCTTCTTGTTGGGCGTGCTGAACACCAGCTTCAACGGCAATCCGGACTTCAGCGATCGAGCCTCGAACAATTGCGGTACACTGACCACTGCCGATTTTTTCGTACCCAATGAGTGTAACACCGGATGCTTTGAGCATTGCATCCGCTGTACTGACAATAATCGGAAAACTCAAAGTAGAAACCAAGCCTAAAGAGGTTTGGTTGGGGCGACGTTCACCAGAGCGATCGCCATACACATCACGTTGAATTATCGAGTTTTGCGGACTACTACCATTTTTATAGAACTCCATAGATAGAATCTCCATTTAGTTGTTGGCTGTTAGCTGTTGGTTGTTATCAAGTCTAGAAACTCACAACTAAAAACTAACAACTAATCTATCTAACCGTCCTCAGGCGGACGGTTGAGAGATTGATCGTAGGGGAAGAGAGTTTTTAGGAGACGGTTCAGGTTATCTTGTCCATAAACGGATGTGCCAGCTTCTGAGTTGGGTGCTGCCTGCGGCTCGGTTGGGGAATCTTTGTCGGTGGTACTGGGAGAGGAAACAGCTTTGGTAGGCGGAACTTGCCCGTTAAGTGGAGCCACGTCAGGTGTCTCTGGAGGATGAACAGGAACCGGACTGGTAGCTGCCGAGGAGAGATCTGTGACTTGACGGCCATTCTTTCCGAGCACAGAACCACCAGGCACAACTTGCCCCGGTTCAACGGAACTGTTCCAAATCGTTGTTGCAGCACCAATACAGGCATTTGCCCCAATTTTGCCGTTGCCAACAACCAGAACCCCTGCTCCCAAATTCACACCTGCGCTGATTTCCAGAGAACCTTGGTAAGCATGTAGGATTGAACCCATGCCAATGCAAACTCCTGAGCCAATGATAATCTTGCTGTCTGGGGCAGCTCGTAAAATTACCCCTGGTGCGATCGCAGCACTAGAATCAATAGACACATCGCCTTCCACATAGACATGAGAGTTATTAATCAATGATAGTGTCGGCAAATGCATTCTAATTAGAACCGCGATTATAGCAACTGGGAATTTTCCAACGGTTAGGAGTTGTAGAGACGCGATAAATAAACACTATCGCGCCCCATTACACTACGTCTTGTTGATTTTTGTAGAATCTAGGGTGAGCTAAGAAAAAGCGATCGCCTCTTTACACCTGGTTAGAGGAAGATACTCATCTAACAACTCGACCCTAAAAACTCTCTAGCTAGGCTGTTGAATAATCGTCTCTAGGACGCGCCGCTTTGCCTTGGTATCAATACCAATTAGCCGCACATATTCATTACTATGCTCTGCCATGCACCCTTCTAAGCCGTTGATCACATCTGACACCTGATTTGATTCAATTGGGCTACAGGTTTGCCAAGAACCGGTGCGGAATCGGCGTTTGTCAGCATGTTCTGTGCCAATTTTGTAGCCTTGAGACAACAACTGACGCACCTGCTCAATCGTGTCGCGGTTCAAGGATGTGCCATTCTGAGGTGTTGAGGGTTCTGCTGTCTTTGATGTGTAGCTAGGGCGGTAGTAGTCACTTCCATTACCATTTGATTCGGCGGATGGTCTGCTAGCTTGAGCTTGCCCCTTGTCACCTGGTTTTTGGATAATTTCCTCACTAACCCGCCGCTTTGCTTTAGGGTCAATGCCAATCAACCGGACATACTCACCCGCATGTTCTGCTAGCAAAGCTTCTAACGCCTTAACCACTTCCGAATCCCGCTCTGAGTGTATTGAAGCAGCACTCTTCCAGGAACTCGTGCGGAAGCGACGCTCATCGGCGTACTCTGCACCAATTCGGCAACCTTGGGATAACAGTTGACGCACCTTTTGTTTAAGGTCTATACCATTACCTGTGCTTGATCCAGAAGTAGAGCTGTAGTCACGAGATGGTGGAGTGCTGTTGCTAGCACGAGAAGCTGTCGATGTACTTGCAACGGTTGCAGGCTTATCACCGGGTTTTTGGATAATTTCCTCAGTGACTCGCCGCTTCGCTTTAGGGTCGATGCCAATCAACCGCACATATTCACCAGCATGTTCTGCTAGCGTGGCTTCCAAGGCACTAAGGACTTCCGCTTCTCGCTCGGAGTGAACCGAAGCACTCTTCCAAGAACTCGTGCGGAAACGGCGTTCATCAGCATACTCGGCACCAATCCGGTAACCCTGAGCTAACAGTTGACGAACTTGTGTTTTAACGTCTGGGGTTAATCCTGTACTCAAAGACATGGAACTATATGATTTATGAGAACTACTAAGATGACTTCCTATGGCAGGGGAATCATTGGGTACAACAACGCTGTCGCCTTGTGCATTGCCATTCGAGTTAGACTCCTGGCGATTTTCCTGGCGGATGGGCGCAATACAAGCTTCATCACCAGCACACTGATAACCCGTTCGCAAGGCATCATTGCATACCACAATATGCTGAGCAAACTGCCTATCCTCATCCTGGACATCTGGCAATCTGTCCGCTAGATGCTGGCTGGTAATCAGTGCTCCTGAAGGCACATACTTGCCAGGGGGAATCTCCACATCCTGAACTAAAGCGTGCATCATCACGATACAGCCATTGCCGATTCGGGCATTAAACACCGTAGAGCGAAAGCCAATAAAGCAATCATCTCCGATGTAAGCCGGCCCGTGAATCAGGGTCATGTGGGTAATGGAAGTATTCTTTCCGATCCAAACTGCGTAATTTTTCTGATCATCCCCAACGACTTGACCACCTTCAAGACCGTGAATGACAACACCATCTTGAATCGTTGTACCAGCACTAATGTAAAATGGCCCACCTTCATCGGCTCGAATTGACGTTCCAGGGGCAATCATTACATTGGCACCGACAAACACATCCCCAATAATGTTAGAAAAAGAATGCACATAGGCAGTTTCATCAATTTGTGGTTCCGCCAAACTTTTCGACCAAGGGGTCGGGGGAGCCGCGTAAGTGCGGACTGCCATAAATGTCTTCCTCCTAATCTAAAAAAGCGATACACGAGCGTAAGCTCCAAGCTTGGAGCGTTGCAGGGGGATGAAAGGTCAAAGGCTCACCAAGTAAAGGCGATTTCCGGATTAAGCCACTGTCGTTGGGTAAGTCTTAGCAGGTGCAAGCGATCGCGTCTAACCTTCCAACGTTACCACTACCGCAACTCACTAACGATATTGATCTTTCTTGCTGTAGAGAACGTGATTATCGACACTAACTGTGTCGATAATCCCTACTACCATGGCATCTATGGGACGTGTATTACTGTCAGCAACCTGGCGAGCTGCACTGCCCAGGCTTACAAGAACCCATTCATCCATTCCCGCACCGACTGTGTCTGCTGCTACTTCGTATTTGGGCAGTAGCTGTCCCTCCTCATCTAGGAATTGCAATAAGAGGAATTTCACACCTCTCAAGCTTGGTTCTTTATGAGTACTAACAACCGTGCCGCGAACTTTAGCAATTTGCATGAACTCTCGACCTTTCGGTTGGATGCAAGGATGCAAGGATACAAGGATAGTTATCTCTTTGTCTTAATGAGGTTTTATCCATCAGATCATCCAAGCCTGGGTGCGATAGACGCTGGGCTTCGCCCTACTTCGCTAATGCGAACCGCTGAAGGCATCGCGTCCCCCTGCGCTATCGGCAATCTAAAGTCAGTTAACTAACCTACGGACGGTTCATTGGACGGATGGCGTTAGTGCTTTCGCGAAACTGTTGAACATCTTCGGTATAACGAATTGGCAGCACGTACTCCAGGTTCTCGTGGGGGCGAGCAATAATATGAGTTGACAAGACTTGTCCACCATTCACTCGCTTGACGTTATCTACTCCAGCCGCAACTGAGGCTTGTACCTCGGAGACATCACCTCGCACGATAACGGTTACGCGACCACTACCAATTTTTTCATACCCAACAAGGGTGACACGGGCAGCTTTTACCATTGCATCTGCTGCTTCTACAACAGCGGGAAAGCCTAGAGTTTCTACCATTCCGACGGCGATTGACATGAGTTTTACTCCAAAAGTTAAAGATTGTTTTGTTGATACGACAGAGGCGAAAGCGGTCAACCGTCTCAGTCGGGCTTTTCGTTAGTAAGCACGGAACTGCTCGACCGCTTCGCTATAACGAATCGGCAGGACATACTCTAGGTTCTCATGGGGACGAGCAATAATGTGAGTCGATACCACTTCACCGCCATTCACCCGCTGCACTGACTCTACACCAGCCGCAATGGAGGCTTGTACCTCGGAGACATCACCCCGGATAATGACAGTCACACGAGCACTACCGATTTTTTCATAACCCACAAGGGTGACACGGGCAGCTTTTACCATCGCATCTGCTGCTTCTACAACGGCTGGAAAGCCTTTTGTTTCTATCATTCCCACAGCAATTGGCATTGCGCTTTTCTCCTAGTGGATTAGTTAAAGACAAGGGGTAAATCAGTTTTTAGCAAAAATTCAGACGAGAGTGCCGATTTTTTAGCTTGAGAAAGCTCTTTCATTGAAGAGCTAAACCAAGCATAGATAACCTTGGTGTACTTAATCAATATAAATTATCATAATAATTCTCAATGAATGTGGTTAAAAAAACTTAACAATCATAGTTCATCAGCTAGATGATTTAACGGAAATTCATCGTTTTCGAGAATGGTTACTTTTGTTTTATAATTTTTTTATAACTTTTCTATAAGCAAGACGACTGCTGTCCATAATTTTTGACCGTTACAGCTTCCAGAGAACCTCTAGGCACTCTGGAGAACTTGTCTATATAAGCCAGAGACTGAAGAACAACAGATTTTGATGTTATAAGTTGGGTTTATAGGTTTCATTAGAGTTACTTGTATAGGCAAAGGCTTAAATTTGTCACAATTAGACAGGAAAAGGTTAAGTTGAAGTGCAATTGTTTTTGTGAAACCATTAATCAACCTAAGTTATAAACCCAACTCAATTAACATTAAAGGACAAAAGAAATCTGCGTTGTAAAAACAAAAGTTATCAATTTCCTACGACTTATTAGGGATTTTATTTGAGCCAATCTAAGTTTATGGAGCAATAGTGAGGTATGAAATCGTGAACACTGAGTTTCTTGCTCAGACAAGTTGGTGTGTACCTTTTTATGGTTTAGTTGGTGCAGTTTTAAGCGTACCTTGGGCAACAGGTGTTATTCGTCGCACGGGACCTCGACCAGCAGCTTACCTTAACCTGTTGATGACACTTTTGGCATGTGTTCATGGCTGGTTGATCTTCGGGGCAGTTTGGAACCAGCCAGCGCAAGAGATAGTGTATCACTGGCTCCATGTGGCTGATTTAGACTTATCCTTAGCGTTAAAAATTTCACCCGTCAGTGTCGGAGCAATGGAGGTTGTGACCAGCTTGAGTCTGCTTGCACAACTCTATTCCTTGGGTTACATGGAGAAGGATTGGGCGTTAGCTCGCTTCTTTGCTTTGATGGGATTTTTCGAGGCTGCAATGAGCGGGATTGCGATCAGTGACTCGCTTTTCCTGAGCTATGCGCTTTTGGAAATGCTGACGTTGAGTACCTATCTAATTGTGGGCTTTTGGTACGCACAGCCTTTGGTCGTCACGGCAGCACGAGATGCCTTTTTAACTAAGCGGGTGGGAGACATCTTGCTGTTGATGGGTGTCGTGGTACTGGCGACTCTGGCGGGAAGCTTAGATTTTCCTGATTTGTATCAATGGGCAGAAACGGCAAACTTACCCCCGTTGACAGCAACACTTTTAGGGTTGGCGTTGATTGCTGGGCCGATTGGTAAATGTGCCCAATTTCCCTTGCATTTGTGGCTCGATGAGGCAATGGAAGGCCCCAACCCAGCCTCATTGCTGCGAAATTCTTTGGTGGTAGGTTGCGGCGCTTTTGTGCTGATTCAGTTGGTACCGATTCTAGCTCTATCTCCTGTGACATTAGCTGTCTTGATTGTAATTGGCACAGTAACAGCGATTGGAGAATCCTTTGTGGCGATCGCACAAATTGATATTAAGCGATCGCTATCCCATACCACCAGCGCTTACCTAGGTTTAGTCTTCATCGCTGTTGGCTTGCAACGCGCTGATGTTGCTGCCTCCTTACTCCTTGCCCATGCAGTTGCCAAAGCCCTACTGTTTATGAGTATTGGCTCAGTCATTCTCGTCACCAACAACCAAGACCTTACTGAAATGGGAGGCTTGTGGTCACGGATGCCCGCGACAACCAGTGCTTATATCGTCGGGGCAGCAGGCTTAATCGGATTACTTCCCTTGGGCGGTTATTGGGCGCTGAGTAAAGGGATTAACGCCTTTTGGACTAACCATCCCTGGTTAGTAGCAATCGCCCTCTTGGTTAATGGTATTAACGCCTTTGGATTAACCCGCGTCTTTCGTCTTGTTTTCCTTGGTACTCCGCATCCCAAGACTCGTCGAACCCCCGAAGTCGATTGGCCTATGGCACTACCAATGGTGACATTAACTGTATTAACCCTGATGACACCACTGTTACTCCAGCGACTCTCACTACTGCCTACTGCTAAGTATCAGTACCTCATTCAACTTCCCCAACTGTTCTTACCAAGCTCTAGCGTGCTGGGTTGCACTCTGGGGTCAATCGTTTACCTACCCAGAACTTGGTCAAGGTCTGTTCGGATTCCCTTGAAATTTGTCCAAGACTTACTTGCCTATGACTTTTATATTGATCGACTGTACCGTCTAACTGTAGTTTTTCTCGTTGATATATCTTCTAAAATTACAGCCTGGATTGATCGCTATCTTGTCGATGGATTAGTCAACTTAGTTGGTTTTGCCACAGTTTTTAGTGGTCAGAGCTTGAAGTACAACACTTCAGGTAAGGCACAATTCTATGCACTGACTATCCTACTAGGAGTGAGCCTGTTGGTACTTCTAATGATTTGGCCGTTGAATCAATGGTCTTTGAGTCAGTGGTCTTTAGAGCAATTGTCTTTGTTTAGCGGTCAGTGAAGTTGTTGTTAGTTGTTAGATGAATTTCTTCCCTAATAACTAACAACCAAAAACGAACAACTACTAAGGAGACTAGTCAACTTATGCTAAGTGCCTTGATTTGGGTACCAATACTCTGTGCCACTCTCATGGCGTTTTGGCCCGGAACCGTTACATCTAAGGGGGTGCGTCAAGTAGCATTGGCAGTTGCGGGTGGTCTATTTATTTGGTCGCTCGTACTGCTGTTGCAGTTTAACCCTGGTGATGTTCATCAGCAGTTTCAAGAATCTCTAACCTGGATTGAGGCTTTAGGTCTAACCTACAGCTTGGGGGTAGATGGTTTATCGATGCCGTTGCTGGTATTGAATGGGTTACTGACAGGAATTGCTCTTTATAGTACAGATGAGAATCTTGATCGACCGCGACTCTATTACGCTTTGATATTTTTATTAAATGCTGGAGTTTCAGGTGCTTTTCTCGCTCAAGACTTACTACTATTTTTCTTATTTTATGAGCTGGAACTCATCCCACTGTATTTGTTAATCGCAATTTGGGGAGGGCAACGACGGGGCTATGCGGCAACGAAGTTTCTCCTCTATACAGCGGTATCCGGAGCGTTAATTCTGGCATCATTCTTGGGTGTAGTGTTTTTGAGCGGCGCAACTAGCTTTGCTTACACCGAAGCTGTGGCGTTGGCATCTTCACTATCTCAAACTAGTCAATTGTTGCTACTAGGAGCGCTTTTGATTGGCTTTGGGATCAAGATTCCTTTAGTACCGTTCCACACTTGGTTGCCGGATGCTCACGTTGAGGCATCTACACCCATTTCTGTCCTGTTAGCGGGTGTGCTGCTGAAGTTAGGCACCTATGGCTTGTTGCGGTTTGGGTTAGGGTTGTTTCCTGAGGCTTGGGCAACTGTGGCACCCTTCCTAGCGACTTGGGCAGTAGTGAGTGTGCTGTACGGTTCGCTAAATGCGATCGCACAGCGAGATATGAAAAAAATGGTGGCGTATAGTTCCGTCGGGCATATGGGCTATATTCTCCTTGCTGTTGCTGCTGCCACCCCTCTCTCACTAGCAGGTTCCGTCCTGCAAATGGTCAGCCATGGTCTGATATCAGCGCTACTGTTTTTGCTAGTGGGTGTGGTTTATAAAAAGACTGGCTCACGAGATTTAGATGTCCTCAATGGTCTGCTCAATCCTGAACGAGGCTTACCGTTAATTGGCAGCCTGATGGTAGTAGGAGCAATGGCAAGTGCAGGTATCCCTGGAATGGTGGGATTTATCTCTGAATTCCTGGTGTTCCGAGGCAGTTTTCCTGTATTTCCAGCACAAACTCTTCTTTGTATGATTGGTACTGGCTTAACGGCTGTATACCTTTTAATTTTGCTCGACCGTGCTTTCTTTGGGCGTCTGTCTACACGGGTGATCGATTTACCAAAAGTGTACTGGAGTGAGTGCCTACCAGCGATTGTTTTAGCGATATTGATCGTAGTTCTGGGAGTACAGCCGGGATGGCTAACAAGAATCTCCGAAACAACGGTAGCGGCTTTTGCGCCGCCAGCAACGACAGTTGCACTGCAAGCGCCTTCACAGGCAAGTGTGGAATCTACGTTGAAAGCACCTTTATAAAACGATTTAAGAGAACGTAAATGGTACTTAGCAAGAAAAAGCCCCGTAACCATCCTCTAGAAGACTATATTCAAAAGCTGATTGCTGGTGAGGCACTACTGCCAGATTCACCTGAAAATGTTATGGAGGTTGTTGGAATTCTCAAGAGTTATGGCATTGTTCTTGATGCCTACTCCCGCAATCTTAATTACATTGCAGAACACCAATTTTTAGTGTTTTTTCCCTTTTTTAAATACTTGAACGGGGAAGTTTCGCTAGGAAAGTTGTTGCGTCACTGGTGGCACGATCGCATTAATTTTGAGTATGCCGAATATTGCATGAAAGCGATGTTCTGGCATGGAGGCGGCGGGTTAGATGCGTATCTGGATACACCAGAGTTTGAAAAGCGATCGCAACAAGCGATTCAGGCACGATTTAAAGCTAGTCCCTTGATACAGGGGCTAAACTGGCTATTTCCTGACTTTTTACCCGAACTCGTGCGTCAGTTGGCTTATTACAGTGGGTTGGGGCAATTTTGGCGGGTGATGAGTGATATGTTCCTTGAATTAGCTGACCGCTATGAAAATGGAGAAATCACCTCAATTCCCCAAGTTGTTGAGCATATTCAAACGGGTTTGGTAGAAAATGCTAACTTGCCAATTACTTATGCTGCAACGATTCGTGGAAAGACGTATGAAATCCTTCCCAAATCCTTAGGATTGACGTTTCTCGCTGATACAGCGGTGCCTTATGTTGAGGCAGTCTTCTTCCGGGGAACGCCATTCCGAGGAACAGTTTCCTATAATGCTCAAGCCAATCAGATTTCCCCAGATCAGAGTAGATTTGCTTACGGGGCATTGTATGCTGACCCCTTACCGATTGGTGGGGCAGGGATTCCCCCCACCCTTTTGATGCAGGACATGCGTCATTATCTACCTGACTATCTCCACAAAATTTATAAGCGATCGCGTCGCGGTGAGAATGACTTACGGGTGCAGATCTGCATTAGTTTCCAAAAATCAATGTTTTGTGTTACGACAGCAACAATTTTTGGGTTGGCACCGTATCCCCTAAATACGACTGACGCAGAGCAACAACAGAAAAATCGAGTCTATTTAGAAAGCTGGATGGATCGATTCCTGACATCACGTTTGTCTGACGTAAACAGTTAGCTCTATCTACATTTCCCGTATTCATCCACAGCAAACTACCTTCCGCTTGCCGCTTTTCGTGGACGTTGGAAACACAAATATTTGTGCATAGGGGAGAATGGTTAAATCCCAAAACTGTAATACCTAGCACAACATACAGTATCAAAATACCCAATACTGGCAATCTGGGGTCAGACAAACTGGGTGTGCGGTCCCAATGCCATGATTTTGGATTCGGGAGTTTGGCTCTTAGATTATTTGTTCCAATTCCCAATCCAACTTTCCTGTAATGTCAGATAAAAATAAGGAACCACTTCTCCTAGTGCTGCTATGGCTTCAAGGTGTAAATTCAGATAATAGGTTATAAAAAAGACGGAAGATTGCAAGTTGAGGACTATACTACTCAACATTAGTTTGTCGAAATACACGCTGATCCCAAGCTAAAAGTGTTCCTACTAATTGATTACTCAAATTGCTAGATAAAAATACTCTGCCTTTAATTCTAATAACCAAAGACTACTAAAGTTCTTACTCAATTTTTTAGCAGGGAACGAATTACTTTTTAGACGGCTCATAGGCTAGCAACAGCAAAATTGAATCGACTCAGGGTGACAGATTCAGAATACCGAAGAAAGAGCAGTCAAGTTGATTTTTCACTACCATATTGGAATGAGCCGAATGCGATCGCATTCGACTACAAGAACGGGAATTAATCTAGACAATCTGTGACCGAAATTAATCTACAAGTTGAAGAAAAGGGTGATGCTGATAGTGGGTTACTCTTTGGAAACACTCGCGGTGAACGCTTACGCATTGATCGCTATCTTTCTCAAGAATTACCAGACCTATCCCGATCGCGTATCCAACAGCTAATTGAAGAAGGTAGCTTGCAGATTAACGGTAAAGCTTGCACCTCCAAAAAGACAATGGTGCAATTAGGCGATCGCATTTCCCTCACCATTCCTGAAGCTATCCCCCTGGATTTGCAACCCGAAGCTATCCCCCTGGATATTCTTTACGAGGATGACTCCCTCATCATTGTCAACAAACCTGCTGGCCTCGTCGTCCATCCTGCCGCAGGACACGAAAGCGGTACTCTTGTTAATGCTCTTCTTGCTCACTGCCAAAATCTTGCGGGAATTGGTGGCGTTCAACGCCCTGGAATTGTTCACCGTTTGGACAAGGATACAACGGGGGCAATTGCGATCGCTAAAACAGACCAAGCTCATCAACACCTGCAAGCTCAGCTAAAAGCAAAAACCGCCCGACGAGAATATCTTGGTGTAGTCTATGGGGCAACATCATCTGACAACGGCACGATTGACCAACCCATCGGGCGTCATCCTGTAGACCGCAAAAAAATGGCTGTGGTGCCAGTGGAGAAAGGAGGACGGCTAGCTGTTACCCATTGGCAAGTCCAAGAACGACTCGGCAACTACACCCTGATGTACTTTCAACTAGAAACGGGACGTACCCACCAAATTCGGGTTCATAGCGCCTATATTGGACATCCTATTGTCGGTGACCCGGTTTACAGCGCGGGTCGTTCTGTCGGGGTCAATCTTCCGGGTCAAGCCCTACATGCGTGGCGACTCACATTACAGCATCCTGTGTCGGAGGAGCGGATTTCGGTGACTGCTCCTATTCCCAAAACCTTTAACACCCTGCTGGACGTTCTCCGGAAGCGAGGGGTTCCTCCGAACTAAAATCTCAACTTGCAATTGGGAGTTCTACAGCCAGCACACGCTTCTCATATCCCCATCCCCGGCATTTTCTCCCGTCCTGTTCAGGGAAAATCACGAGTTGATGGCTCCTAAACCCAAATATAACTTAAATAATCTTTACAAATAAGCTTGATGACTGGTACTTATCCAAAATCTGCAATTGATTGATTCGTCTTGGTTTCAGCAGAATCTTAAGAAAAAATAAAATTACACTTTTCAATATTTTTCTAGGTAAAAATACTTAACTAGATCTGAATAATTCCCTAGGGAGGGGGCGGTATAAACCTTGTCTCGTAAGGGATTCAAGCTCTTCTTGACTTAGGTAGAAAAAACTTCATGATTTGTAACGAATAATGCCCCAATGGCGTTGTATAAAAGTTACCTGTAGGGGATCAATGACAGACAAAAGTTAAATAAACACTGATTTATCAAGCTCGCTCGTTTCTCATAAAAGAACCAATTTTTCTCATAATTCATGCATGAATACTTGTTTAGTTACTCTTCTATGGGTAGCGAACGGCATGAGTGAGCAGCCTGAAAAAGCAAGTGATTTTACAGATGTCTGTTCTTGACCAATAGAGATCGCATTCAAAACAAAACGTTGAATGAGGTTGATTTCCCTAAAACAGGATCTTTCCTTGTAACCACAACCACTCTTAACCAAGTCAGTAGGAGATTGAGTTCATGTTAGATGCATTCGCCAAGGTTGTTTCTCAAGCCGATTCCAAAGGTGAATTCTTGAGCACAGAGCAACTGGATGCCTTGACCAACATGGTCAAAGACGGTAACAAGCGCATGGATACCGTTAATCGCATCACCAGCAACGCTTCCACCATCGTGACCGATGCGGCTCGCGCTCTGTTTGAAGAGCAACCTCAGCTGATTGCTCCTGGTGGTAACGCCTACACCAACCGTCGGATGGCAGCTTGCCTACGCGACATGGAAATCATTCTGCGCTACGTCACCTACGCGATGATGGCTGGTGACTCCAGCGTGTTAGATGATCGCTGCCTCAATGGTCTGCGTGAAACCTATCAAGCTTTGGGAACCCCCGGCTCTTCCGTATCAGTCGGCGTTCAGAAGATGAAGGATGCTGCGGTTTCAATCGCTAATGACCCCAACGGCATCACCAAAGGCGATTGCAGCCAGTTGATGTCTGAACTCGCTAGCTACTTCGACCGCGCTGCTGCTGCTGTTGCCTAAGAATTGCTGTTTGTTAAAAAATTGAAACTAAGAGGGAGATAAGTCAAGAATGAAAACCCCAATTACTGAAGCGATCGCTGCTGCTGATACCCAAGGTCGTTTTTTGGGCAACACCGAACTGCAAGCTGTTAATGGTCGCTTTGATCGCGCTGCTGCCAGCATGGAAGCTGCTCGTGCGTTGACCCAAAATGCTCAAAAACTGATTGACGGTGCTGCTCAAGCGGTGTACCAGAAGTTCCCTTACACCACCCAGATGCAAGGGCCTCAGTATGCGTCTGACAGCCGTGGTAAGTCCAAGTGCGCTCGTGACATCGGTCACTACCTGCGTATGGTGACCTACTGCTGTGTTGCTGGTGGCACAGGCCCTATGGATGAGTACCTCGTTGCTGGTTTAGATGAAATCAACCGTGCATTCGAGTTATCTCCTAGCTGGTACGTTGAAGCCCTCAAGCACATCAAAGCCAATCATGGTTTGAGTGGTCAAGCCGCTAACGAAGCTAACACCTACATCGACTATGCGATTAATGCCCTGAGCTAATTGCATAGGCGTGCCCGGAAAGGTATGCAGGTGAAACGCTTTCAAATCGTGCTTCAACTGCTTATCTCTCCGGGCTTTGTTGTATCTATGGGTTAGTTATTAGTTATTGGTTATTAGTTCTGAAAAGCGAGCAACTAATATCGAACAACTAACAACTAACAACTAAAAAGCTAGCTTGTTGGGAGAGTTAAACAAATGGCAATTACATCAGCAGCCTCACGGTTAGGCACTTCAGCATTTAGTGATGCGCCGAAGATTGAGTTACGCCCCCATGCCACGAAAGAAGATATTGAAGCGGTGATTCGTGCCGTCTACCGTCAGGTTTTGGGCAACGACTATTTGATGAAGTCTGAACGGCTTACAAGTGCCGAATCGCTCCTACGTGATGGGGATATCAGCGTGCGAGAATTCGTGCGTTCCGTTGCTAAGTCGGAGCTATACAAATCCAAGTTTTTCTACAACAATTTTCAAACCCGATTTATTGAACTGAATTACAAGCATCTGTTGGGTCGCGCACCTTACGATGAGTCAGAAGTGGTCTATCACCTCGACCTTTATCACGAAAAGGGATATGAGACAGAGATCGATTCTTATATCGACTCGGTAGAGTATCAAACCAATTTTGGCGACAGTGTTGTCCCTTACTATCGCGGTTTTGCCACACAAACGGGGCAAAAAACTGTCGGTTTTAACCGGATGTTCCAACTGTATCGTGGCTATGCCAATAGCGATCGCTCTCAGGTCGGTGGTTCGTTCCCTCGCTTAGCGCGTGAGCTAGCAGCTAACGGGGCCTCCTCTATTATTGGACCGTCTGGTAGTAACGAGAACTGGTCATTCCGTGCCTCTAGCGATATTGCTCCGAAAAAAGCCCTCGGTAATGCTGTGGGAACAGGCGATCGCGTTTATCGCATTGAAGTAACTAGCCTACGCGGTCCCGGCTATCCCAAGCTACGCCGTAGCAGCACTGCCTACCTGGTGCCTTACGAAAGGCTATCAGACAAAATGCAGCAAATTCAGCGCCAAGGCGGAAAAATCGTCAGCATAACACCAGCTTAAGAGAGGACTAGGGGCTAGGGACTAGGAAATATCCCCAATCCCTAATCCCCAATCCCCAACAACCCAGATTAGGAGATTATTAAAGCGATGTTTGGTCAAACAGCAGTAGGTACCGGTGGTCTCAACTCAGCAGGAAGCCGTGTCTTTCGCTATGAAGTTGTCGGCTTACGTCAAAACGAAGAAACCGACAAAAATAACTATGAGATTCGCCGTAGCGGCAGTGTGTTCATGACGGTACCGTATTCCCGGATGAACGAAGAAATGCAGCGGATTGCCCGATTGGGTGGGAAAATCGTCAGCATTGAGCCGTTGACTGCTGAATCAGCCCTAAAACCCGATAGCGAAAGCGACAGAAAAAAAGCAAAAGCTGAAGGCTGAGACCGAACGAATGACCGATTTCAATCCAGAGGCGTCGAGTGATACCGCCGCTCCGGCGCTGACAGTGGAAGAAGCGATCGCCAACTTGCGCGGCACAGATTTGAGTCTCCGCTATTACGCCGCTTGGTGGCTAGGCAAATTCCGAGTCTCAGAACCAGCCGTGGTAGACGCCTTGATTGAAGCCCTAGACGACGAAGCTGATCGGACAGAATTGGGTGGGTATCCGCTGCGGCGTAATGCTGCAAGAGCCTTGGGTAAGCTAGGTGATCAAAGAGCTGTGCCAGGGTTAATCCGTTGCTTAGACTGCTCGGACTTTTACGTGCGAGAAGCAGCGGCTCAATCTCTGGAAATGTTAGGTGACCGAGCCGCTGTCTCCCCATTAATGCAATTGCTCAGCAGTGGACTTGCTGCTGCTGAGCGAGTACCAGGACGCCCCCACTTTACCCAGCCCTGTGAGGCAGTGATCGAAGCTCTAGGAACACTGAATGCAACTGAAGCGATTCCATTGATTCAACCCTTTCTAGAACATCAGGCACGGCGGTTGCAGTATGCCGCAACGCGAGCGATGTATCAGCTAACTAGGGACGAGGCTTATGGGAAACCCCTAGTCCAAGCCTTACAGGGGCAAGATGTTGTATTGCGCCGAGTCGCTTTATCAGACCTCGGTGCAATTGGGTATCTACCCGCTGCCGAAGCGATCGCAACTGCCTCAGCCGAAAACAGCTTCAAGCTCATTGCCCTTAAAGGACTGCTGGAACATCAGCTAACACCCGAAGCCAATACGCTTTCTGATGACACCATCCGGGTAATGAAGCTGATGGATTCGCTTTTGTAGTTTTGTCAGCAGTTACTTGTCAGTTGTTTTTTAAGCGACTGACCACTGACTACTGACTACTGATCACTGACACACTGATATGATCGACTCTACCCGTATCCAAGCACTCATCCAGGCTGTTGAACAGGCAAATTCTGCCGAAGGGCTGGTCGAGTCTGTGCGGGCATTGGTCGCTACCAACTCAGAAGAGGTAATTCCTACGCTAATTACCGTGTTGGGTTACAACAACCCAGAAGCAGCAGTAATAGCAGTTGAGGGACTGATTGGGATGGGGGAAGCGGCAGTGATGCCACTTTTGAACCAGTTGGATGAGTATAACTACGGAGCAAGAGCCTATTCGATTCGGGCATTAGCCACAATTGCTGACCCCCGTGCCCTTGATGTCTTGGTTACAGCCGCCGCCAGCGACTTTGCCCCCAGTGTGCGCCGTGCTGCCGCTAAAGGGCTGGGAAATTTGCAATGGCACCAACTGTCACCTGAGCAGGGACAGGAGGCACAAGATCTCGCATTAAAAACACTTCTAGACGTTTCTCAAGATGCCGAATGGGCAAATCGCTACGCCGCCATTGTCGGCTTAGAAGCGCTGGCAGCCAATGCAACTGGCATGATTGAGCGAATCAGAAATCGGTTTAAGCAAATGCTTTCATCCGAGGCAGATTTAGCTGTGCGATCGCGAGTGTTGATGGCACAACAAAAGAATGGTTGTTAGTTGTTTGCTGTTTATTATTAGCAGCTAATCACCAACAACTAATAACCAATAACCAACAACCAATAACTAATAACTATGTCGATTCCTCTCCTTGAAATTACACCAAGTTCTCAGAATCAGCGCGTCGAGGGCTACGAAGTTCCCGACGAAGATGATTTCCAATATTACCGCCTAACTCCAACTAGTGAAGACTTCGAGATTAAGGAGTTGATTTGGGCAGGCTACCGCCAAATTTTTAGTGAACATCTGATTCTCGAAACATATCGGCAACCCTACCTAGAATCTCAGCTAAAAAATCGGGCTATCTCCGTGCGCGATTTTATCCGAGGACTAGGTAAAACCGATGTTTATCGGACACTGGTTGCAGACACTAACTCTAACTATCGCTTAGTTGATATTACCTTCAAGCGCTTTCTCGGTCGCGCTACCTATAACAAAGACGAGCAAATTGCTTGGTCAATTGTGATTGCAACCAAAGGCTTATCTGGCTTTATTGATGCCGTAGTTGATAGCGAAGAATATCGCCAAAACTTCGGTGATACGATTGTGCCTTATCAGCGTCGTCGCTATAAAGACCGCCCATTTAACCTGGTCAACCCCCGCTACAGTGATTACTGGCGGGCGCGTCAGATTAGTTTCGAGGGTTCTTACTATCAAGCTCAAGTCTCTGGTCAATCAGCACAACGGGGAGTTCGCCAAGCCATTCCCGACACCTTTTTATCAATGGCGCGGAGTATCAGCCCTGGTGGAGTCAACTATCAACGGACAAGAGATCGGGCAATTTCTCAAGCGACAAGTAGACCACTTCCCGACATGACCCGCAAAGTTGCGACCCCACAACCTGTTATCGGTCGTAATGAAGTTGCTCTACCCTACCGCTACCTTTACAGAAGACCCACAACTTAACAACGTCATTGGTCAATTAGTACAAGACAACTGACTAACAACTCACTACTAACAACTATCCCAATGTCAATACCTCTCTTAAACTACAAACCCTCCTCGCAGAACCAGCGAGTTTCAGGTTATGAAGTCCCCAGTGAAGATACCCCTCGGATTTATCGTACAGAAGACTGCCTGGATCAGAATGATGTTCTGGAATTAATCTGGGCAGTTTACCGACAAGTTTTGAGTGAACATGAAATCCTCAAATCTAATCGTCAGACTAGCTTGGAATCTCAGCTAAAAAATCGTGCGATTACTGTGCGTGATTTTGTTCGAGGTGTGGCAAAATCTGATGCATTTTATCGCTTAGTTGTTGAGCCAAATTCTAACTATCGAGTCGTTGAACTGACGCTCAAACGCTTGTTAGGTCGTGAACCTTACAACAAAGATGAAGAGATTGCCTGGTCAATCAAAATCGCAACCTTAGGTTGGGGCGGTTTTGTGGATGCCTTGGTTGATAGCCCAGAGTACCTGGAAAACTTTGGTGAAAACACGGTTCCTTATCAACGCCGTCGCTATAAAGGTCGTCCCTTTAACCTAGTAACACCTCGCTATGGTGAATATTGGCGCGACAAACAGGAAGATGAGCGTTACAAGTGGGGCGCTGTTAGTAACTTCCTGGATATGGCAAGGTCAATTAAGCCAAAAGCCATGACTAATACGGTGACGGTACAGACAGATAATATCAAGATTCCTGATATGACACGGGATACGCCATCGGGAGTACCTGTTTCCGTTGACACTTCTGCTAGTTTCCCACTGCGTTAATCTTGGGGCAATCAAGCAAAAGTTTTGTAGGCGGTCAAATCATGCTCAAATTGAATTATGGGCATCAACAAAAACGCTGAAATCTGATAAGTTTTTGTAATAGTCTAAAAGGGGGATTTTTACATGGCATTGCCATTACTGCAATACAAGCCCACAACCCAAAATGTGAGGGTTCGTAGCTTTGGAGTAGCTGACGAAGACGAAGATACTCCGTACATTTATCGTTTGGAAGACACCAATTCTGCGGCTGAAATACTTGAGCTGATTAACGCTGTTTATCGCCAGCTTTACAGTGAACACGCTGTTCTCCAAGTGAATCGTCAGAAAACTTTGGAATCTCAGCTTAAGAACCGGACACTCACGGTGCGCGACTTTGTTCGTGGTATCGCGAAGTCTGAAGCATTTTATCGCTTGGTGGTTGAGAGCAATAACAACTATCGGCTTGTTGAAGTTTGCCTCAAGCGCTTCCTAGGTCGTGCGCCATACAACAAAGATGAAGAGATTGCTTGGTCAATTAAGATTGGCACTCTTGGCTTCTATGGTTTTGTGGATGCCCTGATTGACAGCGAAGAGTATACCGAAGCGTTTGGTGATTACACTGTGCCTTACCAGCGCAAGCGCATGGAAGGTCGTCCGATTAACTTGGTGACTCCCCGCTACGGCGAAGACTACCGCGAAGTTGTTGGTACGGTTAAAACCGACTGGCGCTTTACGGTGGAGAAGTTCTACAGCCGTAAGTACCAGGAGCGTCAACTTCAGGAAGGCGACCCTCGCAAGTATCGCGATATGGCGGCAAACGTCAATTCCAAGGGCAACTATGCACAAAATGTCTCAGCGTCTAACATTGATTACCTGAGCAAAGTGCCTTATCGGGGCAAACGCTAAAGGGATAATTTAGCCTAAGAACTAGCTGGGTCTAGTTTCCGCTTATAAGATGCCTGGTTTAAAAAATCGGGTGTCTGCTAAGCAGAAGCTAGACCCAATTTTCATGAAAAAGCGATCGCCTTTTTGATAATAGGTAATGGAAAAGAAGTTGCAGTTACCGATTAGTGATTGTCATTGTTCATAGTTTTCACAAGCTACTTTGGACGAAACTACAGAAACTACAGTAAGTTTTCCACGGTTTGATGAGTGTGCTTCTTTAGTTGCTTTCGATACAAAAGTCTTATTTTTCTGTTCCTACTATAGGCGAGTAGGAGATACCTTTAGTGGGGCATAGCGATTACTGGTTGAGAGTTTAATTAAATTTTCTGTTACATCTGTCTAAGAAATTTTTCAGGACTTTAAGGGTGTTGTAAGGTTGTAAGCCTCAGTTTGTGATACATTGCCTCAGAATTCAGCAACTATCAGGTTTCCAGATTCAGTGCAGATTCAAAGGCTGTGTTTTTCTTGAACTTTGCGTCCCCAATTTCCATCAGTTCGCTGTTACTTGCTCCGTACCCCTCTCATGTCATGTAGGGACAATCATGGAAACCGAAAATCTGAACGGTAGCCATTCGCCAACCGCAACGCTAGAGCCTCTAGCCGCAGAACCGAAAGAAACCAAGAACAAGAAAAAAAAGCATAAGGGCAAGAAAAAAGCCAAGCTGAGCAAAACCCCAGAACTGAAAGGGATTTACCATACATCTGAGCGCGAAAGCGGTTCTAAGCTCTCTAAGAAAGAGTACAAAAAAGAACTTGCCCGCCTACAGGTAGAACTGGTAAAAATGCAATATTGGGTAAAGCATACAGGTGCCCGCATTGTCATCCTTTTTGAAGGGCGCGATGCCGCAGGTAAGGGAGGCACGATTAGGCGCATCACCGAACCGCTGAATCCACGTGGCTGTCGAGTCGTAGCATTGGGGACACCCAGCGATCGCGAAAAGACCGAATGGTACTTCCAGCGCTATGTGCTGCATCTTCCTACTGCGGGTGAAATCGTCTGTTTTGATCGCAGTTGGTATAACCGTGCCGGAGTTGAGCACGTTATGGGCTTCTGCACCGATGAACAGTACCAGGAATTCATGCAAACCTGTCCAGAATTCGAGCGGATGCTGGTCAGATCTGGCATTGTTTTGTTGAAGTATTGGTTCTCGGTGAGTGATGAGGAGCAGGAGCGCCGCTTCCAGTCTCGCACGACCGATCCGGCTCGTCGCTGGAAACTGAGTCCAATGGATCTGGAGTCACGCGATCGCTGGGTGCAATATTCTCAGGCAAAAGACGCGATGTTTGCCCACACCAACATTCCCGAAGCCCCTTGGTTCACAGTGGAAGCAGACGACAAAAAGCGCGCTCGCCTCAACTGCATTAGCCATTTTTTGAGCAAAATTCCCTATGTGGATATGACTCCGGAACCCCTGGAACTGCCGCCTCGCAAGAGCGCCCCTCATGACTATGTGCGTCCGCCCCGCAACGAGCAGTTCTTTGTCCCACAAGTGTATTAAGCATTCACCCACGGTGAATGTTATTAACAACGTTGTCCTCACAGTTGCGAGAGTCGATGTTGCACGCTCACATAAACCCCACATTTTTAGGAATCAATCATCATGACCCATGAATTGCGCGTTCAAGCTGTCTCTCAAGTCACCGATCGCAAACCCTTACCGCCCAAGATGCCGCAGCGACTAGAAGCGCTGTGGGCAACGGATGTATTTACGCTGAGCAAGATGCAGGCAAGCTTGCCCAAAGATGTCTATAAATCTGTTAAGAATACGATCCAAACAGGCGGAAAGCTGGATGTATCGATCGCGGGTACCGTTGCCGCTGCGATGAAAGATTGGGCAACGTCTAAAGGGGCATTGTATTACGCGCACGTCTTTTACCCAATGACGAATGCGACGGCTGAAAAGCATGACGGTTTCATTTCGGTGCAAGGGGATGGCAGCGTCATTACTGAATTTACCGGGAAAGTTCTAGTGCAGGGTGAACCGGATGGCTCGTCCTTTCCCAATGGTGGACTGCGTTCTACCTTTGAAGCGCGCGGCTATACGGCGTGGGATGTCACCAGTCCTGCCTATGTGATGGAAACTGACAATGGCGTCACCTTGTGCATTCCCACCGTGTTCATCTCTTGGACAGGTGTTGCCCTAGATAAGAAAACGCCCTTGTTGCGCTCGAATGCAGCGATGAACAAAGCCGCAACCCGCCTGCTTCATCTGTTGGGACACACGGAAGTTGCGCCAGTCAACTCCAGTTGTGGTCCAGAGCAAGAATACTTTTTGGTTGATGCTCATTTTGCCCATAGTCGTCCCGATTTGCTGCTAACAGGCAGAACCCTATTTGGCAAACCCCCGGCAAAAGGTCAGCAATTTGATGATCACTACTTTGGTGCCATTCCCGATCGCGTCCAAGTGTTCATGCAGGACGTAGAAGAGAAAATGTATCGGCTAGGCATTCCGGCTAAAACTCGCCACAACGAAGTGGCTCCGGGTCAGTTTGAGATTGCGCCAGTTTTTGAAGCCGCGAATGTGGCTAGCGATCACCAGCAGTTGACAATGACCATCCTCAAGAGTACGGCGAAGAAACATGGCTTTGTCTGCCTCTTGCACGAGAAGCCGTTTGCTGGAATTAATGGTTCCGGGAAACACGTCAACTGGTCGGTTGGCAATGCCACTCAGGGCAATTTGCTCGATCCAGGCGATACTCCCGATGCGAATATGCAATTTTTGCTGTTCTGTGGGGCGGTGATTCGGGGTGTGCATAAGTATGGCACACTGATGCGGGCAGTTGTTGCCACAGCTAGTAATGATCATCGCTTGGGTGCGAATGAGGCTCCCCCTGCAATCATCTCGGTTTATCTGGGAACGCAACTAGAGCAGGTGTTTGAGCAAATTAGCCAGGGACAGCCAACCAGTTCTGCCCACGCTGGGGTAATGGAACTCGGCGTAGACACGTTGCCAGTGTTCCCCAAAGATCCTGGCGATCGCAACCGCACCTCGCCCTTTGCCTTTACGGGCAACCGATTTGAGTTCCGGGCGGTCGGTTCGGGTCAGTCTGTTTCGGGTCCACTCGTGGCGATGAACACGATCATGGCAGATTCCTTGACCTGGATTGCCGATACCTTAGAGAGCGAGATGGCAAAGGGAACTGACCTCAATGCTGCTGCCAAAACCGTTCTCAAAGAGGTGATGGACAAGCACAGCGCCGTGGTGTTTGGTGGCAACGGCTATTCGGAAGAATGGCACAAAATGGCGGTTGAAGAACGGGGTTTAGCTGACCTGCGGACGACAGCCGATGCGTTACCCGTCTTAAAAGCCGATCATATCGAAGAACTATTCAACCGACTCGGTGTACTCACGCCAATTGAGCTAGAAAGCCGATTTGAGGTTTATGCCGAACAGTATACGCTGGCGATTGAAGTCGAAGCCAAACTAGTGGTGAGTATGGCAAAAACCATCATCTACCCGGCTGCGGTTCGCTATCTATCTGAACTGTCCACAGCGATCGCCAACTCCAAGGCAATTGGCATCGAATTGGACAAGGAAAGCGCCGAAAAAGTGGCATCGCTGATTCAATTGATGATGGATAACGTCAGCAAACTTAGTGCGGCGATGGGCAAACACGATTTTGCATCGCTGGAAGACCACATGCAATATTCTGCCCAAACAATTCGTCCGTTAATGGACAAGGTACGAGAATATGCCGATGCGCTTGAAGAGGAAGTAGCCGATGATTTCTGGCCTTTACCGACCTATCAAGAAATGCTGTTTGTCAAGTAACGGATACAGAACCGTTAGAGCTGTCGCCCTGCAAAACTAAGCGAAGTTTCTACCCTGGCTCAGCCGATGCGATCGCATCGGCTGAGTTTGTTTGGACTCAATTCATCCCCAACTGAATCACTACCTAAATACAGCCGGATAAACTCCTCAGCCACAGTCGAGTTAATCTTCCGCAGTTTCAATCGCCTGTTTTAATTAAGTTGAGATTGATAAAAAGCTTGCACCGTATAGTTGATAGCTTCTAACCACTATCTCCAAAGCGATAACCTTTACCGTAGACTGTGTGGATTAGCGGCGTTTCACCCTTTGCCTCAATTTTGCGACGCAACAAACGAATTAAAGCCGCAACAACATTACTACTCGGCTGTTCGTCTTCTACCCACAAGTGTTGATAAATTTGCCCGTGAGTCAATAATTGCCCACTGTGGCGCATAAAGTATTCCAGCAATTGACTTTCTTTTTCTGACAATTCAATCAAGCGTTCACTGCGATAAGCTAGCTGATTGTCCAAGTCGAGTTCTAGTCCTGCTACTCGTAGGCGTTGACTGGTACTGGTGTCTGTAGCCGCAGAACGCCGTAAGAGGGCGCGAACTCTTGCGAGTAACTCCCGCAGTTCAAATGGTTTAACTAGATAGTCATCAGCACCCGCATCTAATCCCTGTACTCGATCATCTAGAGTGTCTTTCGCTGTCAGAAAGAGAACGGGTGTGGTGCGTCCTTGCGATCGCAATTGCTGACAAATTGCCAAACCCGACAGTTGTGGCAGCATCCAATCCAAAATCAACAAGTCATAAATGTCTTGTGATGCTAACCTCCTACCCGATGCTCCATCGTAAGCGACATCAACACCATAACCCTCACGACTCAATACTCGACTCAATGGGTCAGTCAGCTCAACTTCGTCATCAACTAAAAGGATTCGCATTGTGCTAGCTATCAGCTTTCACCTATCTAGCTTTTATTATCCTTCCCTTAATGCTGAATAGTCTCAATGCTTTCGACCTCGTTGTTTGCAGCTAGTACCCATTCCTGCATCGCTGGAAGTGCCCAAACTGCCTCAGCATAAGCCTGTGCAACTGAATCTAAATGCACCTCATAGGTGACGAACCGCGAGACTACAGGGGCAAACATTGCATCTGCGATCGTGAAATGTCCAAAGAGCAAATCTCCACCATCCCCAAACTTTTCACGACATTCACGCCAAATCGCCGTAATGCGATCGACATCGGCTTGCACACTCGCATTCATCCCCAAACCAGGGTGTCGAGAACGGCAATCCATCGGCATATTTTGGCGTAGACTTACAAAGCCAGAGTGCATTTCAGTGCTAACTGAGCGAGCTAGTGCCCGTGCTGCTGTATCCTCTGGCCATAGGTTTGGTGCAAAGCCCTCTGCAAGATATTCACAAATTGCTAGAGATTCCCAGATAGTCAGGTCGTTGTGCAGCAAAACTGGCACTCTGCCTGATGGAGAATAACGTCGAATTTCCTGATGTGATGTTGGTGTATCTAAGGGAATGCGTATCTCTGCAAAGTTTAGTCCAGCTTGTTTCATGGCTAGCCAAGGACGCAATGACCATGACGAATAATTCTTATTCCCAATAACTAGAGTGAGCTGGGTCATATAAAATAACAAAACTTGACTAATTTATTAATACGAGTTGTTCCTCGTGAACCTAATTTTTTCATGATTACTGTCGCATTGCCAAAAGGCGCTCTTTTTTCTGACAGCATCCGCCTCCTACAATCGGTTGGCTTAGACTTTAGTGCTTTTCTTGACCCAAAAAGCCGTCAACTCCAGATTCAAGATCCTACTGGCACAGCTAAAGCCTTGCTAGTACGAGCGCAAGATGTTCCGGTTTATGTGGAATATGGTCAAGCCCAATTAGGAATTGTTGGTTACGATGTCCTGCGGGAGAAAGCGTCTCAGGTTGCTAATTTAGCAGATTTACAGTTTGGAAAATGCCGGATGTCGGTAGCAGTACGAGCTTCTAGCTCTTATCGACGTTCTTTGGAACTACCACCTCACGGTCGCGTTGCCTCCAAGTTTGTTCACTGCGCTCGCGAGTATTTTAATAACCTGGATTTACCAGTAGAAATTATTCCACTCTACGGTTCTGTAGAACTCGGCCCAATCACAGGGATGTCGGAGGCGATTGTTGATTTGGTTTCAACAGGTCGGACGTTGCAAGAGAATGGCTTGATTGAGATTGATACGCTGTTTGAGAGTACAGCACGGCTGATTGCCCATCCGTTGAGTTACCGTCTGAATACAGATAATCTCTGCAATTGGGTTGAGCAGATTCGGGAAGCTTATACAGTTGGTGTTGTCAAAGGATAGCGATCGCTTTTTTCCTTCGGCAGGAAAATATCTGCTCCCCGTTACACTCTACAGAAACCTTGGACTTTCTCTAGAAGTTCGGGGAAATTAACAGGTTTACGCATCCAGTCATTGGCTCCCGCTAACAACCCCTGTTTGACAAATTCTTCCTCATACGCTGTAACCAGCACAATCGGAAGTGTTGCAAGCTGCTCATGCTCTCGAATTGATAGCGTTACATCAATACCATTCATTTCAGGCATCATCACATCAAGCAGTACTAAGTTCGGTGGTGAAGCAAAGATTTTTTCTAAAGCACTACGACCACTCTCCGCTAGTTCTACGTCATAACCTTCTTCTTCTAAAACAATTTGTAACATAAACAAATTATCTAAAAAATCATCCACCACTAAAACACGGCTTCTTTCTAAATACATTGCCAATTCCTACTTTGACTTGTGAAGGATGCCAACAACTATCCAGAAGTCTTGTCATCATCTATACATAGTTGTGATCAGGAAGTAGACTGTCGTCTTCCTTAAGGGAGACAAATCGACCTCCTATGAAAACAGGCGTTGAATCCCTATCTGAACTGTCCCAATGCCTAATCCCCAACCCGCAGTTCAAATAAGCCTCACGTCCCTGTTGACATTAAACTTGCGTGCCTAACGTTGCCCCCCTCTAGCGAATCACCCGATGTTCAGCACTAAGTAGGCTGTTCCTAGAGCAAGCTTTTAAGGTGATAAACCCCTTATTCTATGGACTGCACTGGATACTCGAAAAGTTGGCGCTCTTTTGTTAGAAACGTCTGTAATTCTGGGATAAGACTACTGTTAGCCGTTGATTTCACACTAGGCTGCTGAATTGGAATTTGAATACAAAACTCAGTTCCTTGCCCCGGTGCCGATACGCAGCGTAATTCCCCACGGTGTTCTGCTACTACAATTTGATAGCTAATCGACAATCCAAGACCTGTACCTTGACCGACAGGTTTTGTCGTAAAGAAGGGGTCAAACAGCCGAAGCCGCACTGACTCCGTCATCCCAGGCCCATTGTCACGAATACGGATGACTACGCTTTTTGAGTCTTGATGTGATTCCAAACTATCTACGATTTCAGTACAAATC
The DNA here is from genome assembly GCF_014849525.1 of Microcoleus sp. FACHB-SPT15. NCBI lineage: Bacteria > Bacillati > Cyanobacteriota > Cyanophyceae > Oscillatoriales > Microcoleaceae > Microcoleus > Microcoleus sp. FACHB-SPT15. Next base: position 69,105 of record NZ_JACJNU010000028.1, on the reverse strand, counting down.
TGGATACAAGGTGAGGAAGGAGGACTTAATATCTCACTCTCTACTTGCTCACTGCTGACGGTGTGGGACTCCAGAGCATCAATGGCATTAGCCAGGATGTTGGTAAACACTTGGTTGAGTTGCCCTGCATAACATTCGATTAATGGTAGGGTGGCGTACTTTTTAATCACCTGAATCTTAGGGTGTCCTGGTTTCTCTCTAAGTCGGTGCTGCAAAATTAGAAGGGTGCTGTCGAGACCTTCGTGGATATTGACGTGCTTCATTTTTGCCTCATCCAGCCGCGAGAACGTCCGTAAAGAGGCGACAATATCACGGATACGCTCGGCTCCCACTTTCATCGATTCTAGAAGGTCGGGCAAATCTTCCATCAGGAAGTCTAAGTCAATCTCTTCTGTGTAGTCACAAATAGCTGGTACTGGAACCGGATAGTGCTTTCGGTAAAGGTCTACTAGATCGAGTAGTTCCTGAATATATTCGCCAGCCGGGGTTAGATTGCCATAAACAAAGCAGACGGGATTATTAATCTCGTGAGCAATTCCTGCAACCATCAATCCCAAACTTGACATTTTTTCGCTTTGCACGAGTTGGGCTTGGGCTTTCTTGAGCTGGTGTAGGGTTTGTTCGAGTTGAGTCGCTTGCTCTCTAAGCTGGGCTTCTGATTGTCGGAGAGCAACCTCAGCTTTAGAACGCTCGTGCTGTAGAGAGAGTGCGGCGGCGGCGGCTCTTAACAAATCGACTTGTGAGGCTGACCAGACTCGTGCTTCTTCACAGTTGGCGAAGACGATAAATCCAAAAAACTGCTCATTCACCATTAGGGGTAAAACTAAGAGAGATAAAAACCCAATACGCTCCAAAACCACACGCTCTTGATCAGGAAATTCACTCACCCGTCCCATTATCGTTTTACCCTTTGCCAATACCTTTGCCCAACGAGGTACAGATTCGTTGTAGGGTAGATTCTGAGGTGAGGATGTCTCTGGGTTGGAGAAGGGTGTGGTTGCTTTCCACTGTCCGCGCTTGCTGAGTAGCAGTTGCCCGTTGGTGTCGTAGGAGTTCTCAAAGACATAAACATGACTAGCGTTAGCCGCTTGACCGAGCAGTTCTAGGATTGGTGTATAGTAGTTTTCCTCCCCTTTGAGTGACAATAAGCGGTGCTGAACTTCCACTAAGGCAGCTAGGTAACGTTCGCGTTCGGCTAAGGTAGATTCGGCTTGCTGACGTTGGGTGATATCAGTGGCTACACCAATTAAGCCTGTGACTTGGTCGTTTTTGTCTCGTACTGGGGTTGCGCGGTTTTCATACACCGAGTCACCGACGTTGACAATCCAAGAGCGATCGCTACTTTGAAGGACATCGAGAAGATTTTCTCGTATCTTTAGTTGGTCACGGTACAGGTCAAAGTCTGACTCTCTCAGGAATGTACCCGGCTGATGGCCTAAACGCTCAAGTCCCCTGCCTTCTAAAAGTTTGAGCTTACCGTTACTATCGGTAGCATATAAAATAATCGGTGCTTTGGTGACCACCGTATGCAAGCGTGCCTCACTTTCCCAGAGTGCTGACTCTGCCAACTGACGCTCAATCATTTCTGCTTGCAAAACTTCATTGGCTTGGAAAAGTTCGTTGGTTCGTTTCTCTACCCGTTGTTCTAATTCTTCATTCGCCCGACGTAAGACATCCTCTGCCTCTTTACGCTTAGTGATGTCCTGCACCAAGGACGCAACTCCGACGCAGGAGCCGTTTGGTTCAATTAAAGGAATGTTGTACCATTCGCAAAATAGACTTCTGCCATCTGGCGTATAGTGCTGGTTACTGTTACAGCTTCCGCTTTGACAATTCAAGAGGTCTTGCCAAATCTTGTTGAACTGTTCTTTGTCACATCCAGGCACCATCAATGTGGTGGCATGTTGCCCTCTCGCTTCACTCTTGTTATAGCCAAACATTGTCTCGGCAGCAGGGTTCCACTCACTCACTTCGCAATCAAGATTCCATTCAATGACAGCTAGCGGTGTTTGCTGCACCAAGAGGGATAAGCGTTGTTGTGATTGCTTGAGTGCTGCTACAGTTTGCCGATGCTCAGCAATTTCCTTTTCTAGAGCATAGTTGGCAGCTTCCAATTGGGCAGGACTTGGTAAGGCTAATGCTTGTGGGAGCAGGGATACTAATTCGGAAGCGGTGTACAAAGATGCGATCGCAGTAACCGCTTTCATGAAACCTGTTACCCAATAGTAAGGGTGCCAGAGCGTCCAGATTTCTAGCAAGTGGGTAGTGCCACAGGACAAAATGAAGGTACTAAATAAGAAGAAAATCCCCTGAAATGGAACATCGTGACGCCGACGCACAAAATAGACTAGCAGTAGGGGAATTGAGTAGTAGGACAGTGCAATCAAAAAGTCCGACGCGGCGTGCAACCACACCAATTCTGGCTTCCAGAGATAGCAATGTCCATGAGACATGAAGTTTCCGGAGAAGAAGTCGTTCAAATGGTTCAGCATACACTGTTCAAAATCTGTCCCTTGACAATTCGCTGCTAGTCGTGGCTAAAGTTCAACGTTGGCTCAATAAATAGTCTGTGCCTTCCGTTGTTAATACCAAGTTGCGGTCAAATGTAGTACATTCTTTTCCCCAACTCTCTATCGACTGGGTGTACCATCTTTGAATGCAACTCGGTATAAGTCCGCTTTTCTAATATTTCCCTTCAACAAAGTATTAATGAACACAGCAATCTCAGTGTAAATCTCGAAAAATCAGTACCTATAACTATCTATGACACTTTCTTAGGCTAATTGGCTCAGAGTAAATACTGATCTTTCGGATACTCACTAAATATTGAGGTTTGAGGGGTAAGAAGCTTGAGTTCTTCGAGGTTTGCGGAATGACAAAGAGGTTGTGCAAATAGGCACACAGCACTAAAGGGACATAAGCCTCTATTCTTCAATATGAAGAAGCTTGTTTAAGCAATAGGTACTCTGTCTACTGCCACAGCCATCAAGACGGGTAATTACTAGAAGGCACTGTGGAAAGGCAAAGGCGATCGCTTTTAACTTGTCCCAACATCCATAAGCAGAAATCCTGCTCTGCTAGTTGGGGAAGAATCCTGCAAGCCCCTGGCTCTCGGACTTACAAAGCAGCAGATAATACTTAAGCGTCAAGTCAAGTTTACACAGCAGTTTGTTTCTTAACCCAGCTTGCGACACGAGTAAACTTCCTTAATATTAGTATTAAAATATCTTCCATGCGATGGAGCATTCATTAACTCTGTATAAACCGTAGGAGGAACGTCAATATACTGATAAACTTCTCCCCTACGAAACTCAATTTCAAGCACTTGAGTTGACGAATCATAGCCAACACTACGGAGATAGTTAGACTCAATAGGGATGCGCTTAGTCGCTGAATCCTGAAGCATTATTTCTCTTGCTTCTTTCACAGCTTCTGGCTTCACTGGTAGATTGAGAAACTTCTCTGCATAATCAATAAATTGAGCGCTGTGATACATATAAAATTTAAAATCTTCTACCCCAACCTCAGATATGATTTCTTGAATCAAATCCGGTCTAGGTTCAACCGTTTCCCCATCATACTTTAGCCACCAGTCTTCTTTATCATCATCGGTAACAAAGATAATCGGTTTTTGCTGAACTCTCGCGTAGTCAATTAACTGGAACCAAAGAACAACATCACCATAATTTTTAGGGACAGGCTTCTTCGCATCCTTGTATCCTGGGGGTCTTTTATAACTGAATCGTTTCTCCGCTTTTTGATAAATATTTTCTAGTTCATCCTCACAATAGGGTTTGCCAACCTTCCCTTCTAATAAATCAGTCAGTATTTCTCGAAGGTCATCTTTTTCGAGATAGTTGGGATGATTGGATTGGGCTAGCTTTATTTTTGCTTTAATTTCTTCAATTGAATTTTCCAGATGTTCTAAAATTTCCTGCGTGTTAAGGAAAGGATGGCGCTTATAGTCTTTGAATAGCTCAGTCCTTAAATTATAGAAATTCTTGTTTAAGATACTTTCGATGTCTGCATAGGCTTTAATTTGGTCAGAAATAACATACAAGCGGTTTTTCTGGTATTCATAAGCAACTTGATGAGGTATCCAGATTCGCTCATTTAAGCCATTAATAATCTCAAAAAATCTCTCTTGCGTTTCGGGAGTGTAACTATAGATATGCAACAAAACATTGGCATCGAAAGAAAAGATACACTGCTGCCAGATTTTGGCTAACTCTTCTGGCGTAGGCTTGTAATAGCCACGAAATAAATCTCGCATATCCAGTTTTGAAATCTACACTTATTTATATAGTAAAGAGATTTAGTCGTTTGTGGTAGTGCTCTTTAGGCTGGGTGTGCTGGATTCCTGAGTCTCTTATTGCTATAGACTGAGACTTATTACTAACTCTTGCGTCTCGTTAAATGTAGTAGAACCTAGTTCAACATACTAACTAGATGCTGAGGAACCTAGACAGCTTCCAACCTACAGCGTGATTGATAGACTTGAGCAACCGTGTCTCTTGGATTAAGGCTTAAGACTGCTTCAAAACATTGTGCGGCTTCCGGGAAAGCGTGCTGATGGTAGAGAAACAAACCTTCTTCAAAACAAGCTTTTGTAGCTAACTTACTCTCTTTAATTTCAGGTTCGTCTCCATCAAACACTTCAAAGACTGCTATAGCTTTGGACTTTCCCTTAACTTTCACTTGCTCAATGAAACGGAGATTATATTCCATTGGGTTTTGCAAACGCGCCAAAGTCTGGTGGGAGATTAATAAAGAAACTCCATAATTTTTCGTCAAGGTTTCCAGACGTGAGGCTAAATTGACTGCATCACTAATCACTGTACCGTCCATCCGGTTTTGTCCGCCGACTGTCCCTAGCATTAACGAACCCGTATTGATGCCAATCCCAATTTTTATCGGTATATAGCCAGAATTAATGCGATGTTGATTGTAGTCAGTTAGACGGTGTAGCATAGCAATCCCGGCTTTAACAGCATTATCTGCCTCACCGCTAAATAGTGCCATAATCGCATCACCTATATATTTATCAATAAATCCCTGGTTTTCAATAATCACCGATTCCATACGAGACAGATAGGCATTAATGAATTTGAAATTGTCCTGGGGAGTTAGAGTTTCGCTCAAACTCGTGAAAGCACGGATGTCAGCAAAGAGAATAGACATCTCCTGCTGGACTTGGTCGCCTAATTGAACATCAACAATGCTTTCTTTATCTAAAAACTGGAGAAACTGACGGGGAACAAAGCGTTCATAAGCCTTGTTTAGTTCTGCTAGTTGATTATAGAAACGAGAATTTTTAATAGAAATGGCAGCTTGAACAGATAGCATATTTAACACCTGAATTCTGTCTGGTGTAAACGCGCCTAAAATGAGATTATTTTCTAAATAGACAATACCGCTAAGTTTTCCTTGATTAATCAATGGGTTACAAAGGATGGATTTTGGTTGGTGTTCCTTGATGTAAGAATCGTTGGTAAATTTACCTTCCTGGGTAGCGTTATTTAAGACAACACTTTCTCTTGTTCGAGCCACATAATTGATGATGGTTGCGGAAACAAACTGATTGTTCTCAACAGGAATTGACTGTAAAACAGTAACCTGATCAGAACCCACGACACCTTCTGCTTCAATCAGCAATTTACCTTTGGTTTCTAAAATTAAGAATCCTTTTTCCGCTCCAGCATTCTCAATGAGGATTTTCATCAAGTTTACCAGTAGCTTTTCCAGCACAATATCCTCGTAAATTGTTTGTGAGGCTTTCATTACAGTGGCTAAATCGAGTACCTCACCTGATACTTCACCGGAACTATTACGAGTACCTAGTTGTGCTGTGGTTTTACCTTGAACTCTGATACTGCTAGACGCAATTAACTGTGGATATCGTTGAGCTAAATCCTTAGTTTTAGCTGTAGCACCCCAAGTTAGATAGCAATAATAAGCATCCTGCATATAGACTTGAGCAATCTTCACTTTACCTTTGCCTAGATAAAACCTGGCAGCGAGTTCATGAGCAAGTGCTTCTTCATTAAGATAGCCATTGTCTTTAGCCAATGAGATAGCGCGATCATAATTCTCCATAGCTTGAGTATCTTGACCCAAAAAATGATACCGCTCTGCTTCCACCAAATAAAACTTATGCAGGTGATTCATTGGCGCATAACTTGACCAGTTTTTGAGTTTTTTCTGGTTTGCTAGTACTTTTTTGAGTAGAACATTAGGTTTGAAGGCAAGAGAATGAGTTAAAACCGATAATTTAATTAGAGAATTATAAAAATAATAGATAGGAACAAGTAGCAACCCGGTTGCATTATCCAAGTATTTTTCGGCTTTACGGATATTTTCAAATGCCTCTAAATAATCTTGAAATGTATAGCAGAGAATAGCTTTGTGTAGATATACATTGAAAATTGCATTTCTGTCATTAGACTGAATATGAAGAGGTAGCAATATCTCTTCATCATAAGCTTCCCCAACCAAACGACAGGGGTTTTCAGTTTTCCCCATCAAGTTTAAGACAACTTGACGATATCTCTCATTCATATAAATGAATTTAGTTTGCTTGAGTTGCTTGATAATATCACTATAGTTTTTTATCTCCTGCTCAAGGCTCGTTAGTTCTTTGCCTATAAAATAGGAATGGTAAGAATACACCATTGCTGAACGTGCAGTAAATTCCAAATCACCTGTTTCTAATCCTCCTTTGTAAGCTTCTACAAAAGGGTCTAACGTTTCTCTTACATGCTCTCGCCAATGAATTATAAAATCATTAACGACTAGTAAGACTTTAGCTTTAAGTTCTCTCGTGTTAAGCTGTGATAGTAAAGCAAGTGCGAGTTGACCAAATTGATAACCAGCATCAATGTTTCCTACTACTCCAGATAAAATTTGTCCGTAAGTTGCATAGGCATAGGTAGATAAAGAGGTGTTGCCATATTTCAGGGATAAGTTGAGAGCTTTAAGGGCAATCAGGGGAAACAATTTAGGGCTACTAAAAGAAGCAGCAGAAATTACACTACAGAGAATCCGCATTGCTGCTAGCTTGATTGGATCTGTCATTTGAGGGAGGTTGATTAAATCCTCAATTGGTTTTCCTACCAAAGCTAATTTTGTTTGCCACAAAGCGATCGCAATTTGAAACCTCCTGGGTTCTTTAGGAAGGTTTATCTCCAAAAGCTTTAGCACTGTTAGAGCCGTACTCACCGCTTCTTTGGGTTTATCCTGCGCTATATAAGCTTGAATTCTCACTTCATAGACTTTCACTTTGTCTAGCACTGTTTTAGCTTGTTGCAGCACTACCTCTGCTAATCGCTCCATTTCCTCGAAATTCCTGTAGAGGTAGGCTACTTCTGCTGCTTTTATATATAGTGCTAGAGCCAATTCATATTGAGTTTGCCAATGCTGTACCTCCAATAGTGCTAAGCCAACTAGCAGGTATTTGAACGAAGGTTCATAAGCCGTTGCCGTTTTTGCTTTTTTACTGGCTATTAGATTAAGTTGGGCAAGTTCATTTCGTTCTGACTGATGATTAATGAAGGCTAATCCTAGGTTTAACTGGTTAACGATGTCAAAGATTTTCTCCTCTCGTTCGTCTAGTGGAGTATTCTGTAGGAGCAATTGCCCAACTTGCCGATGCATTAATTGCTTAGACTCATCAGGAATTAGAGAATAAGCTGCTTGCTGAATCCTGTCATGAACAAATTTATACTCAACAGTTAGATTATTTGATGATTGAGGTACATCTAATTCAATAGACTTGTAGGCATCACCCAAGGGTAAGATTAAACCTTCAGCAACGGCTGCATGTAAAGAAGTGGCTGTTTCCCTAAGTGACTGTTCATCAACAAGAGCTAACGTTTCAAGCTCAAACTGATTACCAATACAAGCCGCCAACTTTAAAACCCGTTGCGTACTACTGGGCAACTTTTGAATTTTAAGAGCCATCAGTTCTACAACATTATCAGTAATGCTAGCCAAGCGAATTTTGTCTAAATTCCACTCCCATCCTTCTTTGCTACTCTTTTTGCTCAGGAGAGACTGAGGGGGAATAAAATTTAATAGTCCATCTGTATAAAGAGATTTTAAGAACTCAATTAGGAAAAACGGATTACCCCCAGTTTTTTCTAGTACTAATTTTGATAATGATAGAGTTATATCTGTGCTAAGTTTAAGAGTATCTGAAATGAGCTGATTGACAGTAGACAATTCCAAAGGTTTTAGAAAAATTTCATTAACAACCACCTCAGCTTCTTTAATCTTTTTAAGAGTAATCATCAAAGGATGAGCCGTACTGACTTCATTATCTCGATAAGCTCCTATTAGAAATAGATGTTGGCTATCTGAGGAAGTCATTAGCATGTGTATCAACTTCAACGATGCACCATCTGCCCACTGCAAATCATCCAAAAATATTACTAAGGGATGTAAAGGGTTAGTAAAAACTTTAATAAAGTTTTGAAATACCAAATTAAAGCGATTTTGAGCTTCTGCTGGAGTGAGTTCTGGAACCGCAGGTTGCTTGCCGATAATCAGTTCTACTTCAGGAATAACATCAATAATTACTTGTCCGTTAGGTTCCAAAGCGGCTAAGAGTTTTTCCTGCCATTGCTGAAGCTGTGCTTCGCTTTCAGTTAACAGTTGCCTAACTAACCCTTGAAAAGCATCAACTATTGCGGCATAAGGAATGTTACGTTTATATTGGTCAAATTTACCAGATATGAAATAGCCTCGTTTCTGAGTAATGGGTTTATAAATCTCTGCAACTAACGCTGATTTGCCAATCCCGGAATAACCGGAAATTAGCATCATTTCAATTTTAGAGTGGGGGATGTGAGCCGAATTTTGGATTTTAGATTCGGTATTGGAAGCTGGAAATTGAGGATTTTCTTCTCCCCCTCTTTCTATATCCTCATTCTCCTCATCTTCCTCTCTCTCTCTTTGCCCTATTGCAACTCGCTTAAAAGAGGTGAGAAGAGTTTCAATCTCTCGTTCCCTACCGTAAAGTTTTTGCGGGATTTGAAACTTGTCAGAAATATCTTGACGAGCAAGGGGAAAGTCCAAGACTTCGCCAAGAAACTGCATTTGTATCAAACATTCTTCTAAATCAGCTTTTAGTCCCCAAGCGCTCTGATAGCGCTCCTCAGCTGTCTTCTCTAATAATTTCATTACTATATCTGAAACAACTTGGGGAATATTTGGATTAATTTGATGAGGAGGTATTGGTTGTTTAGCGATATGGCAATGAACCAACTCTAGTGCATCTGTAGTATCGAAAGGCAATTTATTTGTCAGTAGATCATAAAAGGTGACACCCAACGAGTAAAAATCAGTTCGGTAATCCAGTGAGCGGTTCATCCTACCAGTTTGCTCAGGCGACATATAGGGTAATGTACCTTCTAAAACATTTGGATTTTTGAGTGTAGGATTTTCACGGCTTAGTACAGTGGAAATACCAAAGTCGATGAGTTTAAGTTGTTCGGTAGCTGGATTAAAGACAATATTAGATGGGTTAATATCTTTGTGGATGATGTTAGCCCTATGAATAGCACTTAAAATCTCAGTTATCTTAATGGTAATTTTTAGGAATTCTAAAAGCGTCAACGGTTGCTCATTAAGCAACTGCGCTAAGGATACTCCACCAAAATCTTCAAAGATAATGATCAAAGTCCTCTGATAGGGTTCTAAGCTGTAAGCCTTGACTATACCCTCTAGATTCAAGCTACTGGTGATTTCATATTCCTGCTTATACCGAGTAAGTTCATTGACGGTAAGATAATCTTGTTTCAGAACCTTGAAGATAACTGCTTGGTTATCGAGTTCTCGAATGCCTCGATAGACAAGCGAATTAGAACTTTCGTAGATTTGGGTGAGAACTTGGTAACCAGGAATAGTGATCATAAGCAGTTGCAGATGTCGCGCTTGTAGAGTCTGTGCGGCAGTATTCTGTAAATTGCTTCAGAGAATCCCTCAATTTTTGCATAACCGGGCAAGGAATCTGGTTTTTATGGCATCTTTTTAACGTTTGCGTCTTTAAAGTAGAACTTCAGTACATCACCTTCACGCATTAGCTTGCCCGGAACTTCAGCAAATCTTATGACACAACAAAAATCAGGGTGAACACTGTTCGCCCCGTACCTAAATAATGATTATGTTATTTCTGGATGCCTTCGCAGCTCTTATACGTAGTGTCTAGGTTTGTGTGATGCTAATATGCTTGGGCTGAGCTTTGACTCGTTCCAGCCAAGCCAATATGCAAGGAAATCCTGTCAAATCGAAACCACCTTCATCCGCCACATGAGTATAAGCAAACAAGGCGATGTCTGCAATGGTATAACGCTCACCAACAAAGAACTGGTGATTCATTAGATGTTTTTCCATAACCTTGAGCGCAGCATAACCCGGTTCGCGCTTTTGGTTAAGTGCCTCCCGATACTCTTCTGCTTTACCCAGTTCAGCAATCCAAAATCTGGAGGTCGCGATATAAGGCTCATGACTATACTGTTCAAAAAATAGCCATTGCAGCACTTTTGCTCGTTCCCAACGCTCATTTGGAAAAAACTCAGTTCCTTCGCTTAGATAGAAGAGGATAGCATTGGATTCTGAGAGAAATTCTCCGGCTTCCGTCTCCAAAAGGGGGATACGACCATTTGAGTTTTTGCTTAAGAACTCAGGTGTTCGGGTTTCCCCCTTAAGGATATTGAGTTCTATTCGCTCAAATGGAATACCAAGCTGTGTAAGTAAAAGACGAACTTTGTAGCCGTTTCCAGAAGGCAAAAAATCATACAAGCGTAGCATTATTCTGGGAAATTAAATAAATGAATATCAATGATACAAAAGAGTAGAGTCGTTAGAGGTATTCTTTTTTACAAGAACCAATTTATCAGTCTAATGAATAGTAATATACTTATATATTCAAGTATATGAATAGAGAAACGTGGAAAAGAGAAACCAAAATAAAGTTTCTTTTAAACTTACTATTTGTCAATATCTATTGAACGGCTGACAAACTTTCCATAGAAAATACTGAAACGCCAGAACCACATTATAAACGGTAGAAGAGTGTCTTTAATGCTGGAATAATTTTGTTTGTATAATTTGTAGGATTCAGCATGAAAGTGGGGTTTCATTTATTTAAGCCTTAAGTTATTCGTAAGCAAATTAGTCGATTGCCCTGCAACGTCACTTGTTGATACAGGGCAATTATAGCAAGAGTAAGCAGCTTGAAAACAAGGTTCTCAGACCGAAATAAAGCTTAGTTGTAGTACCGTTGCTCAATCCATGTCCGAAGCTCAGCTTCGGAACTTTGAATCGTTGAGCGATCGCTTACTGTATCGTAAGCGTGCCAAGATTTATTTCCATAGCGGTCTGTTGTTATCCAAATTCTTAGCTCATCACCATTAGCAAATAATTGGATAAATACTTGCAAAAGATTTTTAAGTACAGAACCTAGTGGCAGTTTTTTAGGCTGACCGTATAAGGAGTTATCAAATACATTAAATTCTGCGTTAGAAGTTTTCATTGCCGCTACTCCTCCTAAAAGATGAGTTTGTTATCTCTACTTTCTTTCAGAACTATTGAGTTGATAAGGTACAAATTCAAAAAGTTTTAGTAGTACAGTTTTGGTATTATTAAAGTGTTCTAGTAAAACTCAGCAAAACTGTACCAGCCAAGAGACATAGAAAATCGGATATAGTTCAGAAAATCATCTAGAGCATCATTCACTTTCAAGAGGGACTTGGCACCGTGAAAATTCCTTTAGACCGGAACTCCGCCCAAGCCGTTTATTTGCAGATACGCGATCGCATTCGTCGTCTGATAGAATCAGGCGCACTACAGCCTGGAGACCAACTTCCCTCAATTCGCTCCCTCGCTGAAACTGCACAGGTCAACAAACTAACTGTCATTGAAGCGTATAGTGTCCTAGAAGCCGATGGGCTAATTCATGCTCGTCAAGGCTCTGGCTACTTTGTCAGTTCACCACCAATTGCTTGTCCCCAATCTACGAGTCACTTTGCCCCACCCCAAGAGGTGATTCTGTCAGAGCAACAAGGAGGAACATTCTTTGATTTCTATGTAACCTCAGTTTCTGCACAGCAGCAGGCAGGAATGATTAACCTGGGTATTGGTTTCCCCTCCAGCTCAGGGTTAGAGGATTTGCAAACCATTGCAAGACGCGCCATGAAGCAGGTAGGGTCTACCTTATTTAATTACGACCTGCCTCACGGACAGTTAGCCCTACGGCAACAAATTAGCAGAATGCTGGTGCAGCAAGGACTAGAGGTAACACCAGAGAATTTGATTATTACGAATGGCTCTAAACAAGCGTTATCTCTAGCACTCCATTACTATGTGCAACCCGGAGATTGGGTGATTGTCGAGAGTCCCACTTATCACGGGATACTAGCGATTCTCTCAAGTTTAAAAGCCAGAGTTATTGGCATTCCCATGACAGCAGAAGGGATGAATCTAGAGCTACTAGAGCAGTACCTCCACACGCATCGTCCCAAACTAATCTACACTGTCAGCACTCTGCATAACCCGACAGGAGTGACCACCTCTCAAGCTCATCGCTCCTTATTGTTGCGACTAGCCCAGCGCTACAACTGTGCAATTCTCGAAGATAACGCTTATGAAGGCTTAAACTTTGAACCCGCACCACCACCAATCAAAGCGTTAGACCAACAGGACATCGTGACCTATATTGGCACCTTCTCAAAAACGTTGATGCCCGGTATCAGAGTCGGCTACATGGTGGTGACAGGCAAGCATTATCAGCCTTTGGTCGAATGCAAGCTGCTTCATGACTATCATGTCTCGACAGTAGCCCAATCTATTGTTAGTGAATATTTAGCTTCAGGGCATTACCGTCGTCGCATCTCTCACTTACAGAATAAACACCGACAAGGTAGAAATGCCATGCTAAGTGCTTTAGAGCGCTACTTTCCACCTGAGGCATCTTGGACAGTTCCTAATGGAGGGATTTTCCTGTGGGTACAAATCCCTTCAGATATATCGATGCCAGCCATTTGTCAGGCGGCGCTGGCGCATCATGTTCTTTTTGCTGACGGAACCTGGTTTTTCCCAAATCGTCAGGGCTACAATGCGATGCGTTTGAGTTTTTCCCTCAATCCCGATGCGATTGAACAGGGAATTTCAATTCTCGGTCGATTGCTAAAAGATGAGAGATGAGGTACAGCTCAGGTGTGTAAAACAAGAGACAGAACAAGGAAAACAAAAAAGCTGATAGCTGATAGCTGACGGCTTTCTGCCCCTTGTTGAGGATAATCCTGGAACAAGGCACAATGATTTAAAAGTGATGTGGCAGGGAGGGAATCAGTGACGACTTCTGAAAATTTGAGCAAAAGCCAGTATGAGTTGCAGGTAGAAAGAGTCATTGAAACACTTTATAATGACCTGCCAACACTATTCGAGAAAGACATCTCTTACGAGATTTATACGAAGGACATCTACTTTCAAGACCCCGTTAATCGATTCAAATGGAAATTTAACTATCGCATCATCTTCTGGACTCTACGATTTCACGCTCAGCTATTTTTTACAGAAATTCACTTCGATTTGCATGATGTTTCGCAGCTAGCTGAAGACATCATAAAAGCGACCTGGACAGTTCGTGGGACTCTGCGCGTTCCCTGGAAAGCTAGCATCTTCTTCAATGGTGACTCTACCTACAAACTCACTAAAGATGCTCTAATCTATAATCATCTCGATACCTGGGATCGTAAGCCTGGTGAGATTTTGAAGCAGTTTTTCCGCAAGGATTCAGCATGACTAAGTTTATAATCTAAATTCCTCTTTGTAGTTTTTTATACAAACTGTTGAATCAGGTAGCGCTAGCTAGCCAGTAGCCAGAACAATTAAAACTAAAGTAACGATTTTAGGATGATTTGGATGTTAGAGAGCTTATATCTAAGTAAATACGATAAGCTGTGCGATCGCTTTTGTATAAATCTACTAACTCAATAATTTATTATCCTGATTTCTCTATCTAAGAGTGAAACTATATAGACTAGCAAGCTCTTTCTAGGTTGTTCTTCTCAATAGTTTGATTTTATGAGAAAAGGCACTATCTCTCGATTGCTTTCAACCAGTTTGATGGGGTTAATCTCATGCAGTGCAGTGGTATGGGTAAGTCCTTCGGTTCTCACTCAGCCAACCACTAATTCCGTTGCCACACGCTACCGTTCAAACTCTGCTGTCTATATGTGGCCGGCGCAAGGAGATATTACTCAAGGTTTTAAGGCTACTCACGAAGGGCTGGACATTGCAGGCCCTTCTGGGACTCCAATTGTTGCCGCTGCATCAGGTGAAGTTACCTTTGCAGGTTGGGGTGATGATGGATTAGGTAATTCTATAGAACTTCAGCATAGCGATGGGAGCGTTACTGTCTATGGTCACAACAAACGCCTGTTGGTGAGAAAAGGTCAACAAGTCAGGCAAGGTCAAGTTATTGCTGAGATGGGTACTACAGGTAATAGCACAGGTTCTCATCTCCACTTTGAAATTTATCCTGACGGTTTTCAATCAGCTGACCCTTTCCCTAGATTACCACCCTTAGTATCAGGGAAGATTCCAGCACCACAACCTGTTGCCAACGCTCCTGAACCCCTTAACTTTGCACCTCCTACGTCTATGTCTGTATGGACTGGAGGGATATGTAGTGATGAAGCTGTTATTGAAGGGGAGACGGCAAACTTTCTTGTAAATGTCTGTTTGGAGAATGGTCGGTTATTTTACTTAGGGCAATCTAAGCAGAATCCTACCGTTACGGTTCGGCTCCCTGCTCGTAGTACTCGTGACGGCTGGTATCGTGCTGATAACGGCAACTATTCCTACTATGTCAGCGCTACTCAAGTAAAGGTTTTACAGAATGGTCGTCAAATCCGTTCTGAGCGTTTGTACAAACGAGGTTGATAACGGGAGTAGGTAACTTTTGGTTATTCGTTCCTTAAGTATTTGTCAAGCCATAACAAACATCTACAGCGGTAGGTGTGTAAAACTTGCGTAGGGAGGAAGGAAAAGAAAAAAGCTGATAGCTGACGGCTAACTGCTATAGTTAGCGACTGGATGAAAAGGAATCTGTACTGTAAATCTTGTCCCTACGCCAACTTCACTTTCGACGGCAATCTTGCCATCCTGGAAATCGACAAACCTTTTGACAATCGCTAGCCCAAGTCCTGTCCCAGGAATATCACCAACATTATTGGCTCGATAAAATGACTCAAACAAGTGAGGTAGGTCTTTTTCTGGGATACCGATGCCAAAATCTTGAATCTGGAAAATCAACCCACCCTCTTGACAAAACAGTTCAAAATTAACTGTGCCGCCATCCGGTGAATACTTAATAGCATTGCTCAGTAAGTTGCTAAGAATGTGCCTTAGCAGTTTTTGATCAAGGTTTGCCTTAATGTCTTGAGCGTGATTGACGAAAGTCAGGCTATGGTGGTTGCTAACATTCGGTTGCAATTCTTCGATCAGATCGAGGCAGAATTGTTTCAAATCAAGAGGAGAGGGATTAAATTTTAGCTTTCCAGCGTCGGCTTTACCAATTAGCAGTACATCATCTAGCAACAGAGTCATGTGTTGGACAGCGTTTTGAATGCGCTGGAGATGGCTCTGTTTTTTTTCCTTAGACCATTTATCACTGTAATATTCTAGTAAGTCAGCAGAACCCATGATTGTTGTTAAGGGAGTGCGGAATTCGTGAGAGGTCATGCTGACAAAGCGAGATTTGAGTTCATTGAGTTCCTTTTCTTTTTCCAGCTTAATTCTCAGATCCATCTGGGTAATAACTTGTCGCCCCAAAGCTCTCAGAGCGTCAATTTGCTCACGATTTAGACGGCGTGGAATCCGATCAATCACACATAAAGTACCAAGGGGATAGTTATCAGCTGTCACCAAGGGAACTCCTGCATAAAACCGGATGTCTGGGTCAGATACTACCAAGGGATTGGTGGCAAACCGCTCATCATCTAATGCATTGGGCACAATGAACGGCTCACTAGGAGAGAGAATCGCATGGGCGCAGAAGGCTAGTTCCCTTGGTGTTTCTGTGGCTTCTAAACCGACTTTTGATTTGAACCACTGACGATTGCTATCAATTAGGCTAACTAAGGCAATCGGGGTACCGCAAATAAAGGAAGCTAAAGCCGTCAGATCATCAAAGGCATCTTCTGGGGGAGTATCAAGAATCTCGTAACGCTGGAGTGCCTCTAGCCGCGCGGCTTCATTACTAGGGTTAGCTGCTGGTGAAGCTTTTGCTATCGGTATGTTGTTTCTCTTTTTCTGTCTATGTCTATGTAGGTAACGCAACTTTAAAAAGCTTTGGTTCAGGGAGCGATGCAGAAAACGAATAACTTTGCTGGTCTCTAACAGGGATCTGACAAAACTTCTACGAGACATCACTACTCCCTAATATATAGCTGAGATAACTGGCTTGTGCGATCGCTTATCTCATTAAGCTTCTGCTCAATTAGCTTCAGCGCCATCGGAGAAGGACTCGTGCGTCCATTCTCCCAACGGTTAATTGTTGGGTATGTCACACCCAAAAAAGCTGCAAACTGCTCTTGTGTCAGTCCCATTGACTGCCGAAATTCACGAATGAATTGGCTAAACTCTACCTGATTTATGACTTTCATGTTTTTAACATCCATTGCATCTGATGTAGCAGGTAACATATCATCGGCTACACAATAACTCAGCTCTGGGAACTCTAAAAACAGAAAATTTACGGAAATCACCTGACTTCGACTCAGGACTCTAGGGAAACCACGGTTGAAAAATTTTAAATGTTAGCCTAGACCTTTTAGGATGGAGATTTTATTCTCATGTCCTCTGGCTGACTCAGCCTCTCCTAGCAACTTGGGTCACTAGACAGAGATTGAGGCGCTGACGTTATAATCCTGCATGAGATTTCAGCATATAAACTGTACGCACAGCTGCGGTTGTTAAACGTGAGGTGAGGGTGAAAGACAGTGTAGAACAGTCTCCAACGAGCTTGGGACTCAAATCGTCCACAGGTTCTAGCAATAGTCAGACCGATTTCCATGCCGATGGTGTTGATGGTGGTGAAGCTGAACCACCTCAGCCACCACCTAACAATGCAGAGGAAAAAAACTCTCATCCTGATTCTAAAAGAGACGACTTCCCTCGTCGTCGCTACATTCGGTGGTTTCTCTGGAGTGCTGCTTTTATATTTACAGCCACAATTTCTGCCACCTTGGGGGCAACACTAGCATTGATTACGCCGTTGTCACCTCTAATTGCCCCTCTAACTCAAGGTACAGGTGCTAAAGAACTGTGGCGTCGAGGCTTCCAGTACGACTTGGCACGACCTGTCAACATCCTCGTCATGGGAATCGATCGAGTTCCAGGTATCCCCAAGAGTTCACCGCAAGTGTTTTCCGGTCGCAGTGATACGATGTTGCTCTTGCGGCTGAATCCGGCAGATAACACGGTGAGGATGCTCTCAATTCCACGGGATACTCAAGTAGAAATCCCAGGCATCGGAATGGCGAAAATCAACGATGCCAATGTTGAGGGGGGGCCTGCCTTAACAGCACGAGTTGTGAGTCGCAGTTTAAACGATGTTCCAATTGACAGATATGTGCGCGTTACCACAGATGCTTTTCGTGAACTGGTAGACCTTGTAGGCGGCGTTGAGGTCTTTGTCCCCTACCAGATGGAGTATGAAGATGTCACTCAAAATTTGAAAATTGATTTAGACAAAGGCTGGCAAACGTTGAATGGTGACCAAGCCGAACAGTTTGCCCGGTTCCGCAAAGATCAGTATGGCGATATTGGTCGGGTACAGCGGCAGCAAGCACTCCTCAAAGCACTGCGTCAACGTGTGGTTAACCCTACTGTATTACCTCGATTACCGCAGATCATTCGGGTGATGCAGCAGTATATTGATACAAATCTCAGTTTGGAAGAAATGCTTGCTCTTGTAGGTTTTGGTCTTGACCTAGAGCAAGATGCCTTCAAGATGGTACTCTTACCGGGTCGATTTAGCGAACTCAATGAGTACGTCGCTAGTTATTGGATTATGGATGAGGCGGGACGAGACCGAGTAATGCGAGAGTATTTCCAGCAAACTCCATCGTGGAGTTCCTTGGATGCTATCAGTCGCTCACCCAATCAGGTACGCATTGCGATTCAAAATGCAACCAATGACCCACAACTTGGTCAACGTGTTGCTCAATATCTAGCAGAAAAGGATTTTCATAACGTTTATATTGTTCAGGATTGGCCTGACCAGCTACGCCAGACTCAGATTATTGTCCAGCAAGGTGATTTAGAAGCAGCAGCAGCTCTCAAAAAAGTGTTAGCACTCGGTCAAGTAGAGGCATCTTCTACGGGCGACATTGATTCTGAGCTAACTATTCGAGTGGGTGAAGACTGGCTAAATAGGTAGTTCGGATTCTCATACTACTTACGGTCGTAAAATTGCTGACTCAGCCTATTGCGATCGCTTTCGGTTATTTGTTGGTGCTTAGCTACATTCAACCCAGAGATTTCTATTGTTATACCAGATTAAGACATCAACGGAGGCTATGACCCTTAGCCAGAGCTATTTGGCTGAAAGCTGACTGCTGCTTCTATACTACAAAACCTGTTTAGCAGATAGGCTATTGCATCCAGACGAAAAAAGCGATCGCCAAAAGTTATTGATGTGTTCAAATTCCTCCCCGCGCAGAGAAGCTTGGGGAGGGGTTCTTCAAGCGTCTACAAACATGGCTTATGTAATTACTGTTGGAGCCTCCCGCTGCGTAAAGTTACGAATTTGGGCAATCTCTTCGGCGATCGCAATCAGGGGTGCCAGTGCTTCTTGTGTATCCTGATCATGCTTGCTTGAATCCGGTTCATAGCTTTCTACATAAAGCCGGAGTGTTGCCCCTTGCGTTCCCGTACCCGAAAGTCGGAAAACGATGCGAGAGCCATCAGTAAAGCCAATCCGGATGCCCTGATTTTTGCTGACACTATCATCCACGGGGTCAGTGTAGCTAAAGTTGTCGCTGTAATCGACTTCATACTGACCATATTGCTTGCCTTTGAGTTCTGGCGATAGCTGCCCAAGACGTGCCATCAGTTCAGACGCTCGATCAGCATCTACGCCTTCGTAGTCATGGCGCGAGTAGTAATTTCGCCCATAGGTTTGCCAGTGACTGCGGACAATTTGCTCAACGGACTCAGAACGCACCGCTAGGATGTTGAGCCAGAACAGCACTGCCCATAACCCGTCCTTCTCACGTACATGGTTTGAGCCAGTGCCAAAACTCTCTTCACCGCATAAGGTTACTTTGTCTGCATCAAGCAGATTGCCAAAAAATTTCCAGCCTGTAGGGGTTTCGTAGCAGTCGATTCCAGCTTGAGCCGCAACTCTGTCTACAGCCGCACTTGTGGGCATAGAACGGGCGACTCCAGCGATACCCTGGCGATAACCGGGAACCAGATGAGCATTAGCCGTTAATACCGCTAGGCTATCGCTAGGAGTAACGAAAAATCGTTGTCCCAAAATCATATTGCGATCGCCATCTCCATCCGAAGCCGCGCCAAAGTCCGGTGCATCAGTTCCGTAGAGAACCTCTACTAGGTCATGGGCATACACCAGATTGGGATCAGGATGACCACCGCCGAAGTCCTCTAGGGGTATGCCATTGAGTACCGTCCCTGCTGGTGCGCCTAACCGTTCCTCAATGATCGCTTTGGCATAAGGCCCCGTTACCGCGTGCATTGAATCAACACACAACCGGAATTTTCCAGAAGTTAGGAGTTCACGGATTCGATCAAAATCAAACAGAGACTCCATCAATTGGGTGTAAGGCTCAACTGGGTCAATCACCTCCACGACTGCGCTTCCTAGTTGAAATTCACCCAGCTTATCTAAATCAACATCTGGGGCTTCCAGGATGTGGTAAGTGTCGATAACTTTACTGCGGTCATAGATGGACTCGGTTACTTTTTCTGGTGCTGGCCCACCATTGCTGGTGTTGTACTTGATGCCAAAATCTCCCTCTGGGCCACCTGGATTGTGACTAGCTGAGAGGATAATGCCGCCGAAGGCTTGGGACTGGCGGATAACACAGGAAGCGGCTGGGGTAGAGAGGATTCCACCACGACCCACTTTGACTCGCCCGAACCCATTCGCGGCTGCCATTTTTAAGATGGTCTGAATCGCTGTACGGTTGTAGTAGCGACCATCGCCGCCAAGAACTAGCGTCTGACCCTTGTAGCTCTCAAGAGCGTCAAAGATTGACTGGACAAAGTTTTCCAGGTAATTGGGCTTCTGAAAGACCGTAACGGGCTTGCGTAGACCGGATGTACCGGGCTTTTGGTCGGTGAAGGGCGTAGTCTGGAGTGTGCGTATGTTCATAAAGAAACACCAAGCATATTTCACGACTCAGTTATATCGTTAATCGCACCCTTCATTTGTTCTTGTCTACTCTTGTAGCGCTTATTGCTCCGAAACTTGAGCAAATCTATAAGCTTGTTGCAGATTTTTCCCAACTCGCTCCCTTGTCTCTTTTGCTTCCCCTGCTTCCTCTGCCGATTTTCATCAGACAGATGAACTCGTCCACCATCCCCTTATAGTTGTTGATGATGCCATTCTGGGAGACTGATCGGGTGAAGTATTTTGTTGCTCTTGCCGGGAATATTGGAGCTGGCAAGTCAAGCTTAACCTCTCGGCTGGCTCAACGGTTAGGCTGGGAACCTATCTTTGAACAAGCAGAAGACAATCCCTATCTTGCTGACTTTTATCAGGATGCTTTTCAATGGAGTTTCCATTCCCAAATGTTTTTCTTGACGTGCAAATTACGCAACTCTCGTGCTTTATTAGACTGTCCTAATTCATTAGTACAAGACCGAAGTATTTATGAAGATGGAGACATCTTTGCCTTCAATCTCTATAAAAAGGGTTATATAAGTGAACGGGATTGGCAGTTGTACCGTAACTTATACAATGGCTTAGTTAGTCTATTACCACTACCTCATTTAGTCGTTTATCTTCGAGCTTCTGTCCCTACATTGATGCGACGAATCAATCAACGGGGTTATACCTATGACCTCACTATTAGTCCGACCTACTTAGCAGAACTAAATGAGCTTTATGAAAATTGGGTAAATAGTTTCAATCTCTGCCCAATTTTGACGGTAACTACTGATGAGCTAGATTTTATACAGTGCGAAGAACATTTTTAGTTTTTATTGCAAAAATTAACAAGTGTTATATCAGATATTAAGTAAAAACTTTATACTTTTACTTAGGGCTGTTATAGCTGTACTTCTATCAAGAAGAGTATACAAAAGTTTAACATCTGGGCAAAAAAAAAGCGATCGCACTCTTCACGCCAAGCACTAAAACATTACTTTAGTAGCCCTCATCCCCTTTTGTGAGGATTTGAAGAGGTGGTTGATGGGCAAATTTCTACCTAAATTTATTCAGCTATCTTATGTCTAAGGAAGTACAAGCGTACCAACGGAGATAAATACTATTGATGGTAGATCTAAGTAATTGGGGGAACATCCCATGGCAGTATCATCAACAACTAACCTCGAACAAACAATTACAGCTTTTCAAGGCGGTTTGACCTCTATACCTCCTATGGAAGCGCTAAGTTTAATTGGTGACTTTGAACAGCAGATGAGGAGCTTAGGCGCTACGCAAATTGCTAGCGATCTAGAAGAACTGAAGCACCTATTAACAAGCGGCACTGCCACCAATTCTGCTATTAGTAAAGTTTTAGTCTCCCTCGGTTCACAAACTAAAAGTGCCGCTGCAAGTGCTGAGCCAACTGTTTCGAGTAAGTTAATGCAACTCGGTGAACTACTGGCTTCTACAGGTGCTTCGATGTCGTAAACTATAGCAGAAAGCAGTCAGCTATCAGCTTTTTTTTTCTTGTCTCCCTTGTTTCATAACCTGATCTGTACCTCATCCAACTGAAAAGTACTATATTACGGTTTTTGTTCACTGTTGGCTGTTGGCTTGTCACTGTCAAAAGTGAATAAGCTATTCCACATTTAACTTGCATGATTGGGAGGGGCAAGATGCCCATCCCACAAGATTTTTGTCAACAACGCTAATGCAAACTAGATGTGGAGTAGCTTAATTGCATAAATAAATAGTTAAAGACTTGAATACAATTTCGTAATAGTTAACTACATATTCTAAAAAGGTTGAAAGCGTAGCGAGAAAGTAATGCCATTGTCTTGAAGCGTATTACCTTCATCGCTGACAGAAATAAGAGGAATTCCCCAATCTAAAGTTGCAGAAAAAGAAGGATTAAGTTGCCAGCGTAAGCCTAAACCAATGCTAGCTAGGGTACTAGGGCTAAGAATTTGACCCTTGTTGTTCCAAGCTGTACCAATATCAAAGAAAGGAGCGAGTTGGATTGTGCCAATTCCATTTGAGTCACGAATAATGGGA
This sequence comes from Microcoleus sp. FACHB-SPT15, assembly GCF_014849525.1. Lineage (NCBI taxonomy): Bacteria > Bacillati > Cyanobacteriota > Cyanophyceae > Oscillatoriales > Microcoleaceae > Microcoleus > Microcoleus sp. FACHB-SPT15. Next base: position 46,646 of record NZ_JACJNU010000028.1, on the reverse strand, counting down.
AAGCGCACTTCCACTGAACCAACAACACCATTGTCAGCAACTCGTTGATTTTGGCGATAGCCTCGTACTGTATCAACACCACCGATACTAAATTGTTCAATGGGTAAGAGTGAGTCAAAGGAGAGTTGAGCGCCAGTACGGGCAACTAAAATTACATCTCCACCTAATGCTTTAACCCACTGAAACTGCCCTAACCAACTGATAAACTGGGCATCTGTACCACTGTCATTAACAGTTGCTCCCAAGGCATCTAATCCAAAACTAAATTGCGATCGCGCTGCTAAAACCTGGGTAGTTGAGCGATTAGTCCAGTCCTGACTAAACCGTAGTGCTGTTATTTTGGACTTACCATTTTCTGGTCCCTCAGAAAATGAATAGGGAATATCGTCTAGTAAAAATGTTTCACTTTGGCGCAAGTCAAGTGCGAGTGAGAGACTAAACTCACTTGTCGGAGTAAGAACAAGCGGTTGCCGAAAATTAAGGGAAAGGGTGTAAGACTCTGCCCTAATATCAAGATCGGAAAACGGGTCTTCAACAATTCGACTATCGTCATTGCTATAACTTAAACTCAGGGTGCCTTCACGGGGATTTACGGGAATCCCGTAGCTGAGGTTATAGCTGTCGATGCCTTCAGTAATGCCATAACTAGCACTAAAGCGATCGCCAAAACCCAGTAGATTATTATGTGCGATCACAACCGTTCCCCGCAATTCCCCAACACTCGGAGAATCACGATTTTCCACCACAACAGATGCTGTGATTGGCTGCGCCTCTGTGACATTGAGTGTTAGAGTGCTCAATCCGGGTGCGCTTCCTGTTGAAAGTTCGGCTTGCACGCTACGAATGAGGGGATTGTCTTGCAACAGTTGCAACGCTTCTTCTAAGCGGCGGAGATTGATCGGTGCGCCAGTCGCTAAGGCAATGCGATCGCGTATGTAGCTAGTTTGCAAACGCTTCAATCCCTGAACATCAATCGATTCTATCGCCCCTTCTATTACCTGAATTCGCACCACACCATCTGTTAAATCCTGGGCTGGCAAAAATGCGCCAGATGTGGTGTAGCCTTTGGTTGTATATAAATCTGTAATGGCAGTGCGAATCGCTAAGAGTTCTTCAAACGTAGCCTCCTTCCCAACAAATGAGGCAACGGCAGCTTGCACTTCATCTGCTGAAAAGACTGTACTTCCCAACACCTCAATTCGTTCTACCTTGACGGTGACTCCTATTTCTGGTGATGGAGTGAGTGGGAGTTCGGGTGGAGTCAGTGACGGTGATGGTGTGGGAGTTTCTGACGGTAGGGCAGGTAGAGGAGATAGCGTTGGACGAGTCGGTTCTAAGACTCCAGGAGGAATATCAGGATTAATCTGGGCTATTTGAGGAACGTGGAATTTCACGTCCGAATCTTGGACTGAATTCTCCCCCCTTAAAAAGGGGGGCTGGGGGGGATCTGAATTTAATGGGGAAGTTTGAAAACACTCCCTAGAGGGTGGACAGGGGGGCACCGCCCTCACAAAATCATCATTTCCTAATTGAGCAAGTGCAACAGAACTCCAACTCAGGTACAACAAACCTGTACCCAGCACGATCACGTTAAGTCTCATGGGGCTGTTAACGATGACTATCCGAATTAAGAAATATCTGCATCTTTACGGACACTGTCCAATCTACTGAATAAAATACGATTATATTTCGTCAGATACTCGACTAATGTTCCAAAATTGGCGGTATTGGCATCGGTTTAGTGTTTTATGGCTAGCTAGTCTCGTTTTTTGCCTTGTTTTCCACACTTGCTCAACTGGGCAAGCCGAGCAACCAACTGTTTTAGCAAGGCAAACCCTTGTGTCATCCATGCTGAATAAGGGTGTACAACCCTATAGTCCTACCGTTCAGCAAGGAATTGAACGCTATCAGGCTGGAAAATTCATGGAAGCGATTGCCCTGTGGGAAGAAGCACTGCCTCAAATTTCTGAGGTAAAAGAAAGGGCGATTATTTACACTAACCTAGCGCTAGCTTATCGGCAAACAGGTCAAATAGATCGAGCGATCGCATATTGGGATGAAGCGATTAAAATTTACCGCTCTCAAGCCGATGCAACGACTCGCCAACCCTTAGCGGGACTGTTAACCGAGCAAGCACAAGCTTACAGCAGTTTGGGACAACATCGACGAGCGATTACTCTCTTAGAATCGGCAATTGAACTAGCACAGCAAAACCGCGAGCGCTTAACGGAATCGGCAGCGCAAGGAGCGTTAGGGAATGCGTACTGGGCTTTAGGTGACTATGAGAAAGCCTTGGCTGCTCATGAGACAACACTGAAAATCGCCCGTGAATTGAATAATGTCAGTTACGTTGCCACAGCGTTAAATAACCTGGGCAATGTTTACGTGAGCAAAGCCCTTCGCTCTAGCTATCAAGCCAATGTTGCAGATTCAGAAGGTGATGAGAAAGAAGTTATCCGCTTAACCCAAGCGGCGACTCAAGATCGAGCTGAGGCAAGAACGTTTTTTGAGCAAAGTGTGCAAACGGCTAGAGGTGTAGCCGTGTTGGAAGAGGTTAGGGCATTGCTAAATCTCACTCACCTGTTAGAGGTGGGGAATGGGAAAGATTTACCCCAATCTCCTAACCAGGATTTAATTGAGAGTAATTGGAATCGGCTGAGGGAGTTGTTGAGTAAGGCTCCAGATTCGCGAGAGAAAGCTTATGCTCTGATTAACCTTGCAGAGAGTTTTCGCCGTCACGAGTCTGTAGAAAGTCAGGAGTCTGTCCAGGTTTTAGAGCAAGCGCTGGCTGTTGCTAGAGCGATTGGGGATTCTAGGGCAGAATCCTTTGCCGTTGGTAGCTTGGGGAAACTGCAAGAAGACGCAGGGGACTATGCCAAGGCGATGGAACTAACTCGCACGGCTCAGTTTGCTGCTCAGCAAGTCAATGCGCCAGATAGCCTGTATCGCTGGCAGTGGCAAGCTGGACGGCTTCTCAAAAGCATGGATGCTCGTGAACAAGCGATCGCAGCTTATGAACAAGCGATCGCAACATTACAAAGTATTCGGGGTGACATTGTTGCAGCTAATCGAGAATTGCAATTTGATTTCACTGAACAGGTAGAGCCAGTTTATCGAGAGTTGATGGAACTGTTGCTTGAATCTCCTGAGCCTGGTAAGAATAAAAATTTTTCATCATATTCCCCCCTTGGTGAGGAGGGTAAGGAGCGACTAATCGCGCAGCAGAGGTTAGGAGCGAACCAAAGCCCTAAATCAAACGTCGAGAAAGTCGTTGATACTCTGGAACTCCTGAAACTAGCCGAGTTGCAGAACTTCTTTGGAGATGAGTGTGTGCAGGTTGCTCTGGCGGAAAGTGAGGGGAGTAGCAGCTTAACTGATATCAATACAGTTGTGGTGTATTCGGTGATTTTGAATAAGCAAACTCAAATGATTTTGCGATCGCCTAATGGTTCACTCACGAATTATCGTGCGGCGATTAGCAAGCCGGAGATTGAGGCAGAAATTAACCAGTTGCGCTACTTCCTAGAATCACGGGCAACTGAAGAATATATCCCAAAAGTTCAGAAGATTTACGATCTGTTGATTCGCCCGATGGAAGCTGACTTAGCGGCAACCCAACCGACAACTCTTCTATTCATCAACGATGGGGCTTTGCGAAAAGTGCCGATGGCAGCACTGCATGATGGGAAAGAATTTTTGATACAGAAATACCCGATTGCGATCGCACCGAGTCTCACTCTTACTGCTCGTAAGCCTCTAGATCACAGTAATTTAGAAGCACTGAGTCTAGGGCTAACGGTTGAGCGATCGCCTTTTGCTCCTCTCACCAATGTCGAGGCAGAGGTAACAGCGGTGAATAAGATTTTAGGCGGTACAGAACTACTTGATGAAGCCTTTACTCTGCCAAACTTGCAAGCACAATTACAAAAAAAGAGTTTCCCCATTGTTCACATCGCCACTCACGGCAAGTTTGGTGTGGATGCAGAAAGTACATTTCTCGTAGGATTTGACCAACGAATTAGTATTGAGCAAATCGACAAACTTCTACGTTTTCGCAACGGCAGAAAATCTGTAGAATTGCTAACGCTGAGTGCCTGTCAAACCGCGACAGGTGACAACCGCTCAGCCTTAGGAATTGCTGGGGTTGCTGTTCGTGCGGGTGTGGAAAGTGCTTTAGCAACGCTGTGGTACATTAACGACGAAGCGACTGTTCCATTAATTGAGGAATTCTACAGCCAGTTGCGTCAACCCAATATCAGTAAAGCAGAAGCTCTAAGAATTGCCCAAATCAAGATGATTACGGATGTAAACTACAACCATCCAGCCGTTTGGTCACCGTTTGTTCTTATTGGTAATTGGTTATAGAGGATAGTGTTCTTCTTCTCTAGCAGTCTTGATAATCTTCTCAGGGATAGCAAACCATGACAGTGCATCAATACCCAAAAGCAGATGTTGTATTTATTAATATGCCATTCGGCCCTCTGCTTCCTTCGATTGGACTGGGCTTATTAAAAGCGTCGCTAGCTCCCCTCAATATCTCAACAAAAGTTTGCTATTTCACACTCAGATTTGCTCAACTTGTTGGGGGTTCCTTCTACACTGAGATCACAGATGGTAGGAACGTTTCGATTTGCGATCTGGTGGGAGAATGGATATTTGCTGAGGCGCTGTTTGACTCAACTCCAGATAATGTAGAAAACTTTATTGAAGATGTACTGCGGGGACGTTCTCCAGCACACAAAGAGGCATACCCTCAAATCAAGCCGCTTTCAGATAGCTTTATTCAGGAAATTCTTCAGGCGCGTCGTTTAGTCAATGATTTTCTGAATCAATGCCTCAATGAAGTTCTTAGCTACAAACCGCGTCTGGTTGTTTTTACTAGTACTTTCCATCAACACGTTGCCGCTTTGTCTCTGGCTAAGCGTATTAAAGCTCAGGCTCCTGATGTATTTATCGAATTTGGTGGCGCGAATTGTCAAGGTATCATGGCAATTGAAAATATCCGTCAATTTTCTTTTATTGATGCGATTATGTCGGGTGAAGGAGATCAAGTATTTCCTGAATTTGTGCGTCGGATTTTGGAGAAGAAACCTGTAGCTGATTTACAGGGAGTTTATACACGCGACAACATCGATGCCAGTAATCACCTGAATCTTAATGCGCCTACCCTACATGATGTCGATGCTCTACCATTTCCTGATTATGATGATTACTTCTTAGAGTGGGAAACGGTTCGTTCTCACCTCAATGACAGCTATCAACCTCGATTGCTTTTTGAAACATCGCGGGGATGTTGGTGGGGAGAAAGACAGCATTGTACATTCTGCGGACTCAATGGAACCGAGATGGCATACCGGAGTAAGTCAGCGACTCGTGCTTTGGATGAACTGGTTCATTTGGCTGACAAATATCCGGGTTATGCCGTCTCAGTGGTCGATAATATTCTGGACATGAAGTACTTTAAAGACTTGATTCCAGAACTGGCTGAACGGCAGCTTAACTTAGAACTGTTTTACGAAGTTAAGGCAAATCTGAGAAAGGAGCAAATTCGCCTTTTACGAGATGCTGGAATTACGATGATTCAGCCGGGAATTGAGAGCTTTAGCAATCATGTTCTTGAGATTATGCGTAAAGGCGTAAAAGGTTTACAGAACATTCAGTTGCTTAAATGGTGCAAGGAGTTTGGCGTGACTCCATTCTGGAATTTGCTGTGGGGATTTCCTGGAGAAACGCCGGAGGATTACGCACAGATGTCAGAAATTATTCCCTTGCTGACTCATCTGAAACCTCCCGAATCCGCTACAACTATTCGTGTTGATCGCTTTAGCCCGAATTTTGATCATCCTGAGCAGTTTGGCTTTGCAGAGATTATCCCTTATCCAGCTTACCATTATATCTATCCGTTTTCACCAGAGGTGGTAGCAAACCTGGCTTATTATTTCACCTTCAAATATTGTCACCCACAAGATGTAGAGAGTTATACCAAAGTTATCAAAGAGCAGGTAGCTGTTTGGAAAGCAGCCTCTGAAACTAGCGCTCTTTATTCTATAGATAAGGGGACAAACTTACAGATTTGGGATCTACGACCCGTTGCTAAGCAGTTTTTAGTCAATCTAACAGAGCCTCAACGAACTCTTTACCTGGCTTGTGATGCCATTCGTTCAATTAATTCCTTACGGCAGGTGGCTAAAGAACAACTTAATAAAGAGCTGTCTATCCCAGAAATTGAGGAAATTCTTCAACCTTTAATCGAAGGAGGACTGATGCTTCGAGAAGATAATTCGCTTTTAAGTTTAGCCGTTCCTTTTAAGGAAGAACAAAATCCTTAAGCTCAAGCTTTGCTTTGTAAAGGCGAGATTCCCGAATGCTCAGAGAAGTCGGGACTCTGAAGCTTGAACATCTAAGTAGTTTAGTTTACCGTTTCATTCCTATGTTAAATATCCAAACTAGCACCTCAACGAACAGTGCCAATGCTCTTGCTGACACCATCAGACCCTATCAAATTCTCCAAACTTTAAAGTGGGAAAACTTGCTCACTAAGAAGCAACGGGATGGATGTCTGCAATACTTTGTGCAGAGCTATTTGACGACCAAAGCTTCTGAGGCATTGCTCAATTTTGCGGCTGAACAAGCTGTCTTACGGGATGATGAAAATCTTGCTCCTTTTATTGATTGGGCGAAAACCCATGCTCCAGAAGAAAAAGATCATCATAAATGGTTCTTAGACGATCTGATAGCCATTGGTTTTCGCCAATCTGAACTTGAGAACCTGATTGCTGATGAGGTAATCCTTGAAATGCTGGGGGTGCAATTTGCGCTGATGGCTACAGCTCACCCTGTTTCAATCTTGGGATATGTATTTGTATTAGAGGGATACAATAGTTCACCTGCCGCTATCTATGAGCTAGGGCAAAGATTTTCGATTCCAGATGAAGGGTTGAGGACAATTTTATACCATGTAGAAGTAGACCAAGAACACCGCAAGCCAATAATAGAGTTGATTGATCGCTATGGCTCAAACGATTTTTTGTATAGAACAATACTCAAATCTGCGATCGCAACATTACTAGGTTGGACTAAATTTTATACAAAGCTAGCGCAAAAAAATAACTAATACTTATTTAACTCCTGTTAGGAATAGATATTCCTTACGAAAAGTTAAAATTTCTTGTCAGAAAAAGCTTTTTTATTTAAGCTCATTCAGTCTTTAGAATATTTACCAGAGGGTTTATGACTGATATTGATCTAAACGAGGTAGCGAAAGCATTGCAAGAGCAGCAAGCGAGGGCAGTCGCTCTCGAAGCTGTTCTCAATAATGCCGCAGATATTGGCATTGAAGATGCTCTCTCCAGGTTCGGAGCAGCTTTGACAGATACAGAAAAAGAAATCCTAAAAACCCTTACTCCTGAAGAGCTAGCTTCTCTGAAATCAATTTTGTCTAAGCTCGGTACTCAGATGCTCTTTCAGTCAGTTGGAATAGCCTTCTAATCAAGGAATGTCTTGTTTGTCCTTACATTTAGCCTCCCGACTAGCGTATTACACTAATAGCGCTCAAACCAAAAGCAACCACTATTAGACCTTAAAGCTTATATGCCAGACTAATCACTTAGTAGATAGAAACTATTAAGTTGTATAAGGTATGAAGCTGACTCAAAGCCTGAGCGATACAGCCCACAACGAGGCTAAATGTGAAGTGTTGTCCAAACATTCAACTTTTGAGAGAACACGTTGGCGGTTGTTAGAGGTTACTACGGCTTTATTCCTGAGCCTTATTCCCTCTGGAAATGCAGTCTTAGCTCAGATTACGCCAGATGCAACATTGGGAGATGAAAGCTCTACTATTCAACGTAATGTTTTAATCAACGGTCTTCCCAGTGATCAGATTGATGGGGGGGCAATTCGAGGGACAAACTTGTTCCACAGCTTTCTAGAGTTCAACGTTACGACAGGACAGGGAGCGTATTTTACCAATCCAGCAGAGATTAAAAATATTTTCAGTCGTGTCACAGGAGACCACCCTTCCAACATTTTTGGCACCCTTGGAGTTTTGGGCGATGCCAATCTCTTGTTGCTGAACCCGAACGGCATTATCTTTGGGCAAACTGCCAGTCTTGACTTAAAGGGTTCATTTTTAGCGACAACAGCGAACTCTGTTGATTTTGCAGATGGTACTCAATTTAATGCGTCCAGTCCCCAAACTTCGCCCCTATTAACTGTAAATGTTCCGGTTGGGCTGGGATTTGGTACTACATCTGGAGAAATATTAGTACAAGGTTCTAATCTCCGGATGTCACCCGGAAAAACGCTCACACTGGTTGGAGGTAACGTCACCTTACAGGGTGGAAATTTAATAGCACCAGCAGGACGAGTTGAATTAGGCAGCATCGCTGGCTCAGATTTTGTCAACCTGACTTCTATCCCTAAAGGTTGGGACTTGGACTATAGAGGAGTCCAAAATTTTCAAGACATACAACTGTCTCAAGGCACTTCCGTCAATACTAGCGGGGAGGGCGGCGGCGCTATCCAGGTACAGGGTCGCAACGTTACGCTTGATGGTGGGTCGCGTCTCTTGTCGAACACATTGGGGTCGCAGCCAGGAGAGGGTATACAGATCAATGCCATTGAATCAGTCCAAATCACGGGATTAGGAACTTATGTAGCTGATGCAATTCCCTTCGCATTCGGCGATTTCGATCCTTTTGAATTGCGTAATGGCATCTTTACCCTAAGCGAAGGCTCTGGTAAGGCTGGAGATATTACGATCAACACACGACAGTTCACGGCTACTAATGGTGCATTTGTTGCAAGCTATACATTCAAATCAGGGCGAGCTGGGGACTTAACGCTAAACGTCTCAGATGCTGTAAACCTCAGTGCTACAGGAATTTTCACGCTGGCTGGGCAGGAAGCGACTGGAGAGGAGGGGAATCTGCTAGCAATTGACACTGCTCAGTTAGTGATGGAAGATAACGCGATCATATCCACCACCACGTTCGGATCACGTCAGGGAGGAAATCTTAGAATATTTGCTTCCGACTCTATAGATTTGATTAGTGCAACACCACTCACGTTGGACAATGGTGTGTCTCTTCAAACAGCAATAGTTGCCAATACCATTGGTGATGGCAACTCAGGAAATGCATTGATATCTACTCAACGGCTGACGCTCCAGAACGGAGCTGTGATCCAAGCAGGAACGGCTGGTGGTGGGCTGGGTGGGAGCCTAGTAGTAAATGCCACTGAGTCTGTAAGGTTGACAGGTAGTGCCTTAAATGGTACTTTCCCTAGTTCTTTAGATGTCTCAACAATCTCATCCGGTCAGGGGGGAAACCTAGAAATTACTACTGGAAATCTGGTGATTGAGGATGGAGCTGGATTATTGGTAGCTAGTTCGGGAGATGCATCCGGCATGGCTGGCAAAATTGATGTTGTGGCTAACTCTATCTCTCTAGATCGCGGAACCATAACAGCCGCCGCTGAAGGGAACGAGGGAGGCAATATTACCCTACAATCGCAGAACTTGCAGTTGCGTAACCAAAGTCAGATCACTGCAACAGCAGAGCTTGGTAGCCAGGGCGGCAATATTGTCATCGACACAGACACCTTAGTCGCTCTAGAAAACAGTGACATCACTGCCAATGCTCCTCAAGGTTCCGGAGGGAGAATTACCGTCAACGCCCAAGCCATCTTCGGTACAGAATTCCGTGAAGCCTTAACCTCAGAGAGTGACATTACTGCCTTCGGGAAAACTCCTGAATTAAGTGGCATTGTCGAACTGAATACCCCAGATGTCAACGTCCAGGGCGACCTCAACCAACTGAATGCTAATTTTATTGATACCGAACAAGCGATCGCATCTAGTTGTCTCGCCCGTCGCAATGTCGAACAAGGTAGCTTCACCGTTACAGGCACCGGAGGCTTACCCCAAAATCCCTACGAAGCAATTAGCGGTCAATATCAACTCAGTACAGTTCAAGGGCTGCAACCACTTCCTCAACAACAAGCTTCTTCCCCAATCCCCAATCCTTCATCCCCACCTCCTACCTCCTGGAAACTCGGCGACCCAATTCAGGAAGCACAGGGCATGACAGTGACCAGAGATGGACGTATTATTGTGGGTACGATGCCTCAACTAGTCGCAACCGCCCAGCCTCAGGACTTAATCTGTAATAGCAGTGTTCAGGCTACAGAAAACTAATCATCTCCTCCTGCTATGAATCTCCGTCGCCTTTGGTCTGTTGTGTCACGGCTACCTCTTGCCCAGGTCAAAACGCCGTTGATGACGGCTCGTCGCGACGAAGCAGCAGCACGTTCGGTAACAAAGCCAATTGATAAGGGTAATGACGACCAAGATGGCACAGCCAGACACCTCGCAACTCAGATCTGGGAATGGCGCGGTGTCTGGATCATTGCACCAACCGTTGCCGGAATTGCGATCGCCTTACGCTTGAGTGGCAGCTTGCAACATTGGGAATGGGCAGCACTGGATCAGTTTTTTCGCTGGCGTCCCCTAGAACCGACAGATGAGCGCCTTGTCATTGTCGGGATTAATGAAGCGGATTTAAAACAGGCAAGGCAGTGGCCGATCCCCGATGCCATACTTGCCCAGTTAATCGAGAAAATCAAAGCCCAAAAACCAACGGCGATTGGTCTTGACCTTTACCGAGACTTACCCGTTGAACCCGGTTATCCGGCATTAAAAAAGGTTTTTGAGACAACCCCTAACCTCGTTGGCATTGAAAAGCTTAACGACGAAGACCCAAATTCTGCGATCGCACCACCGCCAGTCCTTGCACAACGAGATCAAGTTGCGGCGAATAACTTGGTTGTCGATGCTGATGGCAAGTTGCGACGGGGAATGCTCTTTTTAGAAAAAGAGGGTCAAACTGTAGATTCCTTTGGCTTGCGCCTTGCTTGGTTTTATTTAGAAGCTCAAAAGATTTATTCTCAACCCACAACCAATGATCCCAGAGTTTTTCAGTGGGGAAAAGCGGTTTTTCGACCATTTATTGCCAATGATGGCGGCTACATCAATGCCGATGACGGTGGCTACCAATTTTTGTTGAATTATCGTGGCGCGGCTGGACAATTCCGTACTGTGTCGATGTCTGAGGTGTTACACGATCAGATTTCACCAGATTTGCTGAAGAATCGCATTGTTTTAATTGGTTCCACAGCAAGCAGTCTCAATGATTTTTTTTACACCCCTTACAGTGGTGATGAAATTACGACTGCTGCACGCACTCCTGGAGTTGAAGTTCAAGCCAATATTGTTAGCCATATTCTCAGTGCTGCCCTAGAAGGGCGTCCTTCAATTAAAACTTGGTCTGAACCAATGGAAGGGGTGTGGATTTTTCTTTGGTCTTGTACGGGTGCTGTCGTGTGTTGGATGTTGCGAGATGCTGCTGGTGTGAGGAAGGTACTGTCTGTTTGGACAATTCTCGGCTTGTTAGTGGTTGGAGTTGGTTTAGTCGGGGGTAGTTACCTCGCCTTTTTAATCGGTGGTTGGTGGATACCAGTAGTGCCGCCACTCTTAGCGTTATTAGGGTCTGCAACAGCAATTACAGGCTACATCGCCAATGTTGAGTCGGAAAATCGGCAAACCGTGATGAATTTGTTTGGGCGTCATGTCACACCACAGATTGCCCAAGCGATTTGGCACAATCGCCAGGAACTACTCAAAGAAGGACGGATTCGAGGTCGGCAAATGACGGCTACGGTGCTGTTTTCAGACCTTCGGGGATTTAGTTCTGTTGCGGAAGTGATTGACCCAGAAACCCTGATGTCTTGGCTCAATGACTATATGGAGGCGATGGCGCAGGTGGTTTTGAACCATGACGGCGTTATTGATAAATTTATGGGGGATGCTGTGATGGCTGTATTTGGCGTGCCGATTCAGCGTCTTACCACTGATCAGATCGCTTCAGATGCGATCGCGGCTGTCTCCTGTGCTTTAGCGATGGCAGACCGACTCGACATACTCAATCACCAATGGCAGCAGGAAGGGCGCCCGAAAACAGCGATGCGAATTGGGATTGCGACGGGCAATGTGGTGACGGGTAGCTTGGGCAGTTCTCAGAGGCTAGACTACACCACCCTTGGAGATACCGTTAATATTGCAGCCCGGTTGGAGAGTTACGATAAATCGCTAGATGGTGGCGTGTGCCGAATCTTAATTAACGAGGAAACTTATCAATATATTAAAGAATTTTTTTCTACAAAAGTCCTTGGTTCTATGATTCTCAAGGGTCGTGAGCAGCCTACAGCAATTTATCAAGTTTTACGATAGTTTCGCTACTAGATTGTAGTAGCAGTTAAGATAGATTTCGATAATGAGGGTGAACTACTACAGTTACTGAAAATTATGTTAGGAAACTAAACTCGAAAGTAGCACTTAACCGATATGGCAACTTCCCAACAATTCGCCATTACCGTGGCAGGCACAGCCTTGCTCACTTCCGTGCAGCTACTTGGTTTTGTCAACGTGCCTTCAATAGCTAGTGAACCCTTCAGGGATTTAGACTTAGTGCAAACTAGCGTTGCTAATCAGGTCGCTAAGACAAGTCCATCCCAGGAAACGGCTGTGCAGGGCAACAAAACCCTGTTGCTGAGTCAAGCCACAGGCTCACGAATGCGTTATGTTCCGCCAGTTGCGAGGAACCCACGACGAAGCCAAGGATCGGGTTCACGCGGTTGTAATGAGTCTTTACCAGGAGACTTAGTAACGCTGTTGATTCCGTCCAAGGATTACACAGCACAGACGACGTTAAGTCATCCCACCTTCTTCTGGCACTTGTCGCAAGCTGTATCAGTACCGATGAAGTTCAGCTTGGTAGAACCTGGAGTTGCTCAACCCGTATTTGTCAAACAGATTGACTCACCCCAAGCTGGGATTGTACAGCTAGAACTTCCCAAAGACCGACCAGAACTTGTAACGGGAAAAATCTACACTTGGTCTGTTACCGTGGTTTGTAACGCGAAGCGCCCTTCGGCAAATCCCTATTTTTATAGCTGGATTGAGCGCGTACCGATACCACCCGCTTTGGAGGAGCAATTGTCAGCTAATGGGGCTAACACTCGTGCAACCATGGGGATGAGGGCAACAGAGTCATCTTTGGCAGTCCGCGATCGCGCAGCCGTTTATGCCCAAGCCGGACTCTGGTATGATGCCCTCGCTCTGATCGCTACTCAAAGCCCGAATTCCAGGATTTCTCTATCCGAAGATTTCCTCACTCTCCTCGACCAAGTGGGCTTAAGTAAAGTGACCAAGCAAACGCGGCAAAGTCTTGCCAAGCGCTAAGTTTTTGAAGTCTTTCAATATCAAGGTAAGTCTTCCTTATTACCCTTTAGCCCTTGATAGCATAAAGCTATCAGCTTTTTTGTTTCCTGGCTCTTTCTACGCAAGTTTCACACACCTCCCGCTGTACCTCATCTTTCCAGGAAACCGCTATATTTGCTCCTAACCGTATTAGTCTACTTCCAGATAGCCTTCCAAAGCTGCCATTAAAACATTAACTAGAGGATGATCAACTAGCTTTTTCAAGTCTTGAGTGTCAAATTCGTTTACAATCCGCACCACCCATTGTTTCAAAGCTGGATTGCTCTCAATTTTCTTAACAACTTCAAGTACTACTATCTGTTTTTCTAATGGCGTACTAGTAGGATAATTTTGCTCTAGTTGTTGTAGTAACTTCTGAATTCTCGCTGCTGTTTCTCTTAGGTTTTGAGTTTGCCTAGATATGTAATCGTATTGAATAGAGAGCTGGCTGTTGCTAATTTGGATGGGATTAGCAAAGCGGACAAGATTACTACCCGACTGACCATTCATAGAAGCATCTGATACTGTTTTATCTTCTGTTAAAGCTTTAATCTCAACATTAACCGGGTTCATCGCCAATACTCTAACAATTTCCGTCAAGTCTGCACATTGCTGGCGATAGAGAGCTATCTGTTCATAACTGGCTTGTAACTGATATCGATATTCCTTATTTATCGATTTCAGTGCAGATTCATACTCTTGTCTTAGGTGATTTTCGATATCTTCCTTATTCACCTCAGGGTTAACATTTATCCGAATAATAAAAGCGCCATTAGTCCTATTTTCAAGTGATTGAAGAGATAGTCCTAAAGTACTGCTCTCAATTTGTAGCTTTTGAAAAGCAACGAAAAAAGCTCTCCAGTCAATGCCATTTTGGAATATCAAATCAATGGTTTCTAAAGCTTTTTGAAATAACTTTGTAAATTCTCCTGGTGCAAATTTTCCCTGAGTTGGCGTGCGTTCCTGTTGCTCAGCTCCTAGGTAGACATAATCACAAATTACATCCTCAAGATTGGTCGTACTGTTGGTATGCCAATCTTCTAAGCAAGCTCCGGTTAAGGTAGCTTTGTTGAAATTGGTATCTAGTGCTTTTGTCCTTTGAAGGTTGGCTCCTGTGAGGTTGGCTCCTGTGAGGTTGGCATCCTTGAGGTTTGCTCCCTTGAGGTTTGCCTCCTTAAGGTATGCGCCGCTGAGGTTAGCACCAGTGAGTTTTGCTCCACTCAAATTTGTCCCACTGAGCTTTGCTCCAATGAGTTTTGCGCCAACGAGGTCGGCTCCACTCAGATTTGCCTTACTAAGGTCAGCGCCACTCAGATACGCCTCAGTTAAGTTGGCTCCAATGAGATTACTTCCAATCAGGTCAGCTCCACCAAGATATGCTTCACACAGGTTTGCCCCAATCAAGTCAGCCTCACTCAGGTATGCTTCTTTGAGGTGTGCCTCGCTTAAGTTTGACCCTATCAAGTCAGCGCGACTGAGATCAGCTCTACTTAAATCAGCGCGACTGAGGTCTACACCACTAAGTTTTGCCTCCCTGATAATTATCCCACTGCCTGTCGCAAAGCTGAGATCAGGTCTTATATCAGGGTTATTTGCCTTCCACTCATTCCAAGCCTCTACCCCTTGCCTGAGCAAAGCAAGATGTTCCTCATTTGCCATCTAGCGCAAGCCCATCAGCTTTATCATTTATTGCAACTAACCTAGCGCTTTCTTTACTACAAGAGGAGCTACCACTATATCTGAAATTTGATACAGGAATAGTTATGCTACTCTCCACCTGGTCACAGCGTTAGTGTTTACTGAGAATATAGCTGATTTCTTTCCTATATAGCAGAACGCCGTCAGCTTGTCGCGTATCAGCTTTTTTGTTTTCCTTGCTGTATCTAGGTCTATGGGCTTAATTCACTCTAATTGTGGCAAAAGCGATCGCACTTGTGCTGGATGCTGACACTCCTTAACTCACACTACCCATAACAACAGGAGAAGAAAATCTTGGACTTAAAAGAATCTCTGCACACACACCTGACGCAGATAGTACGCGATCGCGATCCCTATCTTGCAAAAGCTGGGCATTCTTATGTCCAGCAATACATACGCCAAGAGTTAGAACAATGGGGAGAAATACAAACCCACGAATTTACAATTCGCGGGCAAACTCATCAGAATTTCATCCTCAATCTTCCTGCAAACGCCACTAGTCGCCGTAAACAGAAACCGCCAATATTAATTGGTGCTCATTATGACGCTGTGCCTGGAACCCCAGGTGCCGATGATAATGCAACAGGTGTTGCTGCCTTGTTGGAGTTGGCAAAAGCCTTCGCAACGGAACCAGCGAGTTACCCAATCCAGCTAGTAGCATTTGATATGGAAGAATACGGCTTACTCGGAAGTGCCCAATATGCCGCTGACTTGCGGCAACAACAGCAGCCATTACGCCTGATGCTTTCTCTAGAAATGCTGGGTTATCGTAATCAGGCCCCTCACTCGCAACGTTACCCGGCAGGATTGGAACGGTTCTACCCAAATCGCGGTGATTTCATTGCATTGATTGGCAATTTGCCAACAATTCCTGACTTAATTCACCTCAGTCGTAATATCCGTAACGTTGGAGTACCGAGTGAGTGGTTACCTGTACCAAATCGAGGTTTAATGGTTAGCCAGACACGACTGAGTGATCATGCCTCATTTTGGGACAAGGGTTATCGAGCAATGATGGTAACGGATACAGCATTTATGCGAAATCCTCACTATCACAAAGCAAGTGATGCGATCGCAACTCTTGACTTAGACTTTCTTACTGGCATTACACGCGGCTTAGAACGTGGAATTCGCTCTCTTTGAAGAAAAATTAGCCCCGTGAAACCAACCTAAACAAAGTGCCGTCTGCCTCCTGCCCTGGAACCTTCTTCTAGGCTTTCTGCGATAAAAACGAGAAGGACGCAACTAGGCATCCTCCTTTGCCTCAAATCTAAGACGAATGGCACTGACTTAAGGGAAATGAGCGAGTCCAGCAGTCCAAAAATTTCTCGATTAAAGTTGTGCTTTATTCAATAACACTAATAAACTGCACCCTTATCAGTACCGATAACACCTTGTGCAGGGGGACTGGGGGCGGCACTCTGCCCCCAACGGAGCGAAGGTGAGGAGGGGGTTTGGGGGGCAACGTCCCCCAATCTGGGTTTGATCGCAAACGACTAATTTTCGCTTAAGTCACTAGCATTCAATCTAAGATAGATTGAGGAATTTGTTTGTAGTCCATCAAAATTAACTTGGTGCAATTACCCTACTCTCTGCCTTGCCTCTTCACTCTCTTCAATAGATGAACGTACATCATGGAGTGACCAATCCTTTTTCAAGTTCTTGGTAAAGGTCTTCAACCCGCTACTATCAACATCGCGACCCAGTACTTCCTGATAAATGTGGTTCAGTGCGCGTCTAGCTTCATCACTCTCAGCAATTTCACGGCGAATTTTCTTGAGGGTACTTCTACTTAGTTCCTGAGACCATGCCCTTAAGCCTTCGGGTTCGGCATCGCGCCCCAAAACTTCACGATAGATTTTGTTAATTTCTGCGCTTCGATCAGATTTTTTGCAAAAGACCACTACATTCCTGATCGAAAGCATTTCCTCACACGCCTGCGCGTTTGCTGAGCCTACCGAGAAGGCAGGAATCAGGAAGGTGGTCGTGATTGCAGTAGTTGCAAGCATTCCTAGTTTCATTGTTTTTACCTATGAGGTCAGCTACCTGTCATTGGTATTTATATATTCTATGAGTTTCTACTAACAGCTTCTACCAGGTTGGTTGATTTGATACTTAAGTACCTCCTGCTAAAGAAGCATTCCATCAGGAAAACCAGTTGATTCAGTTTCCCTATACGAATGTGTAAACTTTTGCTTCCCAAGGAAAAATTGGTTCTCTACCCGCCTGGGCATCAGGAACTACTCGGTCTTGCGTGACTTCTCGCCATTGCTTATGGGCGGGTTTACTAGGCCAGTTGGGGATTACATACTCAGCTTCATTGGGTGTGCCGTAGTCCGAAAAATTTGCCACAACAACCACTAACTCTTCCCCCTCACCTCGCTGCCAAACAACAACCCGTTTCCCTTCACTGAAATCAGCATGAATAAATTGGGTTTCATTCACTGCTAACGCTTTGGCGCTTGTCCGCAAACGAACCAGTCTCGCTACATAATCAAAGATGTCTTTACGCCAATCATCGTCTAAGCGGGCGTAGTTAACCGGGTCAACTTGTTTGTCTTTGACTTCATCGGGTGAAAGGTCATGTGCGTCAGCAAATTCTTCACCTGCCAAAATCATCGGAATCCCAACGGCTGTAAGCAGACAGACAAAGGCAAGTTTGATGTATTTTTCTTTTTGGACAATTCCGTTGTTTTCCAGGTAGTTGTAGAGGCGTTCGTTACCAAAGCCCTCCACATCATGAGACGTGACGTAGTTCACTGCCTGAGAACCATCGCTGAACCCTAAGAGGCGACAGTCAATGAGTTTGCGAACACTCCATTCAAAGCTGGGTTCGTCACCAGCACTCTTACCTAAAATTACCTGTCGCAAGATGTGCTTAAACCGTTCGTTCCACAACCCATCTAGTCGATTTTGCTGAACTAGGGCGAGAGGTACACTTAACTCTTCGCCAACAACGAGGAAGTCTTCACCTTTTCCTCCACGTTCTACCCAAAGCGATCGCGAATAATCTTTGAACTCCTGCAAAAAGTCGTAGTTTCCAACATTGTTAACGCTATCCAAGCGCAGTCCATCAACTCGATAGTAATCAATCCAGTGAGCGATGTGGAGTTTCATGTATTCACGGGCAGGCACAAAGCGATCGCGTTTTCCTGTAATTGGGTGATAGCCCTCCACGTAATAGTTGTACTTAAACAAATCTCCCCCAAAACCTTCTCGACCACTTTGTTCTGGGTCGCCACTACCATAGTGAATGTAGAAATCTGAAAAATTAATATTGCTATAAGGATTATTTCGGGAGAATGCCATCACCGCATCATAAAAAAAGCGCACTCCCTGCTGATGACACGCCTTAATCAGTTCTACTAAATCAGTCGAAGCCGTAGGCGCAGCTTGGGAATCTGGGTGTCCTAAGTTAAAATCTGCGGCAAAATAGTTCGCTGTCCCATAACCCCATTGCAGATTGTCATCACTATCTGCCGGGGGTAACAATTCCAAAGCATTAACGCCCAACTCAACGAGATGAGCATGACCCTTGTCTAAAGTATAAATATTTGGAAAATCAGGAGCAATTTCTTCTGTGTTCAACAACGACAGCACATCGCGAAACGTACCAGTACCAATTGCCTTTTCTCCCTCAGCCCCAATCCGAGTCCAGCGAGTGGGTAACTCGTAAATTACTAACTGATTATTGTTAGGCAGCCTATCTACTGGAGCATCTCCTTCCCAGTTTGCCGTTTGCCCCTTTGGGTCACACGCAATTAGCTGACCATTGTGATACAGCACAACACTAGCAGGGTCATTACTTGTTGTTCCATCAGTCTGTACAGGGGCGGGGGCAGTAATACGGCGGTCAACAGTCCAGGCTAGGGGGTCTGAGCAGTAAAGAATGCAGGGTGTACTGTTGTAGGCATTAGTATCTTGTACCTTAAACCAATAGAAGTACACCTGTCCTGACGTTAAACCACAATTTTGTGCTGGAATCTCCCACAATTCAGGGTATTGCTCAGATTGGGTTAGGGGAATTTCTCGAAAGTTCTCAAATGATTGTAAATTCCCAGTTTTAAAGTTACCAATGTACAAAGTAGGAGCAGGTTCTAATGCTCCAGGACGCCACAAAACAAAGTGAGTCTGTTTACGACTTAACAAATCAGCAAGCATACCACCCATCTCCTGAACTAGAGTAGTCCGTTATGAATGTTAAAGCGATAGCAGAACTTTGTTTCGGAAATAAATGTTAAATCTTTGTTCTAAAACGGTAGTTCCTCATCATTCTGATCTTTGACTGAGAGCCGCCAATTTGTCGTTACATCCTCTTCTACTTGCAGTTGTTCAATCATAACCCCCAGTTCTTTCTGAAGCTTTTGTGTGAGGGCAACGGGGAAATCTAATTCAATTCCCTTCGCTTGTGCGAGTTTCGCTAGTTGGTCAAACTGAACTTTCTTACTAGTTCGCTGGTAACTCGACAGCTCAAAAACTTCTGTTTCTGAAACGTTCTGCGCTTGCATTGCTTTTTTCAGACGTTCTTGGAGATGTGTCATTTCTGTATCAAGCAGCTTCCATTGATAGGCAATCTGCTGATAGCGATCGCTAAGTGCCGTTAAATCTTCTGAAGCTGGATCGGGTTCACTGCGCCGATTCAGCTTCAGTAGTTGTTGATGCACATGCGCTACATAAATTGCGTCCATCTTAGCGTAGTGAAGTTGACTAGCTGTTAGGGGACGCACCCCCCAGTCGCTAGTTTGCTCGGTTTTATCCACGGGTGGAAAGTAGCATAGTTCTTCTGCTAAGGTTTTGAGTTGCAGATTGCGGACTTGCAACAGGTAGTAGGGAATTTTTTTTGCAAGTTCTAATGTGCAGGTAACATTTTGAGCTTTGGCTTTGCCCAGTAGCTTTAAGTCATAACTGGCATTATGAAATACCTTTTCAACAGCAGGATTCACAATGATTTTGTCAACAAAATAGTCTATCAGTTCTGGGTGATCGAGAACATCTAGAATAGAAACTTGTTCACCTGTTAAGTCAGTAGGGTCATCTAAGACCTGAATTAAAGATACTTTCGGTTTGCGAGTTTGATGGTCTGCAACTTCTGTATCAATCCAAAGGATTTGGGATTGAGCATAGCTAGCCATCAAATCTTGGATGTCTTTTGAATTGGTTAAATAAGGCATTAGAGTCTACAAATAATTTTAGTTGTCTATTTTTCAAGAGACGAAAGCTGCAATGATTGCTTAGGTTTTTTGTGCAATGATATAAACATGATTTTCGGGATATTGGTCATATTCAAGATGGCGGCATGTGCAATGATGTTCAGTCAGAATCCGCAGGAAAGCATCTACTCCCAAAGTGCTGTACTCAAAATCTTGACCTTGAAATGCCCCCGAAATCTCACTGTTTGTATGTCCACCACCACATGAAAACAGGAACACCCCATCGGGTTCAAGAGCATCGCATAGTTTTCTCGCGACAGGCTCTTGTGCATTTAGCGGCAGATGAAATGTGCTGTCCCAAGCAGAAATCAAACTGTAGCGTTTAGGAGGAATCCAACAGCAGATGTCTTCCCTGTAGAATGCGATTTCTGGATGCAGCTTACGGGCTAAATGTATCATTTCTCTAGAAATATCAAGTCCTTCAGCCTGAAAGCCATGCTGGGATAAGATGTCGATAAAACGTCCGCTACTTCCACACCCGACATCAAGAGCTGAGTGCCTTAACGAAGTAAATTTGATAGCCCTCTCCAATTGTGCGATGCCGTATGGCGAATCTTGATGTTCAGTCTGCCACCATTGGGCAATTTGATCATATCGGGTAGCTATATCATTCGGCTCCATTATGATGACCTACCTATGGAATGCAACTTGGCGTACCTAGCCGGGTGCGGCATTAGCCAGTTCATTGAGGGCGGCTTGTAGCGTTTCCGGAAACTTTAAACGGCATAAACCTGACTTCTAGCTTCTCACAAGCACGTAGAAAGATTCCTTCTTCCTGGGGTGTAAAGCCGTCTTTGAAGGCAATGTCGCGCATCTCATCCAACAGCAGATTGGTGGCGATGGTTACTTCCGCACGTGCCAGCATCGAGCCGACACAAAAATGGCGACCTATCCCAAAAGCTAAGTGATTTGCATCTCCACCGTAGGCGCGTTTGACATCAAGGTCGTCCCGGAAGATGCTGAAGGTATCGGGTTCTTTGTATTTGCGATCGTCCCGGTTAGCGGCACCAATTAAGCACATCACATTAGCGTTCGCAGGAATCGTCGTCCCTGACACTTCGACATCCTCAGTTGTCATCCGGATAATGATATGTACCGGGGGCGAATACCGAAGCGTTTCAGCGAAGGCTTGGTCAATCAGGGTACGATCCTGGCGCACCTGTTCGAGTTGGTCGGGGTGTTCGAGCAAGTTCTTGATGAGATTGGATATTGCCTTATCGGTCGTCAGTCCGCCTGCGTCCAATAGGAGGCTACAAAAGGCTCGAATCTCTTCGTCAGTCATCTGCACACCATCAATTTGAGCTTGACAAAGCGTGGATAGCAAATCATCGCCCGGATTGGTTCGGCGTTCGTGGATGATCGGTAGGATGTGGTCTTGAAACTCATCTTTGGCTCGCATGGCAGCCGCAGTCACTTCAGCATCCTGAGTCACATTTGTAGTCAAGGCAATTATAGAGTCATACCACCTGCGGTAGTATTCCTGATCAGCTCTCGATAGACCCAGCATATCCACAATCACGTTCATAGAAAAGCGCGTGGCGAACTCGCTATATAAATCAACCTCACCTCGCTCTTTGAAAGCATCAATGAGTTCCCGTGCGTTCTTTTCGATTATTGGCAGAAACTTCTGCTGGAGGTCGCGCCCTCGAAAAGTTGGATTCAGCAAGTTGCGATGGGTAGCGTGTTCTCTACCTTCCATTTGGATGATGGTTCTACCGTGAATTGGCTCTACTTGCCACTCATAGCTGCGGTTAGAAAAGATCGGATTTTTTAACGCTTGCTCTATGTCTGCATAGCGGCTGATTATGTAACTCTGGGTTGCCGGATGGAACAAAACAGGATAGTCGTCCCGCATATGCTTGTAGTAGGGATACGGGTTGTGTGCGTACTCGGACGAAAGAATATCAGGGACACCCATGCTGATTCATCATTGTAATAATGAGCTAAATTGCATCAACTTTAATTGAGGAACTCCATGAATGCATCTTTACCTGGAGATAACCGTTGGCAATTCTGGATTGATCGGGGAGGAACCTTTACTGATATCGTGGCGCAGCGTCCGGATGGGCAGTTAATCATTCACAAGCTGCTGTCGGAGAACCCGGAACGCTACACCGATGCGCCAGTGCAGGGGATTCGAGAAATCTTGGGGATTCCGGCTGATGCTCCGATTCCGGCTGAGCAGATTGAAGTGGTGAAGATGGGGACAACGGTAGCGACGAATGCGCTACTGGAACGAAAAGGGGATGCCGTTGTCCTTGTAATCACCAAAGGTTTCCGAGATGCGCTGCGTATTGGCTATCAAAACCGCCCGGATATCTTTGCTCGTCAGATTATCCTGCCAGAAATGCTGTATGAGCGGGTGATTGAGGTAGAGGAACGCTATAGCGATCAAGGTGAAGAGTTAATTCCTGTCAATCTTGAGGAAGTTAGGAAGTCTTTGCAGGAAGCTTACGAGGCTGGAATCCGCAGTTGTGCGATCGCTTTTATGCATGGCTACCGCTATCCGGCTCATGAGAAGGAAGTAGCCACCATAGCATTAGAGATTGGTTTTTCTCAAGTTTCAGTATCCCACGAAATTAGCCCCTTAATGAAGCTAGTGAGCAGAGGCGACACAACTGTTGTTGATGCCTATTTATCACCTATTTTGCGCCGCTATGTAGACCAGGTTGCTGGTCAGTTAGGTGGGGTAGGAACACCGGATGCTGTGTCTTTGCAATTCATGCAATCTAATGGTGGACTGACGGATGCTACAGCGTTTCAGGGGAAAGACAGTATTTTATCGGGTCCTGCGGGTGGCATTGTGGGGGCAGTGCAGACAAGTGCGATCGCAGGCTTCAAAAAAATCATCAGCTTTGACATGGGCGGTACGTCTACCGATGTCGCTCACTACAACGGAGAATATGAGCGCACGTTTGAGACAGAAATTGCAGGTGTGCGGTTGCGAACGCCAATGATGTCAATTCACACGGTAGCGGCAGGCGGCGGTTCAATTCTGCAATATGATGGGGCACGTTATCGGGTTGGTCCAGAGTCGGCTGGGGCAAATCCTGGCCCTGCCTCTTACTCAAAGGGTGGCCCTTTAACCGTGACAGATGCCAATGTGATGGTGGGGAAGTTGCAGCCGGAGTTCTTCCCCAAAGTGTTTGGTTTGAATGGCGATTTGCCGTTGGATGCTGAGGTGGTACGGCAGAAGTTCCAGCAATTGACAGCAGAAATTGGGGATAACCGGACACCAGAACAGGTGGCGGCTGGATTTCTTGCGATCGCAGTTGAGAAAATGGCAAATGCGATTAAGAAAATCTCCCTTCAGCGTGGCTATGACGTTTCGGACTACACCCTTTGCTGCTTTGGTGGTGCGGGTGGACAACACGCTTGCTTAATTGCTGATGCTTTGGGGATGAAGCAGGTGTTTATTCATCCCTTTGCTGGCGTGTTGTCGGCTTACGGAATGGGTTTGGCAGATGTGCGGGTGTTGCGGGAACGAGCCGTAGAAGCCAAACTCAGTGAGGATTTGGTCAACGTAGGGGCGCAAGGCGTTGCACCCTTACCGCAGTTGTTGGAAGAGTTAGCAACAGAGGCAAAGCAGGAATTAAACCTCGACAACACTAAGGACGAGGAAGAGATTCAACTCTTTCAGAGGGTTCACCTCCGATATGAGGGGACAGATACAGCCTTAATTGTCAGTTTCGGCAATGTTGCGGCAATGAAGCAGCAATTTGAAGAGGCGCATCAGCAACAGTATGGTTTCATTGCACCGGAGAAGGGGTTAATTGTTGAGGCAGTTTCGGTTGAGGTGGTGCAAAAGACGTTTACTACAGAAGAACCAGTCATTGAGCGAAAGACAGAGGCTAACCCAGAATCCGTTGCAACTGTTCAGATGTATACAGCAGGCGCGTGGCACGAAACACCTGTGTTTCAGCGAGAGGATTTACAACCGGGAGATTGTATTTCTAGTCCGGCTTTGATTATTGAAGCAACGGGTACAAATGTTATTGAACCCGGTTGGCAAGCTGAATTAACGCAGCGCAATCATTTAGTCCTGAAGCGAATCAAACCCCTAGATGAGAGTGTAGAAGTCGGCACTAACGTCGATCCAGTATTATTAGAAATTTTCAATAACCTATTTCGCTCAATTGCCGAGCAAATGGGAATTACCCTGCAAAATACCAGTTCCTCTGTCAACATCAAGGAACGCTTAGATTTCTCCTGCGCCATCTTCGACCAACAAGGACAGTTAGTTGCCAATGCACCCCATATTCCTGTACATCTAGGCTCAATGAGTGAAAGCGTGGGTAGTTTAATTGAAGCCTACGGCAACACTCTCAAACCAGGAGATGTTTATGTGCTAAACAACCCCTACAACGGCGGCACTCACCTTCCCGATGTCACCGTTATTACCCCAGTATTTGTTGAAGACTCCCCCACTTACTCCATCTCCTCCTCTCCCGATCTCCCTCTCTTCTACGTCGCCTCACGAGGACACCATGCAGACGTCGGCGGCATTACCCCTGGTTCAATGCCTCCCACTAGTACAACGGTTGAGCAAGAAGGGATATTACTAGATAACTTCAAGTTAGTTGAGCAAGGTCATTTCCGGGAAGAGGAACTACGGCAATTACTCTCATCTGGCACTTATCCTGTCCGAAATCTGGAGCAAAACATTGCAGACTTGCAAGCTCAAATTGCGGCAAATGAACGCGGTGTGCAAGAGTTGCGGCGGATGGTGAAGCAATACTCGTTAGAAACTGTGCAAGCTTACATGGGTCATGTGCAGGATAATGCAGAGGTATCGGTACGACGTGCGATCGCATCACTCAAAGATGGTAGCTTCACGGCTAAGTTGGACGATGGCAGCCAAATTCAGGTGACGATTACCATCAACCACAACAACCGCAACGCCAAGATTGATTTTACTGGCACTTCACCTCAACTACAGAGTAATTTCAATGCACCATCTGCTGTTTGCAAAGCAGCAGTCCTCTATGTCTTCCGCACCTTGGTAAATGACGATATTCCTCTCAATGCAGGTTGTCTCAAACCTCTGGAAATCATCATTCCCGAAGGCTGTATGCTCAATCCCCGTTATCCTGCCGCCGTAGTTGCAGGAAATGTCGAGACTTCTCAGGCAATTACCGATGCATTGTATGGTGCGCTGGGAGTGCTGGCAGCATCTCAGGGAACGATGAATAACTTCACTTTCGGCAATGGACGCTATCAATACTATGAAACCATTTGTGGAGGTTCCGGTGCAGGTGCGGATTTCGATGGCACCGATGCAGTCCACACTCACATGACTAATTCTCGCCTAACTGACCCCGAAGTGTTGGAATGGCGGTTCCCTGTTCTCTTAGTAAGCTTCGGAATTCGCCCTAATAGTGGCGGGAAAGGGGAACATCACGGTGGGAATGGTGTTATCCGTCGCCTACGTTTCCTCGAACCGATGACGGCGGCAATTCTCTCAAGTCATCGCGTTGTTCCTCCTTATGGTTTACAAGGTGGTGAAGCAGGTGCTTTGGGACGGAATTATGTTGAACGTAGCGATGGAACCATAGAGGAATTAGGCAGCACGGCTGTTGTGGAGATGGAGGCGGGAGAGATGTTTACAATTGAAACACCTGGAGGCGGAGGTTATGGTTCGCCAGCAAACCTTTAATCCAAAATCCACCCCCCTACGCCCTTGTAAAGCTACGGTGTATACAAAAGTCTTTCTCGCCCCCTAAATCCCCCAATTCTGGGGGACTTTGAACTCCGGTCTACCAGTATGATGCTGTAACTGAGTTCCGGAGTGCGATTAGACAGAAGTAGGACTAGTAGCGATCGCACCTCACCAATCAAAATAATTTTTATTTTTTTAAGGTCAACTTCTTAAGGTAATAACTCATGCAAACACTAACTATTGAACTGGCTGAACAACGAGTAATCTTGTCCAATATAAGTTGGCAAACATTTGAGCAATTACTCAAAGAATTAGGAGATAACCGCACCTCTCGCTTGGCTTACGATGAAGGAGTGTTAGAAATAATGACACCGTTAGGACGGCATGAGAATAATAACCGCTTTATTGAAAGTATAATTGGTGCGATCGCTGATGAATTAAATCTAAATCTTAAGAGATTTGGTTCTTTAACCCTGAAGCGAAGTAAAAAGCTAAAAGGAGCAGAACCTGACTCTTGTTACTATCTCCAAAATGAACCCCTTGTCAGAAGTAAACAAGAAATTGACTTAGATAATGACCCGCCTCCAGATTTAGTGTTAGAAATTGATATCACCAGTGGTTCTCTAAATAAGCAACCCATTTATGCAGCGATTGGTGTCCCAGAATTTTGGCACTATAACGGAAATAAATTACAAGTTTTTGTTCTACAACAATCAAAGGAAGAGTATCAATCTGTTAGTCAGAGTCCAACTTTTCCTTGGATGCCTTTAGATGCTATTCCCAGGTTTATCCACCAGAGTTTAGTAGATGGGGAAACAGCAACTTTACGGGCTTTTCGAGCTTGGGTGAGAGAGCAACACAATGGGTAAAGTTCTTTAATAGTTAGATTTATTTTTTAAAGAGGCAATTTTTGTAGGTTCGGTATTGCAGGAGTGCAATTAATTGCACCCCTACGGTAAATACCTTAAGGACTTTATTGATTCTTTCCGTCTCGCTTCTGAAGTATTACAGGCATGAAGACCTTGTTATATTCAGCCAAGGCAAGCATGAAAATAGCAAAAGCTAAGATGATTGCGACGGCGATACCTCCGTATTGAACTAATGCTACTGTGTCTAATTGTCCAAGCGATGGAGTAGTTACAACTGAAGCTGTGCCAATACTTTGTTCTGGATTAGCGATCGCTGTTGGGTTATACTGTAACTGATTAGCTTGCGGTTGCTGTGCCTGAGGCTGCTTTTCTGGTGACTGAAGCATAGGTTTTGAGAGTGTTTTTGTCAAGGTTTAAAGCGGCAAACTTGCAACTAAAAACATCGTATTATCTACTCTTCGTTAAGTCCCAGAAAATCAGCTCCGATTTATTAGAAATATCCGGAAAAGTTTTTCCGATTCTTCAAGATGGTCGGAAATCAAATTAGATAAAACTGTAGGGGCGCACAGCTGTGCGCCCCTACAGGAGGAAACGTTGCAAGAAGCCATCAAGACTCTGACGCGCCACGATGTAGTTCAAGAGTACGATGGTTCCTGGCGCATCATTGTTGAACTCTTCCGTCGTTGGGTTTTGCAATCTTGTTGATTAAACTAACTGAAACTCCTTGAGGGCAGGGAGGAAGTTTTTATTTTCATGGCTAGGACGGCTAAGTTTAATCAGTGCAAAACGTTGAGTGGATGTTAGGGATGCCCAGTTTTGTAATGTTAAAGATACACCCAATTCTTGGACTTTCTCTTGAACAGTCGGTGGAATTGTTGTTGCATCCATCCATGCCGGATTATCTTCAATAGGAAGGTCAGATGCTGGTGTGCCAGTATGGTTTATCACCAAATTTTGTATATCTTCTCGATAGGTTTGAATTTCTTCTACTGTTGTACAAGGTTTCTCTACAAGTTCCTGACGTTCTTCCTGGGTAAACTGGTGCCAATGCGTTAGCTTGAGTTTTGTACCACAGGTATCTAATTTCATCCGGACTTGCATGGGAATACAGCGCAGGGAATCAACAAAATCTGCTTCAAATTGAAAGAAGTTAGTCATGAGATAAACGCTTTACTACTCAATGATTTCTGACATTAGCCTGTCGCATAATCCAATAACTAATTGAAAGGGACAGAACTGCTGCCGCTAAGCCAAGCAATTGCCCACCGGAGACTTTTTCAAAATCCAGAATGATAATTTTACGAGCGCCAGCAATCAAAGCTGTGATAAATACCAGCTCAACCTGAACTACGTGCTTGCGTAGGTAAGCGGTGATATTTTCCATTAGTTCCAAGGCAATCAACACATTCAAAAATAGTCCGAAAACTTCAAGGATGAATGACTTTTCAGAACGAACTTCTGGAGAAAGTGTGAATAGTGCTATTACTAAATATACACCGAGGTCAAAGACAGTGAATATTAGTACTAGCACCATTGCTAGTGAAAGAAGCTTGGCAACCAGGCTTTCTGTTCTATCGAGAAAATAGAGAAAATTTTCAACCCCGGTAACACTCTCAACTCGTTTAGATAATTTTTGAAACCACCGCATCTCTTCTACTGGCTTTACACTGAAGGGGATGCTGTGAGGATACTTGATTGCGAAGGTTGAAGTAAATCGTTTGCAATACTAGAGTGGCTCTGGATTGGCACAAGCTGTACAGCACAGGCTTTCAGTTCTGGTTGGTGAGACTCAGGACAGGATTCTGGATGAGTGAGGGCGTTGGCTTCGGCATTGTCTGCCCAGAGTGCGCCCCAGTGAATCGGTACGAAGACAGTACCAGGTGCGATCGCTTTTGTCACTTTGGCAGGAAAACGACTTTTACCACGACGCGATCGCACTTCTACCCAGCTTTGATCTTTAATTCCTAACGCCTTAGCATCACGAGGGTGAATTTCAATAAAGGGATTAGGATGCATCTGCTGAATCTTCGGGATGCGCCCTGTGCGGGTTTGGGTGTGCCAATGACCATAAAGCCGTCCCGTTGTCAAGACTAAGGGATAATTTGGATCAGGTGGTTCTGCCAGTCCTCGTGAATGATAAGCGGCGAACTGAGCGCGTCCGTCAGGAGTAGAGAAGCGTAAATCAGTATAGAGCCGTTTGGGAGAATTCCCTTCCCCACTCCCTTGTTCAGGGCACGGCCATTGTAAGGGGCCTTCTTGCTTGAGACGCTCGTGACTAATACCCGATACATCACAGACTCGTCCTTTCGTCAACTGAACATATTCTGCGTAAACTTCAGCCGAGGTTTGGAAAGAAAACTTGTCGGCAAAACCCAATCGCCGTCCTACTTCAGCAAAGATTTCCCAATCCGCTTTCGCTTCTCCAGGGGGGTGGCAAAAGGCTTGGCAGAGTGTGACCATTCGCTCAGAGTTAGTCATCGTGCCAGTTTTCTCGCCCCACTGTGCGCTTGGGAGTAGGACATGAGCGTAGGCAGTGGTTTCTGTTGGGTAATAGGCTTCCTGGTAAACCGTAAAAGGCGTTAGCGAAGCGGCACCGGAGGTGCTTCGCCTCAAAGCCGCTTTTACTCGTTCCAAGTCAGGCAAGCTCACCACCGGATTAGTCGCCGTAATCCAGAGAAACTTCACATCCCCAGTTTCTAATCCCCGAATAATCTCCCAAGCCGTGCGACCGGGATAAGGTGAAATTTGTCCGGGTTTTAGCCCCCAAAACTCCTCAAGTTCTGCTCGATGTTGGGGATTTTTTACTGACCGATAGCCCGGTAAGATATGGCACAATCCCCCTGTTTCCCGTCCTCCCATCGCGTTCGGTTGACCTGTAAGGGAAAACGGACCACACCCTGGCTTACCAATTTGACCTGTCATCAGGTGTAAGTTAATTAGGGTACGCACCTTCGCTGTACCTTCAGAAGACTGATTGACACCCATCGACCACATCGAGAGGACGCGATTAGACTGGCTCCAGTATCGAGCCGCCGTTTCGAGTTCACTCTCTGCAATGCCACACCGTTGAGCAACGATGTGCGGGGGATAGTGGCGAACTATCTCCGCAAAAGCATGGAAATTCGCGGTACATTCGTCAATAAATAAGTTGTCAATCTTGCCCCAACGCAGCACTAAGTAGGCAATTCCATTAAGTAAATCAATATCTGTACCGGGTCGAATTGCCAGATGCAAGTCAGCCGCTTCCGCTGTGGGTGTCCGGCGAGGGTCTACCACAATCATCTTCACCTGGCGATTTTTCTTGTGATGTTTTGCCAGACGATTGAAAACAATCGGGTGACACTCAGCCGCATTGGTACCGATCAAAAAAGCACAATCAGTTAATTCCAAATCTTCATAGCAGCAGGGGGGGCCATCGGAACCCAAGCTTTGGGTATAACCAGTAACGGCTGAGGACATACACAGCCGGGAATTGGAATCAAAGTTATTCGTACCCAGACAGCCTTTGAGCAGCTTCTGGGCAACGTAGTAGTCTTCAGTTTGTAGCTGACCGGAGCCATACATACACATTGCATCAGCCCCGGCAGTTGTGACAACACGCTGAAGTCGGCTCACCACTCGCTGGAGAGCTTCTTCCCAAGTGACGCGCACGAATGGCTCATCTAAGGAATCACGCATCATCGGATAGCGCAATCGGCTTTTGTGAGTTGCCTCAGTAACAGTTGCCCCTTTGACACAAACCATACCAAGACTTGAGGGATGGGTGCGATCGCCTCGCACTTTCCAAGCTGGTGTCCCTTCACTATCTCGATTGGTTTCTTTTCCCTGTTGCGCTGGGGGTGTTACTTCCAAGCCGCAACCAACGCCACAGTAAGGGCAAAGGGTTTTGATACTATCCACCACAATTCCTCCGATTGGTCATCCCTGATGAGTTAAAGCCAAAGGAGTTCAGAATTCTTCTGAATCCTGGACTTGCCTGGAGATAGGAGCGACCGATAGGCAGCAGGGGTTATAATTCCCCACGCTCACTTTGTTCAGTGGCTTACTTTCAGGTGGGGTCTGAATCCCCATCCGAATTGCTTTCTGAACTCCTTTCAACTCCTCCATCCTGAACTCCTTTCAACTCCTGCAACTCCTGACTCCTCAACTCCTTACTTTCAATCTCTATGCGGCTGCATCATCATGGGCAAAGCGACGGTACAGGAAGTCTAGGGCGTAGTTACGCAGTTCGTAGTACTTTGGGTCTTCCATAATCCGAGCGCGATTTCTAGGACGCTTGAAGGGAATATCCATCACTTCACCAATATGAGCCGCAGGCCCGTTGGTCATCATCACGAGTCGGTCAGCGAGGAAAAGAGCCTCATCAATATCGTGAGTAATCATCAGGACGGTAACTTGATGGTCACGCCAAATTTTTAGCAGTTCTTCCTGTAGTTCTTCTTTCGTGATGGCATCCAAGGCACCAAAGGGTTCGTCCAAAATCAAGATTTCCGGGCGAATTGATAAAGCACGCGCGATCGCAACTCGTTGCTTCATCCCCCCCGATAACTGCGAAGGCTTCTTATCCATTGCCTCAGTCAGTCCCACCATCTCCAAATGCTCCCGCGCAATTGCTCGCTTCTCGGCTTGGGTTTTGTTGGGATAAACTGAATCAACTCCGAGGTAGACGTTCTCAAACGCACTCAGCCAAGGCAGTAGGGCGTAATTTTGAAACACCATCATTCGGTCTGGCCCAGGCTCAGTCACGCGCTGATTTTTCAACAACACATTCCCATGACTGGGTTGCGAGAAACCTGCCACCATATTCAGCAGCGTTGACTTACCACAGCCAGAGTGACCAATCAGGCAAACAAACTCGCCTTCTTTAACGGTTAGGTTAACGCCAGTGAGAACTGTATAGGGACCATTCGGCGTGGGATAAACTTTGGCAACATCCTCAATCACCAGAAACGGTTCGCTAGTTTTCGCCTTTGGACTTTGGATTTGGGTTTCTGAGTTGAGAAGGGTATTAGTGTTGAGAGCAGTCATGATTGTAGGGGGAATGAAGAGTTCAATAGGGAACGTAGTCAGCAAGTCAAAAGTCAAAACTTAAGCAACTGAGGCAGCGACAGCATCAATGTCGATTTCTTCGACGCGAATCTCACGTTTGATTTCCAAACTATTGAGGTAGGCGATCGGGTTATCGGGGTCGAAGATCGTGCCGTCAAATAGTTGGATTGGGTCGCGATCGCGTCCAAAATCTGCGAATTCCAACTGCCGTGCCGCTTCACCAAAGATGTCCGCCCGCCGAACACGCTCGATAATGTTTAGCCAGTTTTTCGGGAAGGGAGTTAGTCCCCAACGTGCCATCTGAGTCATGACCCAGAGGATTTCTACTCGTTCGGGATAGTTGGTTTGCTCAACAAAGAACTGGTTGTAGCGCTGTATCGTTTTGGGTTCAGCGTTGGTTCCCCAATCGTATGGGTCGATGAATCCCGGACGAATATCCTCGGCTAAAGCGCCAACGTATTGGTCTTGAGCCAGTAAACCAACAATCTCTTCTCGGTTGCGTAGGTCATCGCAATATTCACACGCTTCCAATAAAGCTTTGACGAGGGCAAGGTGAGTTTCTGGATACTTATTCGCCCACTCTTCCCGGACTCCTAGAACTTTTTCAATGTGTCCAGGAAAAATATCTGCATCTGTCCTGATGACAAAACCATGCCCTTCATTGACAGCACGGGAGTTCCAGGGTTCACCCACACAGTAACCATCAATGTTTCCCGCTTTCAGATTCGAGATCATCTGCGGCGGCGGAATTACTGTCAAACTGACATCCCGATCGGGGTCAATTCCACCGGATGCTAGCCAGTAGCGCAGCATCAAGTTTTGCATTGAGGATGGATAGACGACACCCAAGGTGTGAACCTTATCAGGAGTCGCTTGCAGGGCTGCTTTGAAGTCAGCCAAGGTACGAACGCCTTGGTCGTATAACCGCTTACTGAGGGTAATGGCATTGCCGTTACGGGACAGTGCTAAAGCACTTACCATTGGCACTGGCGTGTTATTACCCGCCCCTAGTGTCAGGGACATGGGCATCCCCGCGACCATCTGGGCAGCATCGAGTCGTCCGGTGACCATCCCTTTTGCGATCGCTTTCCAACTGGGTTCGCGGTTTAATGTGACTTCTTCTAACCCGTGTTTCTCAAAGAAGCCTTTTTCTTTCGCAACGACTAAGGGCGCACAATCGGTGAGGGGAATAAAGCCAATTTCCAGATTGATTTTTTCCAAGCCATTACGGGCAATAACTTGTGGCTTCTTCGATTGACGCAGCTTGGCTTTCTTCTGCTGGTTGAGGAAGTAAATCATCTCATTCCGGTAGCTGTAGTAGCTGGGATGATTTACGACTTCCATACGTTGGCGAGGGCGCGGAATGTCTACATCGAGAATTTGCCCAATGTGAGATTCTGGCCCATTGGTCAGCATCACAATCCGGTCAGAGAGCAACAACGCTTCATCAACATCGTGAGTGACCATGATGCAGGTGACGCGGCTTTCTTCGCAGATTTTCATCAACTGCTCTTGCAAACCACCACGGGTTAGGGCATCTAATGCACCAAAGGGTTCATCCAAGAGCAACAACTTCGGGCGCAGGGCGAGGGCGCGTGCGATCGCAACTCGCTGTTTCATCCCTCCTGAAAGCTCACCGGGTCGCTTCTTCGCGGCGTGTCGCAGCCCGACTAAATCAATATGATGTTCAATAATCTCTTTGCGTTCGCTGGCTGGACGATTTGCCATTACTTCGTCCACACCCAAGGCGATGTTTTCACGAACGCTTAGCCAGGGGAGTAGCGAGTAGTTCTGGAATACCACCATGCGATCGGGGCCGGGTTGCGTTACTTGCCGTCCTTCCAGAATGACACCGCCATGAGTCGGTTTATCCAAACCTGCAACGATATTCAAAAGCGTGGATTTACCACAACCTGAATGTCCAATTAAGGAAATAAACTCTCCTTGTTTGATTTTCAGTTCAATATTTCTGAGGGCAACATAGCTGCCACCATTAGGCAGGGGAAATATCCGGTCTACATGGTCTACTTCAACAAATACAGACATGATAATTGCTTATTGTGAGAGTGTTCACTGGCTAATCGCTATTGGTTCAATCTCTTAGCTAACAGCTATTAGCACCGTTATTTCTGTTCTTCTGGCACAACTTTACTGGCGACAAAAGCAACAAGTCTGTCTAGGAGCAAACCAACAACCCCCACGTAGACAAGCGCCAGGATGATTTCACTGATAGCGGAACTGTTGTAAGCGTCCCAAATAAAGAACCCGATTCCCACACCACCAACTAACATCTCTGCCGCGATAATCGCCAACCAAGATAATCCAATTCCAATTCGTAAGCCTGTAAAAATGTAGGGAACGGCGGCTGGAAAGAGAACTTTGAAGAAATACTTTTGGCGTGATAAACGCAACACCTTGGCAACGTTTCGGTAATCTTGAGGAATCTGTTGCACACCCACTGTGGTGTTAATAATAATTGGCCAAATTGCTGTAATGAAAATTACAAAAATTGCAGAAGGTTGGCTATCGCGAAAGGCGGCTAGTGAAATAGGTAACCAAGCAAGAGGAGGGATTGTCCGCAAGACCTGAAAAAGCGGGTCTAGCGCGTCATACATGAATTTATTGCTGCCAATTAAAATCCCTAGCCCAATCCCGACAATCGTAGACAGAGTAAACCCGATCGCAACTCGTCCTAAGCTCGCGGCAATCTGTAATCCTAACCCTTTATCTGTACCACCGTTATCAAAGAAGGGATTGATAATCAGAGGGTCCCAAGTGTCCTGAAAAACCGTAATCGGACTGGGTAAATTTGAATCAGGACTCATGCACAGGAGTTGCCAGATTACAAGAAAAATAGCTAGGGCAACCAACGGGCGGATAATCTTTTGAGAGTGCTTCTGGATTAGAGAAAGCGGAGAATTTTGCCGAGCAGTGCGCCGAGAGCGGCTTTCAAGATTTGCTGTCATTTTCCTTTTAAAAGTCGTGGAGTGGAACCGAAATGTGTTGGGATTTTGAATAAAGGTTTAGTTGCTAGCCCAATGCAAAATCCCTAGTTGTCGCTAGCTTATGCTTTCTTAATCTTGAGGCTCTTCAAATATCCTGCTGTATCTTCTGGATCAAATTTGACTCCATCGAAGAACGTTTCAACCCCACGGGACGTACTAGTTGGGATATCAGCATCGGCAACACCAATCGCCTTTGCCGCTTCTTTCCACAAATCTTCCCGGTTTACTTTATCAATGATTCCCTTGATATCTGTATCAGCGGGAAGATAGCCCCAACGAATTTCTTCTGTGAGGAACCAAGCATCATGACTCTTGAAGGGATAGGACGCATTATCTGCCCAGAACTTCATTAATAGAGGGCTGTTCTGTTGAGTGCGACCATCACCATAGTCAATATTGCCTTTGGCGCGCTCAATAATGTCTTTTTCTGGAACCTTGAACCACTGGCGCTTCGAGACGATTTTGACCATCTCTGCTTTATTTTCCGGCTTATCACACCACTGTTGGGCTTCTTGCACCGCCATGAGGATAGCCTTAGCTGCCTTGGGATTCTTATCCACCCAATCCGCCCGCATGGATAAGGCTTTCTCAGGATGGTCTTTCCACAGTTCCCCGGTAATCAGAGCGGTATAACCTTCCTTTTGATTAACTAGCTGTGCGTTCCAAGGTTCACCGACACAAAAAGCTTCCATCCCACCGACTTTCATATTCGCCACCATCTGAGGCGGTGGCACGGGGATTGTAGAAATATCGGTGTCTGGATTAATGCCACCAGCGGCTAGCCAGTAGCGCATCCAGAGGTCATGGGTGCCACCCGGAAAGGTTATCGCTGCCTTAAGTTCTTTGCCAGAAGATTTAGCTTTGGAAAAAGCCTCCTTGAGTGCCTTGCTATCTAAGCCAACTTTCAAGTCTTTGTAAGTATTCGCAACAGAAATTGCCTGACCGTTGGTATTCAACCGTGCCAGGATGTACATCGGCACAGGCTGCTTGGTAATCTTACCCAAAGACATCAGGTAAGGCATGGGGGACAAGATATGCGCTCCATCAATACCACCACTAGCAGAACCCAACTCTATGTTGTCGCGAGTAACCGGCCAAGAGGCTTGCTTGACGACCTCGACATCCTTCATGCCGTACTTCTCAAACAAGCCGTTTTCCTTCGCAACAATCAACGGTGCAGCATCGGTCAGGGCAATAAATCCCAGCTTGGCGGTCGTAACTTCTGGAGTATCAGCGGGGCTGAGGTTGGCAGCTTGAGTGTTGCCAGCACTTGATTTCGAGGTCGGGCCAGAGGAACAACCGTGAGCCAAGAGAGAGGTTGCGGTGGCTGCGCCTGCGGTGATGATAAATTGCCGTCTGGTGAACTTTGTCATTGTGTATTGATGGCTTGTAGTGGTTTTATGGCGGTAGTTGAAGCGTTTCCCAGTTGCGGTGCTACGGTTGGAACGTAAGGATGGACTTAAGCGTTGCCTTGACAAGTGGGATGACTTTAGGACGAAACAGCGGCTTCCTGCCGTGGTTTAGCTCCAAATTGTTCAATGAGTAAGTCTCGCAACAAGGGCTTCAAATCTTCGCAAGCAATGCCCTTTTGGACACAGGTACCGAGTTGGGCATCTTTGCCAACTTTGCCACCCATGTAGAGATCAACGCCTTCGGCGGCTTGACCGTTTTTGCGTACCTTCGTACCCATCAGACCAATGTCGGCGACTTGTGGCTGGCCGCAAGAGTTGGGGCAACCTGTCCAGTGAATCCGAACTGGACGTGGCAGGGAAAGTTCGGCTTCCAGTGCCTTGATCATTGCTAGGGCACGATTTTTTGTTTCAATCAAGGCAAAGTTACAAAATTGTGAACCCGTGCAAGACACTAAGGCTTGGGTTAGAGGGTCTGGGTTGATGGAGAAGCGTTCCAGTATGGGTTCAGCGAGGAGGGCATCTAAGCGAGAATCTGGAACATTGGGGATAATCACGTTTTGTTCAACGGTGAGACGAATTTCACCATTACCGTAGACTTCAGCCATACGGGCTAGGTCGAACATATCCTCGGCATAGAGGCGTCCAACGGGGATGTGCAAACCGACGTAGTTCAAACCTGATTGCTTTTGCGGAAAAACACCAATGTGGTCGCGCTTTTCCCAGTCAATCTCATCTTTTTCAGCAGCGGTTTGTAGAGCGTGACCGAGTTGCTCTTCTACAACTGCCCGGAATTTTTCAATCCCCCATTCGTCAATTAGCCACATCAACCGTGCTTTTTGCCGATTCGCTCTTAAACCGTGGTCGCGGTAGACTTCTAAGACGGCACGGCTTAGCGCTACGACCGTATCTGGTGTAACCCAGGCATTGAGGGGAATTGCTGCGTCACAGCGCTTGGCGGAGAAGAAGCCACCAACGACAACGTTAAAGCCCAGTACGCCATATTTATAGGCTGGAACAAAGGCGAGGTCGTTGATTTCCGCGTGGACGCAGTTGTCACGTCCGCCTGCGATCGCAATATTAAATTTTCGGGGTAGGTTGGTAAATTCTGGGTTCCCTTCACCACCATTGGTGATCATGTCTTGAACCTGCTGTACCAACTCCCGTGTGTCAAACAACTCATCGGCATCAATCCCAGCAACCGGAGAACCGGTGATATTGCGGACATTATCCATCCCCGATTGCACCGAGGTTAAGCCTACTGAGTGAAACCGATTGAAAATATCTGGAATATCTTCGAGTCGGATACCTCGTAGTTGAAGGTTCTGCCGAGTGGTAATGTCTGCATTGCCATCTTCGCCATAGCGCTGCACCACTTCGGCGAGTACCCGCATTTGAACACTGGTAAGAATGCCATTGGGTAAACGCATCCGCAACATAAACTTACCAGGGGTAACAGGGCGGAAGAAAACTCCGACCCACTTCAACCGATGATCTCGGTCTGTTTCATCAACCGCTTCCCAGCCGAGTTGGGCAAATTGATCGAGTTGTGCCTTTACTGCAAGGCCATCTTTTTGGGCTTTAAATTTTTCAAATTTGTTTAGGCTTGCTGCTGGCGTGGCTGCGCTTGTCATAGGTTTATCCTTAGTGCGTAGCGCTCAAATGCCTGAAGTTGGTCTGGAGCGCTGATTCGGTTGCTCATTGCACATAAGGTTATGTAAGCTAGATAGTATATTTTGTATGTTTAGTTACAAAATATTTCTATTCATGAAGAAAATGCATAGTATTGATGCATTTTTTGATTTTGAGAAAGAATGATTCATTCTTAAGGTAGATACAGGGGTGCAGACCCATACAGTGAACAAGAAGAATATAGGACAGGAGTTCAGAATTCTCCTGTTAGCGAAGCGGCTCTGAAGCAGCTACTTTGGACAAGTATTTATAGCAAGGACTTCCAAAAAATGAACTGTCGGGGGGACAGCATTGCTGTCCTCCCGACGATGACACAGAGTAAATTTTTCTAGCTGTCTCTACAACGTCGGATTCACCAGTTGCTCTAAATACTGGGCAAGGATTGGTTCTGGTACTTTACCAATTAAGGTTTTGAGTACCTGAAGATCGGGTGTGATGAAGAAAAGTTGGGGTACACCTCTGACATGATACTGCTGGACTGCTTGACGCCATTGAGATTCGTCAACATTCAGCATGACAAAGTTAACCTGCGAACCATATTGCTCATGGAACTTGGTAACGCTGGGAGCTAATGCCTGACAACTAGTACACCAATCAGCATAAAACTCAACCAGAGTTGGCTTACCATTACTCAGGGCGGTGTCATAAGGGACAGACTGTTGTGCCATTGCTCTTAAGTGAGTTAGACCATCTAGAGACATTGGGCTTGCTGCTGCTTGATCTAAGCGAGTCAGGAAAAAACAAGCGCAACAAAACAGGATAAAGAGTCCTGCAATGAGAGAAAACCTTAGTTTTGGCTTAGTACTGTCCATTTCATTTTGCGATCGCTTCATTCTCAATCTTGACACTCCCACGGCTAAAGCGCGTGGGATTCTTGGTTCAACAACTCGCCGTTAGACGACAGGATTGCTCCAACCGCCCAAGAGGGCAAATCTCCCCAAGCGTAAGTTCCGGTATGCCCTACCGTACATAGTGCTAATTTCAGGATGTTCTTCGCGGCATTTGTATCTCTATCTTCAATTAACCCGCAGTCTGGACAAACATGAGTTCTTGTTGATAGGGACTTCTTCACTTTAGAGCCACAGCTAGAGCAATTCTGACTTGTGTTATGGGGAGGTACAGCAATCGTGACTTTCCCATACTTATGCCCGAAATACTCTAACCATTGACGAAATGTTGACCAACCTGCATCACTGATAGATTTAGCTAGATGTCGATTCTTTACTAGCCCTTTCACATTCAAGTCTTCATAGGCTACCAAATCGTTAGATTGGATCACGGAGTACGCAACTCGCTTGCAATACTCTTTTCGCTGCCTACTTACTCTTAAATGTTTTCGAGCGTATCGATTTCTAGCTCTGTGGTAGTTTTTAGACTGCGGTAAGCCACCTTTAACGAACTTCTTGGACTTTTTACGATTAGCTCGGTTGAGCTGACGCTCTGACTTTCTGTAGAACTGGGGGGACTTCTCGGTATTACCTTTGTTATCGGCAATGAAGAAATTAAGCCCTAGGTCAATGCCAATAACTTGCCCTGTAGGTTCAGTCTCTACTCTAACTCTGGCATCAACGGCAAATTGGGCGTAGTATCCATCAGCCCTGCGGAGCAATCGAACTCGTTTAATCTGCTTAATGTCATAGTAATTAAGGTCATAGGTTCCCTTAAGCTTGAGAGTCCCTATGCTCTTACCATCCCGGAAAGTAATAGCCTTCCGATTTGACGAAAGTTTCCAGCCGCTAGTTTTATATTCAACTGAGCGGCAATGCTTTTTGTATTTTGGAAAACCTTTCTTTCCCTTGACTTTCTTTTTGCAATTGTCGAAAAATCGAGCAATTGCGCTCCAAGTTCGTTCTGCCGCAGATTGTCTTGCCATTGAATTGAGTTCTTCAGCAAAGGGGAATTCAGACGCTAGTACAGCGCAATATTTATTGAGGTCATATTGGCGCAAACCCTTGTTATCCATCCAATAGCGCAAGCACTTGTTTTGAATGAATTGGCTGGTACGAATTGCCTCATCTATGGCGCGATATTGAGCCTCTTTTCCCTTAACTTTAAACTCGTAAACAATCATGGCTTCGACCTAACTTCCACGCTTCTTAGATTAACCAACTTCACATAAGGTCGCTGATTAAGTTTTGTGGCTTCGTTGCAAGATTTATGGGTCAGCTCCGTCCCTCCGCTGAGCCGCCTTATATCCGACGATTGAAAGACGTGGGATATACAGGCGTTTTCTATAAACTGGGCATCTGGAGGTGACATGGGACTTGCGCGATACTCGAACCTCGGTCAAAGTAAATTTATCTCGCCGCAAACAACAAAAACTTTGAATAATGACAAATGTTTTAGAACAAGCAACCGCTGCGGCACAGCAGGGTAATTGGTCATCGCTCAATCAATTCTTGCAGCAACTACCACTGGGTAAGAAAGCCAAAGATGCCGATGCGGATTCAGCACCACTGAATGAATCTGATTTAGAGCAGGTGTTGAAGTTAGCGTTGGAGGTTCTTGAAGCGGGTGATTTTCAAGATCGCTGGGAGGTTGCGAAGGTATTTCCCAAGCTAGGGTCAATTGCGATCGCACCATTGATAGGTATTCTAGAAGACGACGAAGCCGACTTGGAAGTGCGCTGGTTTACGGCTCGCATCCTTGGAGAATTTAATGATCCCACGGTGATTACGACATTAGTCGATTTGCTGAAGACGGCTGAGGATGAAGACTTAACGGACATGGCAGCAACCGCACTTTCTAGCCTCGGTGATTCAGCAATTGAGGCTCTAGCAAATTTATTGTCAGAGCCAAATTCCCGGTTGCTTGCGACTACAGCACTTTCCCAAATCCGTCGTCCGGAAATTATTACTCCTCTATTAGGTGTTGTTGACGACCCTCAAGTGGCAGTACGTTCAACGGCAATTGAAGCCCTGAGTAGCTTCCACGACTCTAGAATTCCCCCAGTTCTCCTCAAGGCTTTAAAAGATCACGCCGCAGTGGTGAGAAAGGAAGCCGTAATTGGTTTAGGCTTGCGCTCTGATCTACGGGAAGAATTAGACTTACTAAACCAGCTAAAACCGCTACTTTATGACTTCAACCCGGATGTTTGCCAGCAAGCTGCGATCGCATTAGGGCGCATGGGAACGGATGAAGCGGCTGATGCTTTGTTTAAGGTACTCCAGTCACCCGCTACTCCTGCTCCCATTCAAATTGATCTCATCCGAGCAATGAGTTGGGTAGGAACACCTAAGAGCTTGGACTACTTGCAGCAAGCCCTTGACACAGCCTCCATAGAGTGCAGTCAGGAAATCATCAGAGTGCTAGGACAGGTAGAGGAGCCAGTTCTCAGGGCAAAAGCTGCCCAGATTCTCCTCGATCTCAACTCACAAAACCCAGCACGACAGGTTGCAATCGTTAAACAAGCGCTTGCCCTTGCTTGGGGCCAGTTAGGAGAAGTTTGTGCAATGGAGGCATTAGTTGAGCTACTCGCAGATCCAACTGATACTGTAAGGCTTCATGCGATCGCTGCCCTAAAAAACTTTCCCCATGCCCATCAGCAATTAGAACAGCTAGCCAATAATGAGCAACTGACACCCGCCTTAAAACAGGGAATTGCGATCGCGCTAGCTGAATGGAATATTTGATCGGAAAGAAGGGGTTAGGTTGTAGGTGGCAGGGGAAAGGGATTTTCCTTGCAACGTTAGTGAACGATAGCTCATGGTGCCTAATATGAAGTCCAACGCGATCGCTTTGTCTTTTTGTCAGTGGTCAGTTAATTGTTTCTACTGACCACCAACAACCAACCACTAAAAACCAACAACCAACAACCACTTAAGCCGATTCAGGTTTCAGTAACCAGGAGGGATGTACTAGTAGTTCAGCCGTGGAGCGTTTTTCTACCATCTCCCGTGTAATGGTGCAGCGATTGATATCCTTACGGGAGGGTAACTCATACATGACATCTAGCATGAGTTCTTCCAAGATGCCGCGCAAGGCTCTTGCGCCAGTTTTGCGTCGAAAGGCTTCTTGTGCGATCGCTTTTAGGGCATCGGACTGAAACTCTAAACGGACATTATCCATCTTGAGTAATTTTTGATATTGCTTCACCAAAGCATTGCGAGGTTGTGTCAAGATTGCCATCAAAGCTTCTTCATCCAGTGCTTCTACGGCTGTAATTACAGGTAAGCGTCCAATCAGTTCTGGAATTAGACCAAACTTCACCAAATCCTCTGGTTCCAAGTGCTTGAATAGTTCTGCTGATAGCTCTTGCGGTGCTTGCGCCTCACCTGGTTGCACAAAACCAATTGATTTCTTCCCAGTCCGTTGCTCTACTACTTTGTCTAAACCAACAAAGGCACCACCACAAATGAAGAGAATATTACTGGTGTCAATTTGAATGCACTCCTGATAGGGATGCTTCCGTCCACCTTGAGGCGGTACGTTCACCACCGTCCCTTCCAAAATCTTTAGTAAAGCTTGCTGGACACCCTCGCCTGAAACATCCCGCGTAATTGACGGGTTTTCACTCTTACGAGCAATTTTGTCAATTTCGTCAATATAGATAATGCCTTGCTCTGCTGTCTCAACATCAAAATCCGCAACTTGTAACAGTCGTAACAAAATATTTTCTACATCGTCCCCAACATATCCGGCTTCCGTTAGGGTCGTGGCATCAGCGACAGCAAAGGGGACATCCAGTTGAGAGGCAAGCGTTTGCGCTAACAGTGTTTTGCCGCACCCCGTAGGACCGATCAGAAGGATGTTCGACTTTTGCAGTTTGATCGAGTCCTCAGGGACGGTTTTGCCACCATTATTCTGATCAACGCTAAGACGCTTGTAATGGTTATAAACGGCAACAGAAAGGACTTTTTTCGCTTGCTGTTGACCAATAACGTGAGTGTCCAACGCTTGCTTGATTTCGGTTGGCTTGTGAAGGAGATGCCAAGCACGATGGTTGGCGCTTTTTTGTGGCTTTGGCGGTTGTTCAGAGTTCAGCGTCGGTTGAATGGCTGTGTCATTGTCATTGGAGGAGTTGAGCAGTTCCTCATCTAAGATTTCGTTGCACAGTTCCACACATTCATCACAAATGTAGACGCCAGGCCCGGCAATCAATTTGCGTACCTGCTCAGAAGACTTACCGCAAAACGAACATCTTAAATATGAGTCGTACTTGGACATATCAATAATCTTGGCTTGAGGGGTGGTGACAGGATGCTGACCTGTAGTCCAGTGTTGCTTATAGAATAATCAGCTAAACCCAGGAGAATGGTATTGGCTGTGCGCTTTGTGAATTAACTACTACTCCTAGCAGTCGGGGTGCCTTTTCCTACCAAATGTGTACTCAGATGACTGGTATACCGAAAAACAATTACCACTACCATTCTAAGAACAATTACACGGTGATTGGAGTAGCGACAAGCTTTTCAACAGTTCTCAACAATGCAATGCGATTCATTCTCAATTAGCTGATTTTGTTGCAAGTAAGACATGAGATAACTATCATTGTCAATAATGGGTTTTTTTTGAGAGGGTTATTATGGCTCCCTACACAGCGGCTTCACTCAAATCCGAGCTAAATTCCCGTGGTTGGCGTTTAACTCCGCAACGGGAAACGATTCTACACGTCTTTCAAAATCTTCCTAAAGGTGACCATCTGAGCGCTGAAGAACTTCACGATTTATTGCATCAACGTGGTGAATTAATCAGTTTGTCTACAATCTACCGCAGCGTCAAGTTAATGTCGCGGATGGGCATCTTACGAGAACTGGAATTGGCAGAAGGACATAAGCATTACGAACTCAATCAGCCTTTCCCCCATCATCATCATCATCTAGTTTGTATTCAATGCAACTGGACGATTGAATTTGAAAATGATTCGATTTTGAAGCAAGGGATGAAGCAAGTAGAAAAAGACGGCTTCCAGTTGATTGACTGCCAGTTGACAATTCATACCATTTGTCCTGAGGCGCTACGCATGGGATGGCCTTCTGCACTACCGAGTAATTGGTCTTGCTCACGCGCGATCGCACATGGACATTAATATAAATTAAGCAAAAGATAATTAATTTGTTTAATTAAGCGGTCAATAGTCAAGAAAAAGTAACTCAATCTAATAGAGAATTTAAAAGCACATCAGCTTACTCAGCTTTTTCCCAAATTAACAATTCACCATTCTGACCACCAGCCGCTAGTAATGGCAATCCTTGTGTTCGTCTTTGTCCTTGGGGATGCCAAGCAAGACAAGAGAATCCAGCCGTTGCTCCTTCCAAGATTTGGGCAACTTGCTCAGCGTCTTGCCACAGACAGAGGTAACCATCGTCAGCGGCTGAGGCTAAGAGGAAAGAACCGGGTTGAAATGCGATCGCCTGCACAATTCCCTCATGCAGATCTAATACCCTCGCTTCCCACCCTGCTGACTCATCGAGTTGCTTTTCCCATACTGTGATACTTTGAGCGCAGGACGCGGCCAGCAACGGGGCACCGACGGGTGTCAAGGGTTCCGACCAGGTAGCACTACGAATCTTACCAGCA
Organism: Microcoleus sp. FACHB-SPT15; assembly: GCF_014849525.1. Lineage (NCBI taxonomy): Bacteria > Bacillati > Cyanobacteriota > Cyanophyceae > Oscillatoriales > Microcoleaceae > Microcoleus > Microcoleus sp. FACHB-SPT15. The sequence continues at coordinate 2,218 of NZ_JACJNU010000028.1, read as the reverse complement.
AACCCCCGCATCACCCACGGGTCAGGGTTATTCCATTCCAAAACCGTGAGGGTGCGATCCATGTTGCCAGAGGCGAGATACTGATTATCCGTTGACCAGGCGATCGCAATACTAGCAGCGCGTATATCCAAACTATAGGGAGCATCATCCCAGTTTTGGGCATTCCAAACCTTAACCCCTCGATGACCACAAACCGCTAAATACTGTCCATCCGGACGCCAATGGATACCGAGAACTGAGGATGCCGCAAAATTTAGAGTTGCTGTAACTTCACCTAAATCAGCATCCCAAATCTGCACAGAACGCCCACTACTAAACGCTAGTTGGTTCCCGATGGGACTCCAATCCAGCTTTTCAACCCAAAGTGAGTGAGGGGAGGACAGTGTAGTGGGGCGAAGTTCGGCAGAGATATTATTAGAATCTGGTGGTAAATGCCAAATTCTTACCTGTCCATCCTGTCCACCTGCGGCGAGAAATTGTCCATCTGGGGAGAAGCCAAGGCTATCTATGGATTCACTGGTGCTAGTTTGTAAGGCGGTAAATGCACCAGGCATCCACAGCCTCACTTCACCAATCGCTGAACTGGCGGCAAGAATCTCACTCGTAGGCGACCAAGCGATCGCTGTTACATAATCATTCAGCGTTCCTTGCCATTGCGTTTCAAGTAAGTTTTTGCCCCCAATTTCTAAGCCAAACACTTGTGCAAATCCTCTTTGAGCTAGGGTTTCACGTCCCCAGTTACTAGCTTACGAAACTGGAGCTAGACCACGCATCTGACGGATCGCATTGATACAAACAATACAGTCACAGCCAAAGAGTTGGACAGCCGCATCACTCTCTTCTTCTGTAAAATTGAGCATTGGCGGCTCTGAAGATGACGAATCAAAGCTAGCTACCTGTGCTTCAGTGATAGAGCCTGTGCTAGCAATTTGAGTCGTTTGCGAAAAACGCGCACAGGTTAAACGACTGGCTGGAGAATTGGATATACAGGAGGGACTATCTGTGGCAGAAGTTAGTGGTTCTGCTGCATGGACGGGGTTAACCGTTACTAGCATAGACAGCATTGAGCCAAAAATAGTAGGACTCGAAAGCAGAGCTAGGACAAGCTTCTTATTCATATCTCCAGATTGAATTGTGCTTTGAACAGTTAGATTAGCTGATTTGGGGTTTCTATTCAAACTCAGCTTTTTCTTTCTACAAGCAGAAAGCCTATCCTCAGGGCTTTGCATCGTTACGGGATGATGGTGTTTGTCGGGAGAGTACACGTACAGCCTCTCCCTGGAAGGCAACTTGATCGTCCCCTAAATTACCACAAACCTTACTTACCCTTCAATTGCGCTTTCGCTTGCTCCAGTGCAATTTCTTTAAATGCCTGATAGGAACTGATATTTGAAGCACCCTCGATTGCCTTGACGGCTAAATCCTGTACTTGTTTCAGGGCAGCATCTAATTGTTTCGAGAGGTTTTGAATTCGTGTTTCTGAAGCCTGGATTGTCTGTTCTAGCGACTGAATCCTCAGTTCGTAGAAGCGCTTGTTGCCTTCTACATCCTTGTTTTGCAAATTTGCCTTCACTTTTACCTGAGAGTTGGCAATGCCTTTGCCCTCTTCTTTAGCCTTTTTGATCGCAGTTTCCTTGTCCTTCTCAAAGGCTTCTACCTTGGTTTTGAGTTCTTCAAACTGTTTTTCTCGTTCTGCGATCGCTTTTTCTCGCTCAGTCCACTGTTGTTCCTGCTGTTGTTTGGCATCTTCCAGTTGCTTATATAAACTCTTCTGGTTCTGCTGATATTCCTCGTCATCTAAGCTGCGTCGAAGCGCCAAATCATACTCATACTCTTGTGCATGCCGCTGACGAATTTTACTCTGCTCGTCATTGCATTCCTTAGTCCGCGCAGGCGGACTTCGTTTGTTTAGCCGCGACTTCGAGTCGCTCTTGTCTTAAGTTGACACCAATGAAAGCTTTGCGCCCCTACCATGCGTCGCGTCTGTGCGTAAGTTCTGGCTCTGCTTCTACCAATTAACGTCAGGGGCAAATGCGCTGCCCTCATAGCATTTTGGCAAGAGACTTAATAAATGTTGCTTCAGGAGAGTGCCATTCCGCTTGCACTAGTGCATCCCGGCAGAAGTAACTAACCACTTCAGCCCGGTACTGGGTAACCCTTGAACTTCCATTGAAATGGTTTAGCCATCGTTCGGTTAAAGTAGTCGATGAAAGCCAGA
>NZ_JACJNU010000027.1:0-13277 GCF_014849525.1 Microcoleus sp. FACHB-SPT15 | reverse complement strand
ATGAACTTCAATGATTTTCTGGCGAAATTCAATGGGATGAGGTTTCATTGGTGATTTTTATAATTGATGTACTTGAATTATATTGTGCCTCACAAGTGTGAGAATTGCTATAAGTCCTTTCTTCCGTAACTCTTTAAGGACTTCTCTAATCACTTTAGCTAACATCCAATGCCTGAATTGTAGTGGATCAGAAGTATGAATTAAAGAACTACCTCTGAAAGCAACAAAGTACTCCACTATTTTCATCAATGACTGTTTGCCAATTCAGATCCCTTGAGCCATTTTCCCACTCAAGGTAATCTAACTTATGTGCCGAAAAATAGATAGCTCCAAAAAGCAGTTCCAGCGCTAATCTCAGCGAAGCAAAAGCCTGTCTATACATTCCACAGAGAAGCAAGAGACAGCTAAACTCTACTTGCTCAAGTGAGTGATCGAGCATATGATTTTCTTGACTAGACGGGATAACATTCAGCCAATCTTGTATAGAAGCTGAGTAATCATGAACTTTCCCAAGAAAATCACAGTAGTCAACAGATTCATCAAAAATGGTTTGAGCAGCTTTACTTATAGCCTCGTAGTATTCTTTAGCTTTCACTGTATGCTAATCATTTGATAGTCAAGTTTCAACATTCATATTCCCGCTACTTAAATTATATAAAGTACGATTCCATATTGCAGTAGGTTGGGTTGATGTAGGAAACCCAACATCTCATCATTCACTCTACCTGCACCAAGAAACAACCGACAATTACACTAATAGTGAAAAGAGATTCAGCTTAGTTCATGAGGCGACCTCCTCCACGCTATGTGATCGCAAACATGAACAGTGAGAGCGGGTAGGTTAGTTTTGGCTGAATATAGAGGCTGGTGCGCTCGCTCGTCTTAGTTTGAGTTTAGGTACGGTCTATAAACCGCTTTGCACGATCTTTTAGGTTTTCTTTAGTGTGTTGAGCTGCCGCTTGTGCCTGCTTAGTCTGACCTTCAACTTTCAGCCTAGGGTTACCTGTTAGTGCCCCCAGCGCCTCTTCTAACTTTCCTTCAAGATTTTTGACACTAGCTTCGATTCGATTCTCAATACTCATCTTGCTCTCCTTAACGGGTTAAGGGCTAAACCAAAACCGTTGACTTTCTCAAGGGTTATTATTAACAAACCTAGCCTTAGATTAACTGCCTAATCAGAGCTTCCTCATCTTCCCTAAGGGGCAATTTTTAACTTTTACAAGAGGTAAGGCAAAAGATTGAATTGGATTACGCTTCTTACTTCCCTTGTTCAATGTCTTAAGAGAACACACTTCGCGATCGCACCTTTATCAAACTGGTGTCAGCGTTTGCAATAAAAGTGATCGTCCCATCACTGTGTGAGCAATTTAATGCCACCATACCAAATAGACATCGAGTGATTGAGCCGAATGAAGTACAACTGGATGAAAACTCTTCGCTGGGTTCTGATTGGGGTTCTCATTGCTTTAGCAATTTGGCTGCTCAACAAATTTGGCATTGAGCAAGTTCGAGAACAGGTTGAGCGCTTTGGCATCTGGGCACCTGCGATCCTGTTCGGACTGCGGTTTACCAGCATCATTTTGCCAGTCCTTCCAGGAACAGCTTACGCAATTTTAGCCGGGGGTGTGTTTGGGTTTGTTCAGGGATTACTGGTGGTTGCTCTAGCTGATTTATTATCCTGTACGTTCAACTTCTACATTGCTCGTCGCTACGGACGTGGTTTAGTTGAACGGTTTGTCGGTCAGCAATTTATGGAAAAAGTCGATCGCCTTGCTCAACGACATTTGGAAGGCAACTTTTTCCTGATGACGGGCTTTTTAATGACAGGACTATTTGATTTTGCTGCTTATGCCGTAGGACTCACTCAAACCCGTTGGCAAAGCTATTTCATAGCCCTAATTGCCAGCATTCTTATTGCTAAGCCACTTTGGGTCGCAGCAGGAGCGGGAATATTTGAAGGCAGCCAGTTATTCTTAGGCTTTGCCCTACTCGGAGCCTTCGGCATCGGCATTGTGACAGCCGTTGTCCAACGACGCACTCAGGATTGATGACCATCCGATTGAGTGCGAGCGCTCCCCGCCGATTTTCTGTGAAGCAGAAGTGAGATCGAGTACCCATCTGAAGAACAGCTAGGGACTCGATTGCAGTGATACGATGAAGGCGATTGTCTGCGGTACGTTACGCGATCGCACTAAGAGTGGATATGCATAGAACCTTCATCCCTGGCATTACTCACCCGGCCCTACAGTCTGAACCTGCTTGGTGGTTCGCGTTTGTCGGCAATAAGTTGCTAGTTCGCCCTGAAGGAACACTCAGCACGATTCCCAACCTAATCAGCTTGTCAGAGATTGGCTTGGTGCCCGTGCGGACTCAATTTCTCGGTACCCTGGATAATCAGCCTTGTTATTCGGCGGAATTACCCAAGGATGCGATCGCACCTGATGGCTTGACCTTGCGGGGACTGCGTGAATTGTATGGAATGTTAGACGAAGACTTGTTTGTGCTGAGTGGTCGGGCTATTCAGATTGTGGAATGGGCTCGTACTCATCAGTACTGCGGACACTGTGCAACTCCAACAACGCAATTACCCCATGAACGTGCCAAGCGTTGTCCTAAATGCGGATTAGTCAATTATCCTCGTCTCTCGCCTGCGGTCATTATGCTTATCTCTCGTGGTGAAGAACTATTATTAGCTCGTGCCCCTCGATTTCCAGCCGGAATGTACAGTGTACTCGCTGGGTTCGTAGAACCAGGAGAATCCCTGGAAGAGACAGTGGTACGGGAAGTGCGCGAGGAAGTTGGGATCGAGGTCAAAGACATTCGCTATTTTGGTTCACAACCCTGGCCGTTTCCGAACTCGCTGATGATTGGATTCACAGCCACCTATGCCAGTGGTGATATTGTGATTGAACCAGAAGAATTGGTGGATGCCGCTTGGTTTAGCAAGCACAACTTGCCGCAGATTCCTCCTAAACTGAGCATTGCCCGAAAACTCATCGACTGGTTTGTCTCGACGCACTAAAGTGATTTGCCATAGTTTTTTACAACACTCTCTGAGGCGGCATAGCTACAGCAATCAAGTCTTCAATCTTTTTAAGATTTGAATCGCCTGCCAAATAGCCAATACCTCGATGCAGGTGGAGGCGAAATTGGGTAGCCAGGGTATCTTTATCAAGAGGCAAGCCATCATTATGGCAGCGTTGTTTAAGGGCAATGAGTAGAATATCGGCGATGTCTCCTCCGAAGACACGCCAACTCATTTCTACATTGCTGTCTTGAGGAATGGGGACAGGTGAGGGGATGCTGGGTTCAGCGAGGGAACGACAGAATGCCCAACGGCAGAGGATGTTCCATTGGTCAATTTTGGTGTTGCGTTTGAGTTTGGTGAGTTGGTCTTTAGCGCTTTGAGAAAGTTTGATGCGATCGATTGGGGATTCCATGTTTGATGAACAAATTACCAGAAATAACGAGCAGGTTCAGTGGTGGGTTACGTATAGGGTGAGTCGTATTTTAGAAGATACTCCTGTGCGATCGCATCTTGCTTCCATAACCTTCCCACTTCGACTTTACCAATATGAATCAGTACCACAGAGTTGACCAAGTTGGTACAACGAGCGATCGTGAAACTCTGCAAACTTGCCTCCAACTGTTTTGGAGATGAACAAGCGGCAATGGAAGCACAGGAGCAAAAACAATCAAACTTTGAAAATTTGCTAAAACCAGGGCTGACTTCACAATTTTCACATAATTACCTGAGTAATTATGAAATTTCAGTAAAGATGCCAGATTTTTGGCGTAAAAGAAAGCTTTTCCTCATTCTGTTGACGCTTCTTCAGTAAAATTTTAGGTGTCTCTCTCGTGAGAGTATGGAATTATAGGCTGGCAAATCTAGATTGTGATTGAGTTTTCCGTGACAGTACGGAACAAACAACCTGTTAATTCAGCAAGGCTTTGCCTAGAGTGCTGAGATCGCTATCAAGACGCAGCACAATTAGGGTGCAACTGGGGTAACTACACTCAAAAAAACCAAAGCGTACCACTGTTGTCGATGAACGTATCAAAAAAGAAGAAAACTCAGGCTAGTGAAAGCACAAGCCTTGCTTTAACCACTAGTGGATTTGTAGGGGGCAGATTAACTCGCTCTCCATTCTTCCTATAGATGCCTATGTCACTTGCTGAAATCATCGGCACAGCCGGGGATAATGAGTCGAGTATTACGGCGAATGGCAGTATCCTCACAGGTGTTTATGAAATTGGTTATCAGGGTGCTGATCAAATTGTCAATAGCTATCTGCAATTACTGTAGGATAGCTCGGATATTAGTGTTCAAATTGATTCCAATGGTATTGAATGATGCTTTTGCCTTAGAACGATGGCTATTCCAGAAAAGGTAATAGCAACAGATTTAAACGTGGTTGTACAAAATGTAGTTATCAGCATAGCTGAGGTGACAAGATGACGGTTAGTACGAATAGCACTACCCTCACCCTCATAGGGTCTAATGATCGAGATACGCTCATAGGTACTAGTGGTCACGATATTATCATCGGTGGTCTTGGCGGTGACACCTTGACAGGTGGGGCGGGTTTTGACCAGTTCGTTTACGAAAGCTTTAGTGACCGGACTGACAAAATCACTGACTTTAACCCTGACGAAGATATGGTTGTCTTGACGGATGTGTTTGCAGAGATTGGCTATCAGGGGATTGACCCCATTGCCGACGGCTATCTGCAATTTGTGCAGACTGGCTCAGATGCCAGAGTGCAAATCGATCCTGATGGAGTCGATGGTTTCCACGCATTCAGAACAATGGCTATCTTAGAAAATGTGACAATAGAGTCTTTATCTGTTGGTAGCAACGTGATTGTCTAGGCTTTAACAATTAGAGTTCGGCGCGTTCTTCAAAACTGCCTCTCCTCCTTCCTAGTTCTGTCTACCCTCTTCGCTCTATCTAAGACATGAGGAGTGGGTAGTAGGGAGTGGAGGAGGGGCTTTTTTTGCTTCTTTATGCGCTAAGCGTATGTAGTGGATGAGGTACAAATTTCTAGGTTTTCGGGAATTGGGAATGGGGAATTGGCAAGAAACTTAGATGTACCTCACTGATACGAGAAGTGCTATATCCCTCTTCTGTCACTCTCCGAAAACTTTTGCCATTGCTGAAGTCTAGAACTAACCTATGGTAGGCGATCGCAGACTTTTTCCTTCATAGAAATTGATCAGAGTAGGGAAATTGCCAAAATTAGATGGGCAAACGCTGTATTCCCTAATATACCTCCTTTGTAGAAAATATTAATAATAGGAAAAACCGGAGAGTGACAGAAGAGGGATATAAAGGAATGATGAAGAGAATTGTTTGGGCTTTATAAGGATTTCATAAATAGCTTTATAAAAATCTCACAAAATATTCATGAGAACTTTATGAAATCCTTCAAAATTTTTATCACAATCTAATAGATGCAATTCCCTGAATGTTTAGGATTAAAGTCTAACAAAAATTTAGTATATTTGCTAACAACCATGAAATGATTACCCGTACTCGAACCCCTAATTATATTGAATTGGTGAAGATTACGTAGTTTCACTAGCAGAGCAATCTCAAGTAGGTCAGTATTTACTTATAAACAAAGCACAGGATTTTTGAAAGCAGGGATGTTACGAGAGATTGGCAGCCTCTACTAGGAGAAATTTTCTTGCATTGGGATATTACGATCGCAATCGGAAATCTTCTTATTGTCAATCTCCAGCTCTAAGCATGAAAGAAATCTATGTTTTTCTCCACATCCTCCATGCATTTCCCTATAAAAGCTGGTATCGTTAGCCTCCTGAGTCTGGCAAGTCTATTTAGTGCTGGTTCATCCTCAGCTGCAGTTCTCAATGGTAGTTTTGAGACGGGCGACTTTAGCGGTTGGCAAACGTTTGGTCAAACTTCTATAGAAACGGTTGAATTTGGTACTAGCCCAACGGAAGGAACTCAGCAAGCTCTGTTAGATACCTTCTGCCCAGGTTCTGAAGAAAGCTGTCAGGACAATGCCGCTGGACTAGCAGCCTTTCTTGGTCTAGAAATGACTGACTTAGATGAGATCGGACAAGGGGAAGTATTTGAAGGTTCAGCGATAAAAACCACCTTGACGGTAGAATCTGGAGATACTTTGACATTTGATTGGAATTTCTTCACGGAGTTCAAGGAGGCAGAAGAAGAATATAACGACTTCGCCTTTGTCACACTCTCGGCGACAGTCCTTGCCGATACATACTCAACATTTCCAGATTCTCTAATAGACCTAACCAAGTTTCGCTACCAAACGGGATATCAAACTTTCAGCTATACCTTCACGACAGCGGGAACATACACCCTAGGCATTGGCGTCGCTGAGTTGGGTGATGGGTTGGACGAAGCAGGATTGTTAGTCGATGATGTGGTGATAGCTAGCACGCCTCCTGCTACCGATGTTCCTGAACCGACTTCTATCCTGGGTGTACTAGCACTTGGTGTTTTGGGCTTTGCTTCGCGGCGATGGCAGCAACATAGCAAGGATGAGCGTAGCCATTAGGCAAACGAGATAAGTATAGCGGCTATCCACTTAAGACGGGACAGCTTGATAGGACGATGGGGTGATTGGGGGAGTCTCTATGTACATTCTCCCTACCTCCTCATCACCCTGATTGTCCCACTTTAATTTGGTAGCTATATTGCTTAAGAACGCTTCATCTGTAGTTAAGTTTTCGCCTAAATTCTTAACAAGGTGGTGAACTTCTCGTGGAGTTGACACAATATAGCGGTTTCCTGGAGAGATGAGATACAGCTCAGGTGTGTGAAACCTAGGCAGAGCAAGGAAAACACCAAAGCTGATAGCTGACGGCTTCCTGCTATAAAATAATGAAGTGGTACTTCCTGGGTTCCACCAACGATTCATAAAGGAAGATAATTGTTCTGGAATGACCACAGTTTTACAAGTTGGCGATCGCACAATTACAGTAGAAGAAATTATTCCCTTATTAGCTGGCTACCAGCTACTACCGCCCTTACTACGGGAAATTATTATTGATCAAGCGATCGCATCAGTAGAGTGTACACCTGAAGAAAAGACAAAAGCCTCTGGGCAGTTCTTTGAGCAAAATCAAATTACTGATGAAGCCGCTCAACAAGCGTGGGCAGCACGGCAGGGAATGACTTTAGTACAGCTTGAAGCCCTAGCGACACGCGGGCTGAGAATTGAAAAATTTAAACAAGCCACTTGGGGGCATAAATTAGAATCCTATTTTCTGAGCCGCAAAGCCCAGTTAGACCGAGTTATCTACTCCCTGCTTCGCACTCAAGACCCAGGAATTGCCCAGGAACTCTACTTCCGAATTGAGGAAGGAGAACACTCGTTTGCTGATTTGGCACGAGAGTATTCCCAAGGACCAGAAGCGCAAACTGGTGGGTTAATTGGTCCCGTTGAGCTGAGTACACCTCACCCCACACTTGCCCAAATGCTGCGGATAACCAAACCCGGTCAACTATGCCCTCCAACACGGTTAGGGGAATGGCTTGTTATTGTCCGCCTAGAAAAATTTATGCCCGCTCAACTTGATGCACCAATGTGTCAACGACTGCTGAATGAGTGCTTCAATACCTGGCTTTCTGAACAACTAAATCAACAATTAGCTGTAGGTCATTAATTGATTTAGTTGCGAGTAACCGCTACTTGTCCCATCACATTCTCCAGCAAAATCCCTTCAACAGCAGAATTTGCGATCGCTTACAGTATTAATGTTGCTACCAACAATACGACATACTATTTAAGAATTTTTAGTTAGCCTACATTTGATTGTTTGTCATAGGCAGCACGAACAAAACTGTTAACACAATGCCAGTTGCTTGGCTAGGGCATGGGATAAGTAATTGTGATTAGGGAGAAATACCCAATCGAGTTGCTATTCTCTAGGTAAGAGTAAGCTCGTTTATTGGCTTATAAACTCCGTCGTTCTACCCCGATCACGCTGAAATTACTGCAACCTGGAGAAAATCATTGGCTAGATGAGCTTGGTGCGGGTAGTACCTTGTGAACAGCGATCGCATCTACACAAGCCTTGTGCATTACCTTCAGTGCAACTGACTTCTTTGCCCTACTGGATTCAGAAACCGAATTTGCTAATGCCTTGCGATCGCAAAGCAGGAGACAGAATCTCCAGTAGCGATTCCCTTCAGAGGAAAACAATAGATCGTCTTGAACGTGGGAACTGGCGACAGGTAATTGGGGAAAAGAGACTTTCATATTGACAGTTCTGTATGACAGTTCATGAAGTCTCTTGCATAAACAGCAAAGAAAAGAGTGATAAATATTACAGCTACATCCCAAAAGTTGACGTTTGCAAGAACTGTAATACCTATCATCTGCTTACCAGTAGATAGTTAGCAGACGAAGGGTTTTTCCCAATCCTCGATTTAAACTTTTTGTTAAGAACTACACGGAGGAAAGCTTTATTTAAAGTTAATAGAGATCGAAGAACGTCTGAATCCTATATATCCTAATCTTAAAGCTAAGGGCTAAATGCTATCTGACCAATGACCTATACGACAACCATTCAAGAATTTTTAGCTAGCCTACCTCCGTTTGATTGCTTGTCATCGGCAGCACGAGCAAAACTGTCAACACAATGCCAGTTGCTTCGCTACCGCATGGGTCAGGCGATTGTGATGAAGGAAAAAATGCCCAATCAGGTCGCCATTCTCTATGAAGGGCAAGCTCGTTTGTTGGCTTACGAACCCCGTCGTCCTGCCCCAATCACGCTGAAGTTGCTGCAACCTGGAGAAATCCTTGGCTGGGTGAGCTTGCTTCGGGGAGTTCCTTGCGAAACAGCGATCGCTTCTACGGAAGTTGTTTGTCTCACCATCAATGCGACTGACTTCTTTGCCCTACTGGACTCAGAACCGGAATTTGCTAACGCCTTCCGATCACATTGCGCCTTGATAGAACTATTCGACCTCTTAAGTGCAGAACTAGAGAGACGAGCCACTGGTGACGCGAATCTCAAAGAATTAACCCTCCAGGCTTGGTCAGAAGCAGTAATCTGCAATTTGTCACGCGGTAGGAAGTATGACCAACTCGACCGCAATCGGCTGTGGTTCGTTAGTGGTGGGGGGTCAACCAATTTACCCGTTGGTTCCTGTCTCAATGCTGAAGCCGTTGCTGCGCTAGAAGTGAAAGGGTCAGGAAACACTCGTCTAGTCGGCATTCCAGCTAACCTGCTTTCCCCAAACACCGAAACATCCTTACCTGAATCGCTGGCAACTAGCCTCACTCTCGAAGAAATCCCTTACGCCGAGCCATCTACTGCTCAGAACTTTGTTGATGATGAGCAAGGCAAACGAAACCATCCTGTTTTTCGCGGTAGAGGGCCAGTTGATTCAACCTTAGCCTGCTTCCAAATGCTCTGTCAGCATTTTGGGATGCCCTTCCGACGCGATACAATCCGCCGCGTCATTGCCAACCAACAGTCGCGCCACGGCAAACTCTCCCTCCAGCACTGTGGTGCGATCTCCGACATGATGGGATTGAGTGCCCAACTGGTAAATGTACCTGGAGTTGCAGTCAGTCGCTTACCTACCCCAGCCTTGATCTACTGGCAAGATAGCTTTGCTGTCCTTTATGAAAGTAGCGAACGGGAAATAGTGTTAGCTGATCCCACCAGTGGGATTAAGCGCATCAAACCCGGCAAGTTCATCAGCAATTGGGGTGATGAAGGGCAAGTTCTACTACTCAAACCCACTAAAGACACACCGAAGCAGCGGTTTGGACTGAATTGGTTTATCCCTTCCCTGATTCGTTACCGCAAAGTCTTAGGGGAAGTGTTGATTGCTTCCATTTTTGTGCAACTGTTTGGTCTAGCGAATCCGTTGATGATTCAGGTCATCATCGATAAGGTTATTGTTCAAAACAGCATCGATACCCTGCATGTCTTGGGAGTTTTCCTGGTTGTCGTCGCGATTTTTGAGGCAGTTTTAACGAGTTTACGCACCTACTTGTTTGTTGATACGACAAACCGGATTGACCTCGCGCTGGGTTCAGAAATTATAGATCACTTGTTGCGCTTGCCTTTGCGGTATTTTGAAAGCCGTCCGGTTGGAGAATTAGCAACTCGTATTAATGAGTTAGAAAATATCCGCCAGTTTCTCACCGGGACAGCCTTAACCGTTGTGTTAGATGCTGTCTTTTCGATTGTCTACATCGTCGTCATGTTCATCTACAGTTGGGTGCTGACGTTGGTGACATTAGCAGTGATTCCCTTATTTGTGTTTCTTACCTTTGTTGTTTCGCCAATTGTGCGGCAACAGCTACGCACCAAAGCGGAACGTCAGGCGGAAACACAATCCTATTTAGTAGAGGTTTTATCGGGGATTTCCACGGTTAAGGCACAAAATATTGAATTGCGATCGCGCTGGAAGTGGCAAGAGCGTTATGCTCGTTATGTCACCGAGGGCTTCCAAAATGTTTTGACTTCTACAGCCGCAAGTTCAGCTAGCAACTTTTTGAACAAACTCTCTGGCTTATTAGTTTTGTGGGTTGGAGCCTATCTGGTACTCGCTGGGGAGTTAACCTTAGGACAGTTGATTGCTTTCCGGATTATTGCAGGCTATGTAACAGGACCCTTGCTACGCTTAGCTCAAATCTGGCAAAACTTCCAGAGTACAGCTCTATCCCTAGAACGCCTTAGTGATATCGTTGATTCGCAGCAAGAAGCAGATGAAGAAGACCGTAACAATATTCCCTTACCCGCTGTTCAGGGTGCAGTGAAGTACGAAAATGTCTCATTCCGTTTCGCGACTACTGGTCCTCTACAGTTGAACAATATCAACCTAGAAATTCCAGCAGGTACCTTTGTTGGCATTGTTGGGCAAAGTGGTTCTGGTAAAAGTACCCTGACGAAGCTATTACCCCGACTGTATGACCCAGATGCAGGGCGAATCATCGTTGATGGTTATGACATTGGTAAGGTCGAACTGTATTCACTGCGGCGTCAGATTGGGATTGTTCCTCAAGAAACACTCTTATTTGATGGCACAGTGCAAGAGAATATCGCCTTGACAAATCCCGATGCGAGTTCTGAGGAAATCATCGAAGCGGCTAGGATAGCGGTGGCGCATGAATTTATTATGAGCTTGCCTAACGGCTACAACACTCGTGTTGGGGAGCGGGGTTCCTCACTATCTGGGGGACAACGACAACGAATTGCGATCGCTCGAACCGTTCTGCACTCGCCCCAGCTTTTGATTTTAGACGAAGCCACCAGTGCGCTGGATTATGACTCGGAACGACAAGTGTGTCTCAATTTGGCTCAAGCCTATCAAGGACGCACCGTCTTTTTCATCACCCATCGCCTCAGCACCATTCGCAACTCTGACCTGATTTTAATGATGGATAAAGGAGCAATCGTCGAGCAAGGCACTCATGACGACTTAATGGCTCAAAAAGGTCGCTACTATTGCCTCTATCGGCAACAAGAAGCTGCCGTTTAAGGGAAGAAACTTTCCTCTTATCTCCCCCTGTCTCCCCTGCTCCACACTCTCCTACTACCTCACACTATCTTGACCGCTATGAACCAGCAAAATGGGTTAAAACTCAACCAAAAACTTGCTTTAGGAACACCATCTGTTTCTAATCCCAGTGTTCAAGTCAGTACAGCAGAACAAAATGTTCGTCCCCAAAGCCACACCAATGGGAACGGCAAATTTGACCAATCTGTAATTTTGCGACAGTCCAAAAACTGGTCACGCGCAATTCTCTGGACAATTGTTGGTGTCACAACCTTCGGGATTATTTGGGCAAGCATTGCCAAAATTGAGCAAGCCGTTCCTGCCCAAGGTAAGCTAGAGCCACAAGGTACGGTTAAGGAAATTCAAGCCCCAGTTGGTGGAGTCGTTACAGAAATTCATGTCGAGGAGGGACAGCACGTTGAGAAAGGCGATTTGCTCCTCAGCCTTGACCCTACGGCTACTCAAGCTCAAGTCACGTCTCTGAGCAAAATTCGGGCATCTTTAATTAAAGAAAATCAGTTCTATCGCAGTCAACTGAATGATTCCGCTGCTCCCACAATTACAGAGCAAGAGCTATCAGAACTACAAATTCCACCAGAACTCGCTTCTCTTACAAAGAGTCGCAAAGCACTGATTGCTGAGAACGAACTGTATCGCATCGAACTTAATGGTGATACGAGGGGAACTAATCTCACCCCAGGACAACGGGAGCGTTTGCGATTTTCTTCAGCAGAACTCAATTCGCGTGTTGCTGCCAGTCGGTTGGAAATTGGACAACTAGAAAGACAACTCAACCAGAATCAAGTTCAGCTAGCCAATTCAAAAAGTCGCTATGACGTTGAGCGGGGCATCCTGAATGAGATTACACCACTAGCAGAGCAAGGAGCTGTTCCCCGTATCCAGTTCCTCAAGCAGCAGCAAGAGGTGAAAACCCGTCAAGCCGAGGTAGATCAGCTTCTTCAGGAACAAGCACGGCTGGACTTAGATATTTCCCAAGCTAGGCAACAGCTAGAAAATACCATTGCTCTTTCTCAGAAAGACTTAACGACTCAAATTGCCACAAATGAAAAACAACTCGCTGAAATTGACAGCCAGATCAATAAATTCATTGTGGACAATCAGCAGAAGATTACGGAAATTGATAGCCAGTTGAGTCAAGCCAAGGTGAACTTGGGCTATCAGGAGCTACGTTCTCCAGTCTCCGGAAAAGTCTTTGATATGAAACCTTCTGCTCCTGGCTTTGTTACAAATACAACTGAGCCGATTCTCAAAATTGTTCCTGAAGATGCTCTAGTTGCTAAAGTTTATCTTACTAATAAAGATATTGGTTTTGTGAGAGAAGATATGCCAGTAGATGTCAGGATTGATTCATTTCCTTTTAGTGAATTTGGGGATGTAAAAGGAGAATTAGTTTGGATTGGTTCTGATGCGTTACCACCCGATCAAATTCGTCCGTACTATACTTTTCCTGCCAAAGTTCGGTTAAACCAGCAGTCACTACAGATTAATGGTCGTAAGATAGCGCTACAATCGGGGATGTCTGTTAGCACGAATATTCGAGTACGCGATCGCACTGTGTTGAGTATTTTTACCGACCTATTTGTTGATAAAACTGATAGTTTGAAAAATGTGCGATAAATCATTTCGGTTCTTCAGTACTTAGTATGCTAAATATATAGCGAAACAAGAAAAGAAGAGATAAATTTAGTGTATCTAAGAGTGAGCAAACCCTGACTGACATTGACAGATGAGGCGCATT
>NZ_JACJNU010000026.1:0-33856 GCF_014849525.1 Microcoleus sp. FACHB-SPT15 | reverse complement strand
AGAACAGCTATGTCTTTTCGATTTTTTGATTGGTTGAACCTAAATCGTGACGTGTTTGCTGCTTACAAAGCCAGTTTAGGGTTTATTTGGGCTTAATTTTTGTCTAAGTCCCGAGACTCTTCTCTCTTGTTTTGATAATGATTATCATTATGAAAATGAAGAGAGGACTTTTTAGCGTGTATCGCTTAGGTGCTACTGACAAAAAATTGTTTGACCGACACTTTTCGGGAACACTTTCAGAATATGTGACCGCGCTCGCCTGGTCGCCGGATGGGAAAACTTTAGCTGTCGGTTCTGCTTCAGGGGAGGTAAGGCTTTGGTTAGATTTGTCCAGTCAAGGCGAGGTGGCATCGCCTTTAATTCCCGTACAAGTTGGTGAGGGTCAGTCAATAGACTGCCTTGGTTTCTCAAAGGATGGAGAATTTCTTGCTGCTGGCGGTCAGGATGGACGGGTGAAAATTTGGTGTTTGCATCCAGATGCAGGAGTATACAGATGTAGACCCCTGCACACCCTAGAAAATGCCCCAGCTTGGGTTGACAAGCTCAGTTGGAGTCCCACAAGCAACCAGCTTGCCTTTTGTTTACAGCGTCACGTCCAAGTGTGGGATGCCGACGCGGGTGAAGTGGCAGCGACACTCAATTTTGAGGAGTCGTCGGTACTGGGGATATCCTGGTATCCATCGGGACAGCATCTAGCCGTCTGTGGCGACAAAGGAGTTAAGGTTTGGAATGCTGCTGATTTGAATGATGACCCCTGTTTCTTTGCTCTGCCTACCGCTAGTGTCGCGATCGCTTGGTCGCCTGATGGCAAGTACTTGGCGGCTGGCAATCTGGACAACACTCTAACGGTTTGGGAATGGGGCTACCTCGACCCCTGGGTCATGCGCGGCTTTCCCGGTAAAATCCGCAATCTAGTGTGGTCGAAGCCAGTGACGGCGGTAGGTGCTCCCCTATTAGCCATGTCCAGCATGGAGGGTGTTGTGGTTTGGGAAAAGCAGGCTGAGGAGTTAGGCGGTTGGGACGGTCGAGTGCTGGAGGCTCATGACGGCATGGTACAGGCTTTAGCCTTTCAACCTGACACCTTTGTTCTCTCATCAGCCGCTGACGACGGTCAAGTTTGTCTTTGGCACAAAGCCAAAAAAGTTGCACAAGTTTTGGAGGGCGCACCCGACGGTTTTTCCTGTCTGGATTGGCATCCCCAAGGACATCAACTTGCTGCTGGTGGTCAAAATGGCGAATTGCTGATTTGGTCGAAATCTATGCGAGGCAAAGGCTTTGGAGGACAGTGACCAACCGCCCCATTATTGAGGGCACTTAGTAGAAACCTATCCTTGAAAGCGATCCCCCTATTTTCTACACATCATGATGTACATACTAAAATGTGATAATCTATAACGTTTAACCCTCCAGTTGGACAGCACCTTGGCGCAAGATTTCCCAACGTCCCTGTGTCCATTTAGCAACTGTAGAAGGGACACCCGTAGTTACTGGTTTGACAGCTTCTAATTCAGTAGTCTGGAGTGTGAGAACTTCAGGAAACTGCGCCTCAATTTCCGCAATTGTTTGCAAAGGCAGTTCACCGGAACGATTGGCGCTAGTTGTCGCTAAAGGTCCAGTCTCAGATAGGATAGCGATCGCAATTTCCGAGTTTGGCACTCGTATTCCAATCGTTGTCGGGTCAGTTGGGTTCATTGCCGCCGGAACTTTAGCAGATGCAGGTAACACCAACGTCAGTGCCCCAGGCCAATACTGCTTTGCGACTCGCTGCCAAATCTCCAATTCCTGGACTGTGCCAGATATATACGGCAAAAGAGACTCAGCGGAGTCTCCCATCAAAATCAAGGGTTTTGCTTGGCTCCGTTGCTTAGCCGCAAACACCAGTTCTGAGCAATCTGGACGCACAGCTAAGGCTGGCACCGTATCGGTTGGAAAGCTCACAAGCTGACCTGAACGTGCCCCAGAAATCAGAGTGGACATCGAAACTTGAGTCATTTGTACCCCACGGTTTCACACCAAGCTTGGGCAAATATCGCAGAAAGAGAAAGTGAGATTTTGGAGAAAATTGGTACATCTACTCTACAGGCTCTCAAGTCTCCAATTTCATCAACTCTCTGTATTATCTCCCTTGTGCCTCTTCTTATCTCCATGTTGTCCAACACCTGCCCTTACTGTGTCCTTTGTCTTCCTACTCCTTTAGTAATAAATGAAGTGTCAAGATAAAGGACGGTAAGATGTGTTACATAAAGAGGTTATGTCTGTTGTTAATCTACAAATATTGACGAAAATCAACTACGTTATATTATGTTTACAAATCTTGAAGACCCTTTAATAGCTTGGAATATGAGAAGATTAGACTTAATTTTCTCAGCGATTCTTTTTTTTGGCTTTGTACTCATAATTGGCTTTTTGAGTCGAAAAGGGCCAATTGCCCTGTCGTTTACGATTATTAGTACTGTTTTGGTATTTACCCTATTGTTAGTAACTCACAATGACCATGGCTTACCTTTTTTCAGCTTTAAGTTTTAACCATTGGTTGAGTTGCAATTCACACAAATAATTCCAACATTTTGTAGGTTAAGAATTATCTAGCTTGTGGCTTATAAGCTGATTAATAGTGATTTGCAGCTTCTCGCGTAATCGTTGCGCCCCTTGGTAAACGATCGATCGCACTTCCCCTAAATGAGTCTGTTGCTGTTGCACTGGTTCTACTTCTGTCCAAGGTTGATACAGGGGTTGAAGGTAATAGCGTAGCTTTGTTCTCATTGCCCAGACACCCATTGAAGGGAACAGTAAGAAGACAACCATCAAAAGCGAGAGGGGCAAGAAGGGCAAGTAAAATCGCTTTGCCAGTTTTTTGAGATTAAATGTCCAAGGATGTAAGGACTCATTACCAATGCAAGCTACTGGCAGAATTGGGATGTGGTAGCGATCGCTTAAGCGAATAAAGCTAGGATGGAACGTCTCAAGTTGGTAGCGCTTTAACCAACCTTTACCTGGGCCACGTAAACCCTCTGGGGCATACAGCAGAACATTTTTGTGAGCCACTGCTGCTTCAAACTCATCAAGTTTGGCTGGAACACCACCCAAAACTTTCGACCATCCCGGCGGAAGCCACCAAATTATCCAAGGATGCTCAAATAAAGAAGTACCAGCTAGGGGTTGCACCACCCATCCCCGTGTCTCGCTCAGGAGATAGGCTAACCCTAAGAAATCCCAAGGAAAACACATCCCAGCATGGTTCATTGCCACAATCAAAGGCTCAGTTTGGGGAAGATGTTCAACGTTGTGCAATTCAGTGCGAAAGTAATGCTTCACAATTACTGCAAGGACTTCATCTCGAAAGGCTTGTTGATAATTGGGGTTAAACTGCCCAACTTCTTGACGAGGGAAGCGGCAACCAAGACGTAGCCAGCGAAGCAAGAGCGCCAGATAAAATCCTCCTGGAATTAGGAACAAGACATATTCCAGCCAATTCCAGCCCTCAGGATTTGGTTGGTAGCATTGCCAGTGGCGGTTGAATAAAATCAGCCAACCTGGAGGATACCAAAGACAAAACCAATCAAACCAGCTAAATCGATAGGAATGGACAGAATCTTGCTGCATTCAGTGGCAATATTGCTGAAGAACCGGTTCTATATTTATTTTGAACTGGAACCTAACGCCTCTACCTAGAGGAACCAATTTCTCTGCCTAAAGCTGATGTACTTCCCTAGGGAAGAGGGTACAAAAGCGTTAAGAGCGCGATCGCTTTGTTCTAGAGATTGACTCACCGCTCTAACTGATGAACTATTTAGAGCATGTAGCTATAGACTGTTGCTTGCTCTTGTAGCACATTAGTTTTAGGAGTCCATCTCAACATCTACTTCAATCGGTGCACTACTATGATGATTTACTACAAAATTGAGCCACTCACTCAAGGATACCGCCTGAGCATCTGGGAGCCAGCTCCCCGTAACCGCAACCGTGTAGAGCCTTTCTACTTCAAGCTAAACTTCACGACGAAGACGCTCCTGGAAGCTATGAAAATATTGAACCTCATTCCTGGTAAGAAAATAGATGAGCGTCGTCTAAAAGCGATGAAGCCAAGTGCGTAACAATCATTGACTCAAAAAATCTGTTTAATCGTTCTACCCAGATTTTTTCTCCCCGCTGTCATCGTCGGCGGGTTTTTTGATGTCGTTGTTACAAAATTGCTAGACATATAGCTGTCGCCATAAAGATTAGGACAGATTTAACCACCTAAATGACCACGTACAAGTAATAACCATTCTGCCCTTTGCCCTCTGCCTTCTGCTTGCTATAAGTTAAGGTCTGGGCGGAGGGAATTCCGAAAGAAAGATCTGAATAGCTTCTAGGCGACGACTTTGTCCAGGTATTCCCGTGATCGCTTCATTGCAATGCGGATGAGGTTGCCAGCCAATCTCCTGAATATGCGCTTGATAACAAACACCTGGATATTCAATCCCGCCTACCCAAATTTTAATCGCCTCTATACGACGGCTTTGCCCCGTTGTTCCCGCTATTTCACCATTACAAGCGTTTTTGGAGAGCCAACCAATGTCCTGAACATAAACTTGATAGCAGATAAATTGATTGGGGGAAACAGGTGTCAGCCGAACTTTAATCGCTTCTATTTGAAGGCTTTGTCCAGTCGTTCCAGCTACAGCACCATTACAAACTTCAGGCTGCCATCCTCGATTTTGAACATGAGCTGCGTAACAAACACTAATCTTAGGTTGCGCCGAGGTAAATTTCGGGTGAGAAAGAAGTGAAATACTGCTGAGTATAACTATGCCAATACTTGATTTTACTAGTGATTGAATCAAGTCAAGTTGAGTCACAATAGAAAACCTATTGAATTCAGATATCTTAACAAAATCTGAAATACATCTGTAAGTACAAAGAATTAGTACCTTTATCAAAAAATTAGTTTTTATGAAATACACACTCACTAGATGACCGGAACCCCGCTATAACGATGCATGCGGGGTTTTTCTTGAGCCGAATCAGACGTTAGAACAGTGACCATCAGCAGCAATTCGTAATGCGATCGCTTTTAAGACATAAGCTAAACCTTCTGAAGACAAAAGGTTCATCTGTGCAATAACATAATCAACTAGATGACTATTTGCAGATAGCACTACAATACCTGATTCTTCACCTAAAAGCGTCTCCACCAGTTCAGCTCTTTGGTCTACAGGGAGCTTTTTCGCGGCTTGCAAAATAGTCTCGACGCTGTTTGCTTGAGCATTCACTGGAACTAAATCGTTCTCATACATAGATTTATTCCTTACAACGACTTGAGGATTATAAAATGCTTACCTCTTGAGATGTAACCGTAAATTTACGGAAAAACGTAATTTTAATAATCGATAATTTAAGATAATTATTCTATCTGTATTGAGAATTACAGTTTGTTAAGCGGCAATTAAGCGTTCTCAAGATCAGGAAGCTGCAACATCACGGTATAGCCAACAACGGCAAGGACAGCCGTGGATGGTGAGTCATTAATATCAAATAGAAAAAAGAATACTACGGCTAGCCTTTTGGTGTGATGCTAGCAATGCCATGTTCAATCCGTCGTAAACCATTACTTGTTGCGAGAACCACCATGCGATCGCCTTCTGCTAAACGAATATCAGCAGAACGCACAACCAAACGAGTATAGGGATTGAGTAACCGTTTAATTAGACCTTCTCTCGCTGGTTTTCCTGATAAAAAAGAACCAATAGAATCCTGCAAAAATCACAAGACTACTGACTAAATTGTAGACTGGGTCAATCTTCTGTATTGTGAAAACTGAAGGTGATGGTAAAGCAGAATCAGTGTAGTTAACAAATAACACAGCAAATAAGTTGTTTCCTATATGAGCAGCCAAAGCTAGCTCTAAACTATTGTCTTTGACGGTAATAAAGGCAAGAAACAATGCCAGAAGCAAGTAGTAAGTCGCTAAAAGATAAAAACCAGCTTTCACCTCTGGATTCAAAAGATGAGGAAGCATGAATAAAATAGAAGTAACAACTATTGGAATGATTGCTTTTCTTGTGGTTAGACCAATTCCCTGCATTAAGTAGCCCCGAAAGAAAAGCTCCTCAGTGCTAGCTTGAAGAGACGTTAGCACTAAAGCGATTGGAACAAAAATCAAGAAGCTGCCGGGATTAAAGGTTAATTGGTAATTTTCTGGACTAATAATCGACTCAATTACACTTATCAAAGTAGCAAGAATCCACCAAACCCCAATACCTTGGAGAATCCTACTCCAGTTAATTTTGTTGCTTGGAGTGACTAAAGTTATAAAACGACGCTGGTGGATGAAGCGAACGGCGATATATAAACCAATCAAAAAACATACAAAAGCTAAATTAAGCCCTATATAGGGAAAGATTGGCTCAACTCCTTCAAATTTTGAAATCTGAGGATTAAATTTACTTTCAGTGCTTGAATCAGACTGGAGAAAAACTGCCAAAAGAATGAAAGGAACAACACCAACTACTTGCCAAGAAAAGAAAGTCAGGAGAATGCCTAAAAGATAACGCCACCATTCATTCTTCCCGGTTTGTGCGAGCGCAATAAATTTATCTATCATGACCTGTGATAAAAAGGGAAGTTACTCCACCTATTTTTACTTAGAAACTGGCAAATTCAATACAAATTCTGCTCCCTGACCTGGCTTGGAAAAAACTTCAATATTTCCGTCGTGTTGCTGCACTATTTGATAAGAAATTGCCAATCCCATCCCTGTTCCTTTACCAACAGGTTTGGTTGTGAAGAAGGGGTCAAATATCTTATCTTTTAGTTCTGGAGGAATTCCAGACCCATTATCTCGAATTCTTAGCTCTATTTGATTGGCTCCGATAACCTTGGTTTGGATTACAATCTCCCGACTTGATAATTCCTGATGGTCTAGTAGTTCATCAAGCGCATTACTGAGGATATTCATAAACACTTGATTGAGCTGAGCTGGATAGCACTCAATCAAGGGTAGAGAATCATAGTGTTTTATAACTTTAATACCCTGATTTAATCGATGTTTCAAAATCAACAAAGTATCCTCAATTCCTGCGTGAATATCCACTCGCTTCAGCTCCGATTCGTCAAGATGGCAGAAGTTTCGTAGAGAGAGAATAATTTTACGAATACGTTCGGCTCCAACATGCATTGAGGCTAGAATCTTTGGTAAATCTTCTCTCAGGAAGGTGAGGTCAACTTCGTCAACTTTTGTCTGAACTTCCGGTATGGGCTGAGGATAATGCTGCTGATAGAGAGCAATTAATTCTAGTAAGTCTTGTGTGTAGTTATTGGCGTAATCAAGATTGGCGTAGATAAAGTTAACAGGATTATTGATTTCATGAGCAATTCCTGCTACCATTTGCCCCAAACTGGACATCTTTTCACTCTGAATGAGTTGTCCTTGAGCTTGCTGCAATTCCCGGATTTGAGTGGCTACCTGTTGGATAAGTTGATTGAGGGACGTGGCTAAGACACCAATTTCATCATCACTTAGTACAGGAGCTTGTAAATCGAAATTGCCTTCTTGAGTAGCCTGCTTTGCTACCTTGGTTACAGTTCTAATCCGACGCGCGATCGCACGACTCGTATAGTAAGCTAAAGCCACTGCGATCGCCATTGACAGCACCATGCTAGCCACGATGATTGTCACCTGCCAAAGTTTAGCAGATCTCATCGTCTTCCTTGCCTGCTCTCGTCGTGCAGAATTCGACCTAACTAGTTCTTCTAAAGTTCTAGAAAGCTTTTTAAACTTAGGGATAAGTTCTCCCTTGTTTGTCATCCCCAACCGCTGCTTTTCAGTCTGAATTTCCGCTGGAGTTAAAGAATCAACCTCTACCTTCTGCGATAAAGACTGTACTAATAAAGTGTACGCTTCCAACTCCGTGTCGTAAGTCTGCAATAATGTTTTGAATTTAGAAGCATATTCTTTAGTAATCCAGTCGTCATTTCTTAAATCAGACTTAAGTTCTGCAATGAATTTTCTAGCTTCATCTACACTGGCAAGCAATTCACTGATATCTTCTTGCTGACGCGCCGGATTCTCAGGTTCAAGCGTTAGTTGTTGCTGATAAAGATTGACCTCTAAAATTGATTTTTCAAGCTTATCCATCCGTTCATATCTTTCCTGGATACCTCTGAATTTATCAATTGCTTGGTCTTCATAATGCTCTCCTACAATTAGCCCGATTCCCGTACCCAAAACCGCAACGCTAATCGCTAAAAAGTAACCAAAGCCAATTTTTTTGTGGATACTCCAGTGGCGGGTGATGCGATTAATCCAGATCTCAGGAGTGGAGACACTCCTCAATCTGTGAATTGACTGAGGTTGAACAGCTTTAGTCTTTTTCTTGGGGAGGAGGCAAGAATTAAGAGGATGCATAGATAAAGACACGGCGAGTATGACTGTAATCTAAACTATTGCCGAGTTTGCTCCTCATCCTAACGAATTCAGCCTTGAGGCAGAAATCTCTCTACCCACCTCATCTCTCTTTTGCGTTATACCGCTAAAAATTTCTGAATGACCTCATTGCTGAGTTCGCTAGTTACACCAGATGCAACAATACCACCTTTTTGCATGGCATAATATCTATCCGCTTGCCGAACAAAATGTAAATGTTGCTCCACTAGCAGCACAGAAATCCCTGTAGATTGCACGATACGACGAACAGCCGCTTCAATTTCTAAGATGATCGAAGGCTGAATACCTTCAGTCGGTTCGTCTAATACGAGTAATTTAGGTTTTCCCATTAAAGCGCGTGCGATCGCAAGTTGCTGCTGTTGTCCCCCACTCAAGTCACCCCCCATCCGGGACAACATCGATTTTAAAACAGGAAACAGACTAAAAATTTCCTCTGGAACTTCCTCATTACCCTTCCTCCCACTCGGACGTGCCTCCAACCCCAGCAAAAGATTTTCCTTCACCGTCAAGCGAGGAATAATCTCCCGTCCTTGAGGAACATAACCAATCCCCAACTTCGCCCGTTTATCCGGTGACTTACTGGTAATCGATTCTCCAGCTAAGGTAATCGTTCCAGTGCGAGGTTTCAGCAACCCCATAATCGTCTTGAGTAACGTCGTCTTACCAACACCGTTGCGGCCAATTAAACAAACCATCTGTCCGGCTGGTACACTCAAATCCACATCCCGAAGAATGTGACTCTCTCCGTAGTAAACATTCAAACCACTAGCTTGCAACATTAGCTGAGTTGGTGAGGGGAGGGGTAAATCGGCTGTTACTTGATTCATTATTGATATAAGTAAGATGTAATTTTGTGAGTTCCTAGTGTTCAGCCGTCGTCATTGGTTCTCCAAGATACACCTCAATCACTTGGGGGTCATTTTGGACTTCATCAATCGTCCCCTCACATAAAACTGAGCCTTGGTGTAGTACCGTTACCTTACGAGCAATTTGACGAACAAACTCCATATCATGCTCAATTACTAAGATAGAGTGGCTTTCTGCCAAAGCTAAAAGTAAATCTCCGACATTTTCTGTCTCCTCATCCGTCAAACCCGCAACAGGTTCATCCACCAACAGCAAATCCGGCGACTGTGCCACCAACATTCCAATTTCTAAGCGCTGCTTTTCCCCATGAGACAGCAACGCCGAGGCTAAATCCGCTTTAAGCGTCAACCCAATTGTTTCCAGCAAACCCTTAACCGTAGTCCGTTCAGACGATGAAGGACGCCCAAACAACGTAGAAAAGACATTCTTATTACGATTACAGGCAAGCTCCAAATTCTCACGAGGCGTTAAATTGAGGTAGACACGCGGAGTCTGGAACTTACGTCCAATTCCCAAAAGAGCAATTTGCTCCTCTGGCAAACGGCGCACATTTTGCCCCTTAAACATCACCCGTCCTTCCGTCGGCTGTACCTTCCCCGTAATCACATCCAAAAACGTCGTCTTCCCAGCACCATTCGGCCCAATCACCACCCGCAACTCTCCAGCATCCATACTGAAGTTCAGGTTGTTGAGTGCCTTAAAGCCATCAAAACTAACTGTCACATTCTCCGTTTCCAGGATTTTCCCGTTCATACTCCCTCGCCCCTAATAGTCAACTGCATCGACCTCTCAAACTACATCTCTTAAATCTCTCAACGAAGTCAGCAACACCAATAAACTCAATTAACTTCTCCAACAGCCATCCCCTTGTGCAGGGGGTCTGGGGGAGGCACTCCGTCCCCCAGAGGGGGGTTTGGGGGGTCTTCCCCCCAAGTCTTGGTTTTTCAGAAAACAGTAGGCTATGAGTAAGTCAACGTCAACGTCTAATACTAATTATGCTTTTTTGATACCACGTTAAAAACTCCCCAACCCCCTTTACCAAGAGGGAGCAAATAACTAACTAAGTACTAATCCCTCGCCCCCAAATTTTCCCGTTCCTGTTGCACCTCCGGGTCTTCTTCCAAACTTGGATACGTTATAACCCGCTTGCGTAACCCAAAAAGCGATCGCATCCGTTCCACCCCATGAGAACGCCACCAACCAACTAACCCATCCGGTAGCACCGTCACCACAATCAAAAATAGTGCCCCCTGGAAAAACAACCAAATATCAGGGAACCTCTCACTCAAAAGACTCTTAGCAAAATTAACCACCAGCGTCCCTAATATTGCTCCCACCAAGGTTGCGCGACCACCCACCGCCACCCAAATCACCATCTCAATCGAAAACGCAATATCCATCGCCTTCGGTGAAATGATGCCAGTTTGAATCGTAAAAAGCGCCCCAGCTAAACCCGCCAAACCCGCAGAAATCCCAAACACCAAAACCTTAAAACCTGTAGGGTTATAGCCCGTAAAGCGTACACGACTCTCATCATCACGAATCGCAATCAGTAAGTTTCCAAAGCGTCCTCTAGTCAGCCAGCGTGAGAGAACATAAGCCCCCACCAGGAACAACACAGTCAGTGTGTAGAAGACAAACTGTGTCTGCGGTGCATTCACATTCGCCCCCAGCAGAGTTTTGTAGTTCGTTAGGCCATTCGTACCATTGAAGAGTTTCTGCTGACCGTTGAAGAAGTTGAAAAAAACAATTGTTGCGGCTTGGGTAAGGATGGAGAAATAGACACCCCGGATACGATTCCTAAAGACTAGGTATCCTAACAATGCCCCAAGCAAGGAGGGAACTAAAATCACACAAATCGCCGCAAAACCGAAAGAGTCAAACGGCTTCCAGAACCAAGGGAGTTCAGTCACTCCGTAGAGGTTCATAAATTCTGGTAGGGTGCCTGCTTCCACAGGGGCTAATTGCAAGTGCATTGCTAAGGCATAACCACCAATAGCAAAGAAGATGCCGTGACCTAGACTCAGCATCCCCGTATAGCCCCAGATTAAATCAATGCCGAGGGCTGCGATCGCTAATGCCAAAAATCGCCCCAACAAACTGAGACGAAAGCCAGAAAGAATTACTGGCATCAGGAAAATGAGGATTAGTGCAAGCAGGGCAATGACACCCACCTCAAGTAAAAGCGCTTGGCGATGCTGTCGCCGTCGGTCACGTCCTGGGATTCCAATAACTGAATCAGATGTCATAGAAGTACGGGATAGAAATTTACGGTATAAGCTTGTCGGCAACTCAAAATAGCTGACTACTGAACGCTGATAGCTAAATGCTTAAGCATCAACAGAACGCCCTTTCTGGGGAAAAATTCCACCCGGTCGCACCTGAAGGAAAGCAATAATTAGAGCAAATACCATCACCTTTGCCATACTGGTTGTTGCAAAGAAGGTAAAGAATTCCGCCAACGGCTTCACCGGGAGAAACAGTAAAGCAAGAGTTCCTGAACCAATGAGGTAGTTGACTGTACCAATCACAAGCGCAGCAAAAATACTCCCCACCAACTTGCCGACACCACCCACAACTACCACCATGAATGTATCGACAACATAGTTCTGACCTGTATTTGGCCCGACAGAACCCAGTAAACTAATCGCACAACCCGCAACCCCTGCCAATCCTGAACCGAGAGCAAATGTTAAAGCATCTACTTTTTGGGTCGGAATCCCCAAGCAAGAACTCATACTGCGGTTTTGGGTTACAGCTCGAATCCGTAAGCCCCAAGCCGAACGCTGCAAAAATAAGTAAATCGCCGCAACACAAAGAATTGTCAGACCAATAATAAATAGCCTTGCATAAGGAAGTTGAAAAGCCCCCAATGGTAAGCCACCCCGTAACCACTTAGGGGCTGTGACATCCACATTCTGCGCCCCAAACCAAGGCTTGGTTGCGGCAAGCTTGTAAGTCTGACTCAAAAACGACCCAACCGCGATCGCAATCCCCACTGATAGCGGTAACATTACTGCCACTACCCAGTTTCTAATTCGATCTATATCCGAGCGTCGAGAGACAATCCACATTGCCCCAAAAAATAGTAGACAAAACACCACCAGACCAACAACAATAACCCAGTTCACGCTACGGACAAATTGCTGCAAAATTAGGCTAACGCCCCAAGTTGCTAGCAATGTCTCCAAAGGGCGTCCATAAAGATAGCGAATTACCCCCCGTTCCAAAGCCAGTCCCACCGCTGCGGCGACGAGGAAAGCCAGAATCAGGGCAAAGAAAATATAAGCTTCAAACCAAGGCTCACCGAGCTTTTTGAAGCCATTTTGTACAACAAACGTCGTGTAAGCTCCCAGCATCATCAACTCACCGTGGGCTAAGTTGATGACACCCATCAGCCCAAAAACAATAGCTAGTCCTAGCGCTGCAATCAGTAAAACAGCACCAATACTAATGCCGCTAAATAGACCATCTAACAGTCCTGCTAGCACATCTTTTCTCCAATTAGTTGTTAGTTGTTGGTTATTGTTATTAGTTGTTGGTTGTTAGCTGAATTCTGAGCAATCTCTCACTCATTACCTTCAAAAACAGATTATTTTCAGAGTGTTCTAACAACTAACAACTAACAACCAACAACGTTTTAAGTCGTCTTGAACTTCCCACCCTTGCTTGGGTCAGACCAATCACAGGCAAATCCCTTGGTTTCAGCAACAAATTGATTCCAAGGAATTGGCGGAACTGATTTATCTGTCGAATAGACAATCTCAAATAGACCGTCATCCCGAACCTCTCCAATCCGTACCACTTTCGCAAGATGATGGTTGGGGTCCATTGTTACAGTTCCTTCGGGCGCATCCAATGTCTGTCCATAAGCTGCCTTACGCACTGCCTCCAAGTCATCAGCCGTTTTCGCCTTCTCTACTGCCTGTTTCCACAAATAAACAGCAATGTAAGCCGCTTCCATCGGGTCGTTCGTCACTCGGTCGTCACCATACTCTTTCTTAAACGCCGCGACAAACTTTTGATTGGCAGGTGTCTCTACGGTTTGGAAGTAATTCCAAGCGGCATAATGACCTTTGAGGTACTCGACACCAATTGCTTTAACTTCTTCTTCAGCAACGCTCACCGACATGACAGGGTACTTATCTGGGCCTAAACCTGCACCTTGCATTTGCTTAAAGAAGGCAACATTACTGTCACCATTCAGGGTGTTGTAAATCACCCCACCGTTCGGTAAAGCCGCCCGGATTTTAGTAATAATCGCCGTAACTTCTGTATTACCCAAAGGCAGGTAATCTTCCCCAACGGTTTTGCCACCTTTGGCTTCTAATTGCGCTTTGATAATTGTGTTGGCAGTGCGTGGGAAAACGTAGTCAGAACCTACCAAGAAAAATTCTTTGCCCTTGTTTTCTAATAACCAATCAACAGAGGGTTCAATTTGCTGGTTTGGGGCAGCACCCGTATAGAAAATGTTGTTAGAACACTCCTGACCCTCGTACTGTACGGGGTACCAGAGCATATGTTTCTTCTCTTCAAAAACTGGCAGTACTGCCTTACGACTGGCAGAAGTCCAGCAGCCGAAGACAACAGGAACCTTATCCTGGTCAATCAGCTTTCTTGCTTTCTCGGCAAAGGTCGGCCAATCCGAGGCACCATCTTCAACAATTGCTTCTATCTGCTTGCCTAAGACACCGCCCGCTGCGTTAATTTCCTTAATCGCTAGCTGTTCAGCATCCACGACACTCTTTTCACTAATCGCCATCGTGCCACTGAGGGAGTGGAGAATCCCGACTTTAATCGTGTCGCCGCTACTGCTAGCCGCTGCTGGGGATGCCGAATCTGTTGGACTTTCTGCTGTAGTTGTTTGACTGCCGCCACAAGCTTTCAATAGAAGGCTTGTTCCCAAAGTCGCGGAGCCGTAGACCAAAAATTTCCGCCGTCCGAATCGCCTTGCCATGCCTTGATCTACCCCTCTCTTAAAATTTCAGCCTGTTGATATAGAGACACACATTCAAGCTGCGATATTA
Organism: Microcoleus sp. FACHB-SPT15; assembly: GCF_014849525.1. Taxonomy (NCBI): domain Bacteria; kingdom Bacillati; phylum Cyanobacteriota; class Cyanophyceae; order Oscillatoriales; family Microcoleaceae; genus Microcoleus; species Microcoleus sp. FACHB-SPT15. Next base: position 19,534 of record NZ_JACJNU010000026.1, on the reverse strand, counting down.
GAGCGAGGTTACCCCATCAATTGTTGTCTACGATACAAAAACTTGATTATTTAATAGTTAGAAAGCGGAACTAGTGGGGATCAGCCGTCTTCTCAGCCGTAAATAGATAGGAGCTAGCTGAGGAATTCTTATAGATTCTTGACAAGTCCACGAGAAAACTTATTAAGAATTTCATAAAGTTGTTTAATTTGAACTGTTTATAGCTGCTATAAATGATTTTTATAGTACCAGACAGATGCTGCGATTCCTTTCGTGGCTGAGGTGCAAGGCACTAATGCATCCCACTCGGCATAAGTACTCAGCCGTTTTTAACCTACTGCCATCGGTGCGGGTTCAAGAACATCAAACTGTCCATGCAGATGAAGGGGGAAAAGGGCACAGGGTAAAGAGCGCTTTGGTGTCACATTGGCTCAAGCCATGCACAATGCGCCAACTACGCTTCAGGCTCTTAAGTGCAAGTATTCGGCAAAAAATTGGTGCTGGGTACGCGCTTGCTGTAGGAATTGCAATTTCAGGAACGATTGCTGGGTTAGCGATTGGAGAGCATTATCAAAATCGGGCAATTGTTCAATTAACCCGCGCCCATCAGCAAGAACACCTGCTTAAAGAATTACAAACAGCCATATTACAAGCGCGATCGCACGCTTCCCGCTTTCCTGTCGTCTTGGGAAACCCTGTCTGGCTACGATACGAAAATGAGGAGTTTATTCAAAGCATTGAACATTTCGCGGCAATCCCCTGGTTCAACGAAGTAACCAGGGGTAGCGGGTCAGCGTAGGGACGGAGCTGACCAAACTAACTTTTTGGGTTGGGAAGCCGCTTGATATAGTCATTTACCATTTCAGAAACGGTAATACCACGCAATGCAGCTACAGCTTCAATTTTGCTCTTGAGTTGCTCTGTCGTTCTAATGTTAAGTCTTTCAGTTTTTACCATGCACTCACAAATGGGTGTACAATACTGACATGGTAACAACACGGCGCATCACATTCAAGCTTAATCCAAACCGTCAGCAGGAGAAGACGCTTCACTACTGGCGCAAGCTTCATTGTGCTTTGTATAATGCCACCCTGTATAACAGAAAGACTCAGTATCAAAAGTTTGGTCACTCTGTTAATTACCTGGAGCAACAGAATTGTCTACCTGATTTTAAAGAAGTCTGGACAGAGTATAAGCCTTTAGGCTCTCATGCTTTGCAAGCTACTTTAAAGCGGGTAGATTTTGCGTTTTCGAGGTTTTTTAAAGGCTTAGGGGGATACCCGAAATTTAAAGCGTCCCGTCGCTATGGTGGTTGGACTTACCCATGCAAATCTGGCTGGAAGGCTGAGACGGATGGAAAAAACGGGCATCTAAATATTACCAATCTGGGTAAAATTCAGATGCGTGGACAGGCGAGGACGTGGGGAGTTCCTACTACTTGCACTATCATGTTCCGCAATGGAGCATGGTTTGTATCTATTACTGTTCAGTGTTCTCCAGTTCGCAATACAGGTGTTGATTCTGTCGGTATCGATTTGGGCTGCAAGGATGCGATTACGCTTTCGACTGGTGAGAAGATAGCCAAACCCGACTTCATCAAGAAAGGTCAGCGTCAAATCAAAGCAGCATCCAAAAACTTGCGACGCAAACGCGCACCCAATCGAAACAAGAGAGTAAAAGCCTCACGACGATGGAATCGTGAGCGTCAAAAAGTTTCGCAATTACAGCGAAAAGTAGCCCGTCAAAGAGAAGATTGGTTGCACAAAACAACCAGTAACATAGTTAGCGGTAATAGCCTAGTTGCTGGCGAGAAGTTAAATGTCAAGGGGATGACACGAAAAGCCAAAAAGGGTAAACGGAAAGCTCAAAAGTCAGGGCTGAACCGTTCAATCTTAGACGTTGGCTTTGGAATGATTGGACAAATGCTTGAGTACAAATTATCTGAGGCAGGGGGATTCTATGTAGAGTCTCCAACTCAAACACTTAAGCCTACTCAGCGGTGTGCAAAATGTTGGGAGTTAACGCCTAAGACATTAGCGGATAGAGTTCATGTTTGCTCTAATCCCAACTGTAACAACGTTGAGGATAGGGATGTTAATGCAGCTCAGGTCAATTTGATTTGGGCAAGGGGTTTGGAACGAGCCTCTTTAGTCGCAGAGTCGCCTAGCTCTACTTCGTGCGGAAGCATGAGACAACTAGGGGCGAAGAAGCGACAAAAACAACTATCTGCTGCTGAGGGAGTTGGAAACTCCGACCTCAGCGTTAGCAGGTCGGAGTAGTTCATCAAGCCAAACAAGCGATTTTAGAAACAGAACGCTTTATCAACAATTCCGACAACCTCGCCAAAGCAGATACCGAGACGTTACAAACTATATTACACAGAGCCGATATCACCGTAGAGGGTTACAGAAGCGTTACACAGTCCCTCTTACGGCAAATCAATGCTTGGAACTTGAGACAAGATGAAATTCTGCCAGCACAACAGGAACTATTAAGAAACAGCAGTGGCGAAGTTGCGATCGCGTTAGATCAGCTTTTTGAGCAGTTAAACCAGCTAACTGCTATTTAGACTAAGCACGACAAAATGACCCAGCAGCGCTGAGTTGATCAGACAAAAGCTAAAAGATAAAAAATTAGAGGATTAAGCTGATGTCTTGAGGGGTTGCTTGCCTTTTTTAGTGCCTTTTTTGACTAGTGGATAAGTAGGTTTACGTAGACGAGGTTCTCCAGTCGGCCAGCCTGGAGACTTTCCACGAGGTTTGGGGGGTTGGGCAGGTGTGCCAATCATGGCAAAAACTCCACCCATTGCCTGAGCAACCCTTCCTGGCGTTAATGGGGTGATTGGCTTCTGCCAAGGGAGGGGATTGTCAGCCACAATATCACGAGCTAGCCAAAGTTCCCAGGTCATCAATGGCATCAGGTCGCTCCATCGTTCAGACTGTTTTGGAGTACTCAGTTTGGGAAGAGTCCAGTGCAAGCGCTGTTTAGCAAATCGATACCAGTGGTCAATGGCAAAGCGCCGTAGGTAAAGTCGCCAAACTTCAGCTAGGACCGGTATTTGTTCACCTATCCAAGCCAGCCACAAAGGTTGGGCAACTTTGCCAGAACGCCGTTCACAAAGGCGCTCAACTCGTAGCAGCGACATCGGATGCTTAGATGCCTTACGGAAGTGCAAATTCTCCCATAGACTAATTCGCAAACGTCCCAGTTTTGGCTCATCCACCTCAAGGATTTCTACGGGTTCCTTCCAAGTTTGAGGGTCATTGAGTTTAAACTTGTCACCATGAATACGGGGTCGCCCTTTACCCGAATAAGCGGGTGGTGCACCCCATAAACATAGATTCGAGCGCAGACGCATTAATTTATCTACAGCTAGGTTAGCCGTCTTTCAGACAAAAGGGGCGCATCCATACTCACTATCCCATAGGGATATTGGTCGCACCGGCAAATACTGACACACCTGTTTAAGTTGCCATACAGCTTTATCAATTGGGCTTTCCCAACTGGTAATCCGCTCATGTCTCAAGGGTAATGCCCAACTTCCTTGTGCCTCTGGTATCCAGGCAATCGTACTGTAGCCTTGTCCTTTCGCAACCGGTAGATTTCCTGGTACACCGTTAGTGCAGTAATGCTCCATTGTCCGCTCTTGCAAGGTTACCTACATAGGTGATTGTAGGCTGCTTGACGAAAGTCTTTAAGTTTAGCGATAACTTCCATAGCGGTAGCTGAGAGTTGGTGATGCTTCTCTCATCTTCCGTCGAAGGGTAACTGTGCATTGCACAGTTACCCTTTCACTACTTTCGATACCAGTAACTTACCTGTGTCGTTTCTTCACTCTGCTCACTTCTAGTCTAAACTCCAGCAGCTAATTGAGAGAGCAAAAGACCAAGACAAGCAAGCAGCTATTACCCTAAAGCGGGCAGGTGCATTGCGAGTGCAAGTTATTGTGTCCAGTATGGTGCTATCAGCAGCGCTTGCTGTGGCACTCGCTTTATACACCAGTAATGCGATCGCCCAACCGATCAAAACCGTCACTAAGGTTGCTCAACAAGTAACAGAAGAATCTAACTTTGAACTTCGGGTACCTGTGACAACCAATGATGAAGTCGGTGTCCTTGCCACCTCTCTTAATCAACTCATACAACGCATTGCTGTCTACACAAAGGAACTCAAGCTAGCCGAAGCGCAACTCATTCAAACCGAAAAAATGTCCAGCTTAGGTGCAATGGTTGCTGGTGTGGCTCACGAAATCAACAATCCTGTCAACTTTATCTATGGCAACCTGGACTACACCACTGAATACATTCAGGACTTACTTTCATTAGTGCGTCTCTATCAGCAACAATACCCTGAACCACTACCCGTAATTCAAGAGCAGATTGAAGCAATTGAGCTTGACTTTCTTGCCGAAGACTTACCCAAAATCCTCTCCTCCATGAAAGGAGGTGCTGAGCGTATCCGTGAGATTGTTCTATCCCTCAGAAACTTCTCCCGCCTAGACGAAGCTGGCATGAAAGCAGTCAATCTCCATGAAGGAATTGATAGCACGCTCATCCTTCTCAATAACCGTATCAAGCAAGGAATTGAAGTTATAAAACAGTATGGGGAATTACCACTCGTAGAGTGTTCTCCGGCGCAACTGAATCAGGTATTTATGAATATCCTGAGCAACGCCATTGATGCCTTGGAAGTAGGCGATAAGGAAAGAGAATACGGGGATATGTCTACAAAACTCCCTGCATCTTCCTCCCAACCCCCAATTCCTACAATTCAGATTTGCACCAAAGTACTCGATCAAAACTGGGTAGCAATCTCAATCTCTGATAATGGTTCTGGGATTCCAGCCGCAATTAAAGATCGAATATTTGACCCATTTTTCACAACAAAAGAGCCAGGTAAAGGCACAGGCTTAGGTTTAGCGATTAGCTACCAAATTATTACTCAACATCACGGCAATATTCAGGCACATTCAGCATCGAATCAAGGGACAGAGTTCGTCATTACTTTACCAGTGCGGGCATCAACTACGCACAGTACCCGTTCCACCAATCATACTCTGCTCTCCCATGTGCAGTTTAACGAAGTCAATCACAACTCCTAATCCTTCCTGAGTCTTCAAATTTGTAAAAACAAACGGTTTATCACCTCGCATTTTTTTAGCGTCGCGTTCCATGACACCTAAATCAGCTCCCACTTGAGGGGCGAGGTCGATTTTATTGATTACTAAAAGATCAGATTTCGTAATTCCGGGGCCTCCTTTCCGGGGAATTTTGTCACCAGCCGCTACATCAATAACATAGATGGTTAAATCAACAAGTTCTGGGCTAAAGGTTGCAGCTAGATTATCACCACCACTTTCTAAAAATACCAAGTCTAAGCCAGTCAATCGCTGTTCTAGCTGTTCAATAGCGGCTAGGTTCATTGAGGCATCCTCACGGATAGCCGTGTGAGGGCAACCCCCCGTTTCAACACCCAAAATGCGATCGCTCTCTAATGCCTGAGAACGCACCAAAAACTGAGCATCTTCTTGGGTATAAATATCATTGGTCACTACAGCGATTTGGCTCGATACCCGCATCGCCTTACACAAAGCATCTAATAAAGCCGTTTTCCCTGAACCCACGGGACCCGCAATCCCAACACGAAAAGCACTCATAGCATTTTGAGCTTTGAATAGTAGTGAAAAATATATAGCATTTCTCTGTTATGCGCGTGTACAGCAGAAAAACCTAACCCCCAACCCCTTTGAGCGCTGACCGCTGACCGCTCTCCATCAACTCTGAAATAACCGCGTGTACTGAGTTTCATGCGCCATACTGGCAAGCGCCAATCCCCAGCCACAACTACTTAATTGCTCATCCTTTAAGGCTAAAATGTCTTGGCTAGCTAAAGAGAGGCTACTAGCAAGTTCAAGTAGTAACTGTTGACCAGCCGTTTGACCGAGGGGAATCAGTTTGACACCTGCACCAATCAGATTAGATGCCCAACTGTGCAGGTAGCCAAGCACAGAAGCGGTAAGATCTATTTGCCAATAAGCCGCCCCAATCCCAAAAGCGATCGCATAATTACAAGGTGTACCTGCTGCTGCTGTCAAATCTGCTAGAGAGATAGGCAATTGTGTCTTGGGTGGTGGTAAATCCCGAAGCAATCGCATTAGAGAGTTCCCCATCTGCCAACTTTGCGATCGCAACTCAGCCGTTTCTTTTGCAGCACTCACCCAAGCATTCCAATACCCTAACGCCTCAACATCACCATTGATAACACTCCGATAAGCTCGCACCATCACTGCGGCTTCCAAGCGAATCGCCCCATAACGTAGTTCCTGCTCTAGCCAATACCATAAGCTTTTTGGGTTGTGAATTACACCCGCCTCAACTAAGGCTTCTAAGCCATCGGAATAGCTATAAGCACCGACTGGCAACGCCGGACTGGCTAGTTGTAAGAGATGTAGAAGAGATAAATCGTTCAGCATCTCTTCTACTTATCACAAATAGTGTTAAGTTTCGATTTTTGGCAACGGCTGTTATGGATGTGATTGATTAGCCGCGATCGCCTTCTGTGACGAACCTCTCCTAGTGATGAGCTAGAGTCGCATTTTCACTCTGTCTGCGATCGCACGTTCTTGTACCAGTGATTTTCAGTAGACGTAAGAAAATAGGGATCATAAATTAACCCCGTATACATTGATACTTATACTTAGTGACTTTTAATATAAATTTATTTAGATTAGTATTTGTTAAGAGCCGTAAGATAGTTAATTCCTTCTCAAATTAATTGTCTAAGCCGTTAAATCCATAGGGAAACAACCTTTATGCTAAGCGAAGCCAAAGACCAGTCTCCTCATCATGTTGTCATCGTTGGTGGCGGATTTGGTGGGCTTTATGCCGCAAAGGCTCTTGCCAAGGCACCTGTAAAGGTCACGCTAATTGATAAACGAAATTTTCACCTGTTTCAGCCCTTGCTTTATCAGGTTGCCACAGGTGGATTATCGGCGGGTGATATTTCCTCTCCTTTGCGGGCGGTATTAAGCCGTCAGAAAAATACAGAAGTGCTGATGGGGGAAGTGACGGAAATAGACCCTCAGCAGCAAACCGTCAAAGTACAAAACCGAGAACTCAATTACGACAGCCTCATCGTTGCGACAGGCGTTAGCCATCACTACTTTGGCAACGATCAATGGGCACCTAAGGCTCCTGGCTTGAAAACCGTAGAAGATGCCCTAGAAATGCGGCGGCGTATCTTTGTTGCGTTTGAAGCCGCAGAAAAAGAAACAGACCCAGAAAAGCGCCGTGCTTGGTTAACCTTTGTTTTAGTGGGAGGTGGCCCAACAGGAGTCGAATTAGCTGGGGCGATGGCAGAACTTGCCTACACCACCTTGAAGAACGACTTCCGCAACATCGACACATCGGAAGCCAAAATTCTACTGATAGAAGGCATGGATCGAGTTTTGCCGCCTTATCCACCTGAGCTGTCGGCAAAAGCTCAAGCCTCACTAGAGCGTTTGGGAGTTACGATACAAACCAAGGCTATGGTCACCAACATTGAAGATGATGTTGTGACTATCCGCAAAGGTGATGAGACTGAACAAATTGCGGCGCGAACTGTTTTGTGGGCGGCTGGCATGAAAGCTTCTGGGATGGGAGAGATAGTTTCCAAAGCCACGGGGGCCGAACTCGATCGCGCAGGGCGAGTGATAGTAGAACCAGACCTCAGTGTACCGAACCATCCAAATATTTTTGTCATTGGTGACTTGGCGAACTTCCCTCACCAAAATGACAAACCCTTACCCGGTGTTGCACCCGTTGCGATGCAAGAAGGGCAGTATGTCGCTCGTCTTATCAAGCAACGGTTCAAAGGAGAGACGCTACCTGCATTCCACTACAACGACTACGGCAGCTTAGCGGTAATTGGACGCAATGCGGCAGTTGTAGACCTAGGCTTTATCAAGTTTTCCGGCTTCCCGGCTTGGCTTGCCTGGATTTTTATTCACATCTTCTATTTAATTGAGTTTGACAACAAACTGCTTGTGCTGATTCAGTGGGGCTGGAACTACTTCACCCGTAAACGTGGGGCGCGTTTGATTACGAATCAAGATACCCCACCTCTGAGTGTTGAAGAAGAGAGCGACTATCGAACACCCGTTGAGGCGTAGCCGAGATTGCGGTAATTCAGTGAGAGGAAAGGAATAAATTGCTCCTTTTCTGCTTTGCCCTGCCCGAATCGTCCTGGTACAACAGAATTCAACTGGTATTAACCAATTGATAAGCGATCCCCCTCATCTTTTGAGGAAAGCGGTATCGTGGATAAATGCAACACATGGCTGTGCGATAGAATACGCGATCGCACATCTTGTGTCCGTTCCCGTTCTCCGAGCCAAGTCTTCTGGAGAAGCGGTAGAATTTCCTGAAGAATAGGGCAATTCGCCGAAGACATGCCTTCCTCCTCACACTCATGAGCAATTTTCCAGATTTATCCAGCCACGGTTTCAGGGTCGTTAGAGAGTTAGGTCACAATCGCGCTGGTGGGAGAGTGACCTATCTTGCTATTCCTCTGCCTTCAGCCTCCTCCCTGGCTAAGGGGAAAATGGGGGGGCAACCCATTGTTATTAAGCAATTTCAATTTGCAAAACGTGGCACTAATTGGTCAGACTACGATACCATCGAGCGCGAAATCCAAGTTTTGCGAGGACTAAATCATCCCGGTATCCCTCGCTACTTAGGGTCTTTTCAAACCTCACAAGGCTTTTGCCTAGTGCAGGAATATAAAAGGGCACCCTCTCTCGTCGTACCCCGCAGTTTTGACCCAGATGAAATTAAGCAAATTGCAGTTTCTTTGCTTTCCATTTTGGTTTACCTGCAAAATCGCATTCCTGCCATTAGTCATCGAGATCTCAAACCGGAGAATATCTTGGTGGATGACAAGATCAATGTTTTCCTCGTAGATTTCGGCTTGGCGAGGATTGGTGATAGTGAAGTGGCTGTAAGCAGCGTCGCCAAAGGCACAATCGGGTTTATGGCACCCGAACAGCTATTTAATCGGCAGTTGAGTGAGGCATCCGACCTCTATGGTTTAGGGGCAACCCTAATTTGCTTGCTAACTGGTACGCCATCTACAGCGATTAGTAACTTAATTGATGACGACTACCGAATCAACTTCAAGCATCTTGTTCCTAAGCTGAGTCTACGGTGGATTGAGTGGCTGCAAAAGATGGTTGAACTCAAACCAAAAGACCGTTTTCCTGATGCAGCAACGGCACTGGAAGCTCTCAAACCTATCTATGTTATCCGTACCCCAGAAGTTAAGCTCAATCAAACGAGCTTGGAATTTACCGCCAAAAAACTAGGTGAAAAGTTAAGTCAAACGATTACCATTACTAATTCGGTTCCGGATACGGTTCTGGAAAGTCGCTTAGAAGTTGCCTCGCATTTAAGTGACCCACCCCATACTCCTGACTTCCACAGATGGATTTGGCTGGAACAGTCTGAGTTTGTCGATAATAATGCACTGTGCAAAATCACGGTTGACACCAGTCGGTTGATGGCAAACAAGACTTTTGAGCGAGAGCTATTAATTCACAGCAATTCTCAACCAGGAACCCAGATTGTCAATATAAAAGTCAACACCGCTCCAGTGCCAATCGCTACGAAAAAAATGCCTTATTTTTCCCTGGCTTTACTGGTGTTTTTTGCGGCAGTGGCAACTTGGGTTGAAACCTCAGCTTGGGAGGGGATTGTCAACAAAAGTGGGACATTGGGAATGGCGATCGCAATTTTTGTGTCCGCCTTTGTTGCCTTGTTAGGAGTAATGGCAGCCGTCACTTCTAACTTTATCTCTAATGTTGTCGCTAAGATTAGATCCAGGTTTGGGCTACCGCTAAAAGCGCTGGATACTGTAGCCGCCGTATTTTTTGCTGGAGTCGCGGCAATGATGGTTACAGGGTTCGGGGCGAAATTTCGAGCCACAAATGCTGCGATCGCTGCCTTTGCTGCTGTTGATGCTGTGGTGTTTATGGCAGCCTTTGAGGGCGAAGGCGTTGCGGCAAGTTGCTTAAATCGAGGATTTAGTAAAACCTTGGCTTGCGGAGTGTCTATATTGTCAGGAGCTTTAGGAATTAGTTTAGGGATTGGGTTTAAATTAGGATTTTTCAATAATCTACCAGTCATGTCTGCTGTGTTAGGAACTAGCTTTCCCTTAGCAGCAATGCTTCTTTATCCCCCCCTAGAGCGTGCAAGGCGAATTGCTAATTACCGTAAGTTGGAAGGGCATTTAATTAAGCCGTAATTAGTTTAGTAGGGTGGGCAAGATTGCCCACCTTATTTTAATTAGGGCAAAGTGTTTAGATGTCTAGTAGCTTCTGAGACTGCTCTTAGACTAAGGCTGAGGAATTGAAGCTTTTGAAAATCACTGGCTTCCATGTTCTCTTTATTTAAAGTCTCAAGTATTCTGCTCTGGAGCTTGTCGATAATCTTATCTTGGTTCTCTAGCCGCTGGTTTCTTGACATTTCCACTTCTTACCAATGAGCTATAGCTGCTCTTCCGATAATAATATCTGTATTCAGATTAAGTTGTGGTCTATCAGGCAACTTTAAGGCAGATCTGTAACATCGCTGTGAAGACAACAGCTCTAAACCAGGTAGATTGCGATGAGGTAACGAAATCAAACGCTACAAGAGCTATGCGTTGGGTTATCTATCCTTCGGAAACGCGATCGCTTTACCCAACCACCTATGTCTTTCCAGTCATATAGCCATCAGCAGTCAGCTTTCAGCGGTCAGCTTTCGGTCAAAGCGGCTCTAGTTAAGAAACGCTCTTCTCCCCTTAATGTCCTAACATTCGTGGCTACTGCTATAACAACCTCTCTTACCTCTTGCCCATTTATCCCTCTTCTGTCACTCTCCGGTTTTTCCTATTATTAATATTTTCTACAAAGGAGGTGTATTAGGGAATACAGCGTTTGCCCATCTAATTTTGGCAATTTCCCTACTCGGATCAATTTCTATGAAGGAAAAAGTCTGCGATCGCCTACCATAGGTTAGTTCTAGACTTCAGCAATGGCAAAAGTTTTCGGAGAGTGACAGAAGAGGGTTATAGCGATTCTCGTATCAGTGAGGTACATCTTACTTTCTTGCCTATTCCCAATTCCCGAAAACCCAGAACCTTTTACCTCATCCAAAGGAGAACTGCTATATAACTGGTGAGTTATTTTACCTCAGTAGCACTATGTAGTGCAGAATATTTGTTCCAACAGATTGATAAGTCAGAGTTGGAGTAAGGATTGTCTATGAAGATTTTTCCAATTCGATTAAAACCTGAACAAGATTTAAAAGCCAGCCTGAAAACGTTCGTAGAACAAAATAATATCCAATCAGGCTTTATCCTTACTACCGTTGGTAGCCTCAAACAAGCAACCCTACGCTTTGCGAGTCAAGACGAAACTCAAGTATTTGAGGAAAGATTTGAGATAGTTTCCCTGGTTGGTACGCTTTCCACTCACGGACTTCATCTACATATTTCCCTATCTGATAAAAATGGTGAAACTATTGGCGGACATCTCGTAGACGGTTGCATTATCTATACAACCGCAGAGATAATTGTCGGCACTACTGAAGATTTCACATTTTTGAGAACAGTGGATACTGTTACTGGCTACAAGGAACTAGAAATTCAACCTAAATAGGCTAACACCCTAACCTCCTTCTCTACAAAGAAACGCGGAAGAGATGCTTTAAATAGATATTACATCTACCCAATCACTATATTGAGAATCTCGATTTTCGGTAATTGCTGTAATCTTTTCTCGAATTGATTCAGTTATTGGTCTAGTTTTGGGAAGTTCATAGTTCTCAACTTTTTTAACAGGAGTAACCTTAGCCGCTGTCCCACTCAAGAAAACTTCGTCAGCGATAAATAGTTCAGATTTATCAACAGGTCGTTCTAGGGTTTTAATTCCCAAATTTCTTGCAACAGTAATCACGCTATCCCTAGTAATGCCTTCTAGAATATCCTGGTCAAAACCCGGAGTAATTAGTTCTCCGTTTCTGACTATGAATATATTCATGCCAGAAGCTTCACTGACTTTACCTTGAGAATTGAGTAAAATCGCTTCGTCGAAACCAGATTCAAACGCTTCAGTTTTTGCTAAAGAAGAAGTAATATAAGCAGCGCTGATTTTCGCTCTGAGGGGCAAACTCCGGTCTTCTTGCCGATACCAAGAACTAATCCGGCAACTAATTCCTTCTGGAGGTAGATAATCGCCAATTTCTAAGCCGTAAACAAAAAAGTCTTTTTCAATGTTATGGAGTCTAGGGGAAATTCCTAAACCTGAGGTATAAATAAATGGTCTAATATAGAACGACGCTGTTGGCTTATTTTGCTCTACAAATTGAATGATAATTTGCTTAATTTTATCAGCTGGTAAATCGTAGTGAAGAAATTTAGCACTATTACTGAATCGTTGGCAATGTCGCTCTAATCTAAATAGTAGGACTTGCTGAGAATTCTCAGGGTTGGGGATACCACGTAATCCCCCAAGCGCTCCTGTCCCGTAGTGTAAGGCGTGGGTTGCAATAGAAACATTCGCTTCTGCAAAAGGTAAAAATTTATTTTGAAAATAAGCAATGGGTAGGAAATTATGCATTATTGAAATGAACTAATAAATTGAATAGGTTTAGCCTTATGAGTATAAGGGATTACCCAGATTAAAGAGCTAGTACAACTTTATCCAGTTTTACTAGAACAGTCCCAAAGATGAAATTGGCAGGATACGACTGCTACAGCAAGGTTTGGTGAGGATTAAGTCGAGAATTATGAGATTAATAATGATTCTGTGTTCAAGCTTTGAATTTCTACTGAATCTCCTACCTCGAGTGTTCCGAGTTGTGATGGAACTAAGTTTTGCCCAAACCAAACTTTTCTATCCCAGAGGCGATATTTAGCTAGCGTGACTAATGGTTCTTTTCCTCGAATTCCTTGCGTTTGATCAATTGTGGTTACCACACAGCGATCGCATCCCTTAACGACATGAAATAGAATCGAACCAATGCGGATTTGTCGCCAAGTATCTTCAGCAAACGCCTCACAACCAGAAACGACCAAATTGGGACGGAAGCGATTCATTGGGACAGGCTCATCCAATCGCTCATTTAAATCTTGGAGCGATGCTTCAGACGTTAGTAAAAATGGAAACGCATCAGCAAAACTCACTAGCTCATTTTGCATCGAATAATGAGAACTGACTAGTCGGTGCGAGCGTTCTGGCATGAACACCAACTGACAGGAGGTTCCTAGAAACTCACTAAACCACTGATTAACTTCTGCTGTCAGAGAGATTGCCTCACAGACATCATTCCACACTTGGACAAAAATGGTATCGCCACTATCAAGGGATGTTGGGATAGCAATACTTCCATGATTAGGAGCCTCAACAATTAACTGATTTCCTTCTAGGCGTACACCAATCAACGCCATACGAGGAAACTTACGCTGTGTCATGAACTTTCCCGTTTCATCAACTAACATCCAGCGTCTATCGTATTGAAAGCCACGGTTCTCAACCTGAGCCGTTTCTAAGGAAATGCCCCTCGCCGATTTAATGGGGTAAATGTATATTCCACTCAATTTGATTTGAGCCATGTTAAGCAAAAAATTAAATAGGATTAGTCTTAATTAATATAAAGGATTCCTTCAGTTGCGACCTGATACAACTTGAATAAGTTTAACTAAAACAGTTATGAGAATGAGGTTCAGATTCTCGCCTTCATGAATCATTTAGAACGGCTATAGCAGAAAACCGTCAGCTATCAGGCATCAGCTTTGTTGTTTTCCTGAGTAGTAGCGCTTGTTTCACAACCTTATAGCTGTAGCCAGTAGGGGTAGCACCCCAGCTTTGAGCAGAATTTTTCGCCAGCACTCGTTAAAATCACAAAGAGGAACAGCCCGAACTTCGATGAAGTCACGAAACGATTAGGTGTGCAAGTTGTCTAGTCTCCTACGTTACAACTAGGAGAGACAGAGCCAAAAATAGCTCTTAAAATAGCGTCCGTAGATTTAATGAAAGCGAGTTATGACGAGTGTAATTCAATCTCCTTACGCAGAAGAACAAATAACCGCATGGCTGCGGGGTTTATTCACGGTTGCTTGGGCAGACGGTCATTTTGACCCAGAAGAACAAGAGATACTTACCCAAATCGCGCAAGAAGAACTAGCTCCTTCAAAGGATTTGTCCTCGCTTGATGAACCCATCTCGGCGGAGGAACTTGCGGCGGCTTTGGGTAATGACTCGGCAAGGGCAGAGAATTTCTTGAGAACGGCTGTGATGGTAGCGCTAGCAGACGGTGTGTACTCAACCACGGAAGCGGATGTTCTACATGAGTTCTGTGAAGCACTGGGGTTGAAGGTGGAGGCGCTAGAATCACTGCGGCTGACGCTTTATGACAGCAAAGTCACTACGGCAGCTAACCCAATAGCTGAATTAGCTCAGGAACCAGGAACGTCTCCTCACCCCCATTCGGATGTTCTGCACCCAGTGCGGGAGTGGCTAGATGGCATGGAAATTCATGACCCACGGTTAGCACGATTTATGTGCAAAATGATTCCAGCTCAATGTCCCTTCGAGCGGGATGTCAAGCTATTTGGACACAAAATCGTCCACATCCCGCCACTGTGTAAGATTAATCCCCTCTATGAGCAGTTAGTCGGCTTGCGTTTTAGGGCTTTATCCTATCTGGCAGATGAGAAGGGTGAGGATATCTCAGACTATTGTTAGGTAATCAGTGGTTAGTCGCTGACAACTAACTATCAATAACTAACAACTAACAACTAAACAATGCAATTTATTGACCAAGCGGAAATTGAAGTAGAAGCAGGCAAGGGTGGCGATGGCATTGTCGCATTTCGGAGGGAGAAGTATGTGCCTGCGGGTGGCCCTGCGGGTGGTAATGGGGGACGTGGTGGTGATGTTATCTTAGTCGCCGACCAAAACCTACAAACCTTGCTGGACTTCAGATATGCCCATCACTTCCAAGGTGAGAACGGTGGGCGCGGAGGGCCGAATAATCGGACAGGTGCAGATGGAGGCGATCGCATTATTGAAGTTCCTTGTGGTACGGTCATCTATGATGCTCATACGGATGAAATCGTGGGCGATTTGGTGGAACCGGGGCAAAGGCTTTGTGTCGCCAAAGGTGGAAAGGGAGGTTTGGGAAACAAGTACTTCCTGAGTAATCGCAATCGGGCGCCAGAGTATGCTTTACCGGGACTTGAAGGCGAGAAACGCACTTTACGCATGGAGTTGAAGCTACTGGCAGAAGTGGGGATTATTGGTTTACCGAATGCTGGTAAATCTACCTTGATTTCGTCTCTTTCTGCTGCCCGACCAAAGGTAGCCGACTATCCCTTTACGACACTGATTCCAAATTTGGGTGTTGTGCGTAAGCCAAATGGTGACGGTACAGTTTTTGCAGATATTCCTGGACTAATCGCTGGGGCGCATCAGGGGACAGGTCTGGGTCACGATTTTCTGCGTCATATTGAGCGCACACGCTTGTTGCTACACCTGATTGATGCGACGGCTGATGATGCGATCGCTAATTATCAAATTATTCAAGAGGAGTTACACGCTTATGGGCGTGGCTTACCAGAACGTCCTCAAATTCTTGCTCTCAACAAGGTGGATGCTGTTGACAAAGAAACTGTAGATGCTATTGCAACTCAACTAAGCCAGCTAACTCAGGTGCCAGTGTTTCAGATTTCAGCGGCTACTCGCCTTGGATTAGACCCACTCTTACAAAAAATCTGGCAATCTCTCGACCAGCTAGCCTCTATTGAAGTGCCGACTCTAACTGGACTTTGACATTCTCTAGATTGGGATAGGGTGTGAGGAAAAGCAATTTTCCTGATTTGTTTGGACAATTGCTCGTAGGTGTTTATCTTGCTGAATGCGCGAAGGGGTAGGTGTTTTTGAGAACTTACTCTAAGAATCGACTGGATTCTTGATGAGACAACGGTTTGAAGCTATCACCCGCATAGAGGGATTCGCGCACCATAGCAGGTAAGGGTTTCAGCAATTTTCATTCTTGACAAGAAGCAAGTTTTTGGAGATGATTGGAACATTCGCGCAAACGAACCTTGAATACTTCATACAGTCAGCCTTTCAGGTTGCCGCTCTCTCAATTACCTTGAATCCCTATCAGGGATTGAAACCTCAAACTAAGTACGGCACTAAAGAGTTGGTCTATGCTCTCAATTACCTTGAATCCCTATCAGGGATTGAAACTTGAGAGAAGGCAGCCGCAGTAATGCCTGAATCACTTAAAGACTCTCAATTACCTTGAATCCCTATCAGGGATTGAAACCTGAATCATGGAATCGTACCAACTGCCGAGAGTCTTTCCTCTCAATTACCTTGAATCCCTATCAGGGATTGAAACCTTGAAGTCCAGCAATTACGCGAGGTTAGAGATTCTCTCAATTACCTTGAATCCCTATCAGGGATTGAAACCTCACTTAATCCCCCGCTGAGGTATGGCAAAGCATCCCAGCTCTCAATTACCTTGAATCCCTATCAGGGATTGAAACTTTACATCAATGGCGGCAGTTATTTACAAGTCTAACTCTCAATTACCTTGAATCCCTATCAGGGATTGAAACCCTCCACAGTAAGGCGAGTTTGGATAGCGATCGCAACTCTCAATTACCTTGAATCCCTATCAGGGATTGAAACAGAACCCGCCAGTGCTACAGGTAGCCTGATGGCTCCTCTCAATTACCTTGAATCCCTATCAGGGATTGAAACTTTATGCGATTGATATGACGGCTGGATTACTATTTCTCTCAATTACCTTGAATCCCTATCAGGGATTGAAACTCGCAAAGAGTGCAATGCGATCGCAGACCCCAGCTCTCAATTACCTTGAATCCCTATCAGGGATTGAAACCGAGTTTTGCGTATGCGATCGCGTATGAAGTCAGCTCTCAATTACCTTGAATCCCTATCAGGGATTGAAACAAAGTGAATCAACTCAGGCACATGGGGAGGAAATTCTCTCAATTACCTTGAATCCCTATCAGACACAGAAAATAGGGGTTAGGAAGCTTCTCTTACTGCGAAGTACTAGCATCCAACCCCGGCTGATTCAATTCAGTTAATTTTTGATACCCCCAAGGGAATTCGAATCCCTGTCGCCTCCGTGAAAGGGAGGTGTCCTAGGCCTCTAGACGATGGGGGCTTGTTTTCACACCTTTATAAGATTAGTAGGTATTTCAGTATCTGTCAACTACCTGCTGAACTCAACTTAGCACCCGCACTTTCCACAACTCACTTAATCCCCTTACGCCATTGGGCTAACCGTTGTTGAGCCTCGGCATCTAAGGAATTGAATAAAAAACGACCCTGAGACTGTTTCTGGGGTCGCTGTCGGCGACGAGTTCGACGCGCCGTAAATTCAACATCACTTGCCAACTGCTGAGACGACATCCATTCTGCCCCGTACCCTACCACCGTAAGTTGCTGCGCTCGATCTGAAGTCGCAACGATTAATCGCTGGGTTAGCCGACTAATATTGAATCGGAAGGAAGCACAGAACTTCTCGATGTAGGTATCTGCCGTCTGTCCAAAATCTGTATAGCAAATTGATAAATGAGTTGTTAAGACTTCAGAGTAAATGGGTGTATTTTGAGCATGAGCATCAAAAACAACCTGAGTTTTATAGCCTTGAAAGGCACTGTAATTGATTAAAGCTTCAACTAACTCTTGGCGAGCTGCTTCTAAGCCATCGCAATCACGGGTCTTTTTCAAACAAGACCAAGCTCCGATGACGTTATAGCCATCAACTAGTAAAACAGCCTGTGGTGAGGAACGGGGCATTCTTCAAGGCCAATATGTTGCTGTAGGATTTTGTCAGTAACCTAATATTAACAATAGTTTACAGAAATCAGTTTAGAGAAATCTGTGTTGAAATCTCCTTCCCAATCGGGAGTATGACTTTAAAACGATGATGGATCTGTTCACGGTTAACTGTTAAGCGTTAACAGTCAACCCATAAAGGGAATAAACCTTCTGCCTTCTGCGATAAGAACCCAAGCCCTAGTTGACGAAAGCTGTACAAAAAAAAGGAGACTGGAGGTACGTCTTCTCCAATCCCCATCAATTAACGTTCAATCAGAAACTACTCAAATTGCAACATTTGCTTCTTGCATCAGTCGTTGCTTGAGGCGTTCCGGGTCACCCTGATCAACAACTTGACCTTGTTCCAACAGAAAAGCGCCGTCACAATAATTCAGTTCATCCAAGCGGTGCGTGACCCATAACGCTGTCAACTCACGACTTTTGACAAGGTTTCGCACTTGCGCGACTAAATCCAGTTGAGTATCTGGATCAAGCAAAGCTGTGGGTTCATCTAAAAGTATGACCTCGCACTGACGTGCGATCGCACCTGCGATCGCAATTCGCTGCTTCTGCCCACCACTTAGGGCATAAATCGGGCGTCGCTGCAAATCTAGCAACTTGACTGCCGCTAGCGCCTCTCTCACCCGCGCATTCACCTGAGCAATAGAAAGCTTTTCCTCCACCAGACCAAAAGCCACATCTGCACCGACTGTAGGCATGACTAGCTGATGATCGGGATTTTGAAAGACAAAGCCTACTCCTGACGAAATCTGAATTTCACCGGACTGAGGCTGCAATAGCCCTGCTAACAATCTCAGTAACGTTGATTTTCCACTTCCATTGGTACCCAGGAGCATCCAAAACTCGCCTTTGGGAACATCCAAAGAGCAAGATTGTAAAACGGTTGCTCCATGAGGCCAACTGAAGCAAAGATCTCGCACATGAATTGCCGCTTGGCTCATGGCGTTAGTTGCTGTTGTATTCATTCAGCCAGAGCAAAGAATCCTGGAGTACGCCCTGCTCCGGCGGCACCAGATTTCTGAGAAATTACGACGGCAGTAATTTGATCGCTAAAAACACCAACTTTCTTTTCCGGTTGGTGGTCACATTTCAGTTCCAAAATCTGAGGAGTATCAGAGCGCATCGCTTTGATAATTTCCTGGTAAGTTGCTTCTGCCTCTTCTGCTGACTTGCGTTGCACAGACAGCGGCATAGGTGTGTACTTTAAAGTCAGGTCAATAGTGAACATGCGGTGTCAAGCGGCAAATATTCCGTACATATACTTTCTTTATTATCTTAGACACGCGCCAACACAATTATGAGAGCGGGAAGGCAGTACGGCTTACTACATAGCACTTGGAAGTCATCACAGGTAGGCTTTTTAACATAGCTCATCTAAATAGAGTGGAAATCTTAGAGACTTTCACATAAGATATTGAGTACAGTAAAGAAAAGTAAATTTTACTCATAACCGAGCCATAATCTGCTTAATCAAAGCAGCGTTATATGTAGGTTAAGAGCTTTTCTTTGGTACTCATAAATTCTTGGAGATCTTCGTTATGACAATCGCAGTCGGACGTGCGCCAAGTAGTCGAGGATGGTTTGACGTCGTCGATGACTGGCTAAAGCGCGATCGCTTCGTCTTCGTCGGCTGGTCAGGGCTACTACTAT
>NZ_JACJNU010000025.1:0-59992 GCF_014849525.1 Microcoleus sp. FACHB-SPT15 | reverse complement strand
TGCTTCTTGAGGATGTGATTCGATTCTTTCCAAAGGACTTGTCATTACTAGATGCACGGAATTCTTAATTATTCTTTCATCATCCCACAGCTTTTCTATTAAGGATAGGTCTATTATATTTTCATCCTTTGTTGTGAGCGCAGCTCATGGTGTCTCTTGCAAAAATAGCATCGGACGGGCAAGATGCCCATCCCACAAAAATCATTAATATCCTTGCGGATTATTACACTTACAACAAGGTTAACTATTACTTCTAAGAAACTCTACAAATTAGCTGTTTAAATCTAAGTCTAAACGAGGTTATCAATCCTCTATATCTATGTTTATAGAAGATTAATTAATAAGCCCTCCTGTTTAGTGAAACTATATTCTTGTAATAAATTATTTGTAAACTCAGATCTAAAGCTTGATTTATATTAAATATTTGCGAATATTTAGATGTAACTATCCAGCCCAATTGCACAACTACTATAGATAAGGCAGTTAAACTGGCGTGATTCGTTGGCAAAACGTTATCCAAACTTGTTGTACCAAGTACAAATTGCTTCGTAACTCACGAAGGTAATATGAATTTTACCAAGCAGCTCGCACTAAAATTAAAGTTTTTTTTCGGGTCGCTCTTCTACCTAAAGTACGCCCCACGCTCATTTCTCTACTCGCTCAAGCGCGATCGCCTCGAACGCCAATTTGCCCCTGCACCCCCTTGTGAAGAGTTCAACAAACCCGGAAAACTCATAAAGGCAGAACCGACGCAACGAGGTGCTTACTTCTACTTTGAGCAAGCAGAACTGGAAGTCTCTTTTCTCACCTCCGATTTAGTTCGGGTTGACTGGTTCCCTGGTATCCCGCCAATTCCTTATGCCATTGCTCGCTCCGATTGGTCAGAGGTAGAGACAACGTTAGATAAGACGGACGATAGCTGGACGGTATCGACGACTTCAGCTAACCCCGTCCCAAACGCCCTTAAAGTCATTGTCAGTGTTGATGGCAGTCTCAAATTCTGCGACTTTTCTGGACAAACGCTGCGGGAAGAACTGCCGCCACAGCGACAGGGTGAGAGGTGGATTCATCAAGCGCGACTGCGAAACGAAGAAAATATCTACGGATTGGGAGAACGGGCAGCACCTTTAAACCTGCGTACTGCCAAGGAGACGACGAAGAAAGGAGAAGTTAGCGATCGCGCTAAAAGCTTCCGAATGTGGAACTTCGATGCGGCGGGTATGTATGGTCCAGGTTCCGACCCGATGTACATCTGCATTCCTCTGTATCTGGGGCTTCATTCCTCTGGGAGTTACCTAATTTTTTATGAAAACTCCTTTCAATCCACGTTTACCTTTGAGGATGTAGCAACAGCCGACTTCGAGGCTGGAGCGTTGCGTTACTACGTGATTTCTGGCTCACCCGCGCAACTCTTGGAGCGCTATACGGAATTAACGGGGCGTTCTTCGCTTCCTCCCCGTTGGGCATTGGGCTATCATCAGTCTCACTGGGGATACCGTACCGAACAGGCAGTCCGAGAAGAAGCGAAGGGATTTAAGGAGCATAATCTGCCGTTGAGTGCGATTCACCTCGATATTGATTGTCAGGTGGGAAATCGAGCCTTCAGCATTGACCCGGATCGCTTCCCCAACCTCGCAAGTTTTACGCAGGAACTTGCCGCGTATGGAGTGCGGTTTATCGCGATTAATAATCCTGGCATCAAGTACAGCCGCGCCAGCAACCTATTTCTGGAAGGTCAGGTGCTAGATGCATTTTGCAAACTTCCCGATGGAAAGCTTATGGTTGCACCTGTTTGGCCCGGTTGGTGCGTCTTTCCAGATTTTACTAAACCGTTGGTTCGCAAGTGGTGGAGTCGGCAGTATGAATATCTACTGGATGTAGGTGTCGGGGGATTCTGGCACGATATGAACGAGCCTGCCGCGTTTATCCTCTGGGGCGATCGCACCCTTCCAAAAGTGACACGCCATTGCTTCGAGGGCAGAGGTGGCGACCATCGTGAGGCTCATAATATTTACGGGTTGCTGCAAGCTCAGGCGGGTTACACAAGTCTATGCCAATATCGCCCCCAAGCTAGACCCTTCATTGTCTCCCGTGCTGGTTGGGCAGGACTCCAGCGCTATGCCTGGACTTGGACGGGTGATATTGAGTGTACTTGGGCAGCACTGCGCCTAACAATTTCCACAGTAGTAGGTTTGGGTCTTTCAGGCATTCCCTATAGTGGGCCTGATATCGGCGGGTTCCAGGGAAATCCCCCCGCTGAACTTTACCTGCGCTGGTTCCAGATGGCAACGTTTCTCACGTTCTACCGCACTCACTCCTCCAATAATGCTGGGCACCGCGCACCCTGGACGTATGGCGAACCGACCTTAAGCATTATTCGGCAATTTTTGCAACTTCGTTACCGACTGCTGCCTTACTTTTATACGTTGAGTTGGGAAGCTCAAGAGAAGGGTTATCCTCCAGTTCGTCCAGTTTTCTGGTCAGACAGCAATGATGCCAGACTCTGGGGTGTGGATGATGCATTCTTTTTGGGGGATGCCCTACTGGTTTGTCCAATTCTGGAGGAAGGAGCGCGATCGCGCAGCGTTATCCTTCCCAAGGGGCATTGGTATAACTTCTGGGATGGTACGGCTCATGAAGGAGGCAGGGAGATTACGCTTGAAGCACCTCTGGAGCAGATTCCACTTTTGGTAAGAGCGGGAAGTATTCTGCCAATGGAGGAACCAGAGCAATTGATTCTTCACCTCTACCCACCTGCTGAAGAAACCAGTGTTGGATACCTGTACAGCGATGCTGGAGACGGGTATGGAGAGTGGCGACTGGAGCAATTCCGGATGGTGCGATTGCGCGGAGCGCACCGCCCTGAAGGGCGATCGCAGGATGGTTTGGAGCTAATCTGGCAGCAACAGGGAGATTATGCTTTCCCTTACAAAAGTATCCAACTCCATCTCCACGGATTCAAGGTACAGCAAGTTTGGGTAGACGAGGAAGAGGTGACTTGTCAGGGGCAACAGTTGGAGTGCCAACCTTTTAGACAGGTTCGCTTTAAGGGAGAGTTTGCTGCCGTTACGCCTTGAGCATACGACAAGCAATGAAGGCTCCACCTCTACCTACTCGTCCAAGAAAGCAGTGAAGGATGATTACATGAAATTCCCCTCTCCTCATCCAAGAATTACTGAGCTACTAGTATCATTGGGGGTCAGACCCCACTACATCATCGGTCTTGATTCGGCGACAGCGGCACTGCGTGCGACGGCTAAATACCTTCATGGCAAAGATTTGCGATCGGGGGGCAATCTACCATGGCTTAGCGCTTCATTACTAGATGCCGCTAGCCATCTCCCCGATCGCTGGATTGAGACGTTCTCCACTTTCTCAGGATGGGCAGATGCATCATCGCCCAGAGTGCTAGACGAGATACGGGCGGAAACCATGTCTCGTTGGGTTGTCAAGCAATATCCCAAACGACGCTACCCTGCCGCTATGATTGGCTCTTCCAATGGTGCTGCTGTGCATCTGTGTGCAGCACTGGGCATCCCTTACTTGCCGCAAACCCTTCTCACTTGTGTGCGGCACTCCAGCGATTTGGATGACCCGAAACAGAAGTTGGAGTGGGCTAAAACAAAAGTCCAACGGTTGCTGACAAGGAATCCTGATCTTTCGGTGTACCAAATGCATGACCCGAACCAAGATCGATTGAAGGTTGGTCGCCTTGCTTACTTCCGGCTGAAGCGAACCCATCTGGGCAGCAGATTCAAGCAGTTTTTGAAGGAGAATTTAGAACCGGGTGGAACACTATTCCTAACTGAATGCCAATACACCTGGTTGTCTACCCATGCTGGTGAACGTCATCTCTTCCAGGTTGGTGGCAAAGGTGAGCTACCCCCTGAAGCTTATTTTCAGGACAGCCAGCAGATTGCCGACTTTCTAAGACGACGTGGATCTAAACACCGACAGTGGAACCCACCCGCCCCGGATGGCAGATATCCAGAGTCAGAGTGGGGCTTTGAGCCAGCCCTACGGAAGGATGTAGAGCAGTTTGCCCGTGAATATGGTTTGCGTGTTCGTCGGATTGTTTTCGATTTCCCACAGGACTTGAGTCCACTGGTTGCTGACCTATATCGTTGGTGGTATCAGCAACGTGGATTGCCTAGCGCTAGCGATCGCCTTTTTGTTGAGTCATTTACTTACCTCCAGCCTTGGTGGACATTGCGCCTTGGGCTAGTGCCATTTTGGGCTGTATTTAACGATCAAATGTCAGCACAGAAGCTCGACAACTATCTGGACACCGTCAAGCCCTACGATGAAATTTACGCTAACCTGTTCTCGAATGGTCTTGAATCACTAGGGATTGCCTCGATTGATCGCTGGCGGTCTATTCTCAATCGAGCACGCCAGTATGGTCAGTTTATTGGCGTGAACGAGCAGCAATACCCCAGAGACATCGCATCCTTTATCCGCCACTACACTGAGCTGAAGAAACTTGACGAGCGTTATCCGATGCCAGAACCGCTAAAGCTATACGAACTCGATAACTTTCTAGCACAAGCAGGCGTTAGCGAATTAGCGGGCGTGGAGCGTAGTCACTATCCGGTTCGCTGGATCGAACACCCAGTAGCATAGTTAACTTAATTGTCCGCAGCAAATATCTTTAAGGCTTTGAGATTATTCGCTATTGCTCAAAATAGCGTAATTTGTATAGCTTTAAAAACAACTCCTATCTCAAATGTGCTGTATATATTTGAATAAGCTCTATAGTTTAGCTGTTTAAATCTAAGACTAAGCAAAGTTTATTAAACATCTATAAGCATAGGTATAGATGCTTGATAAACTTCCTAAAATTCAGGATGTTCCTAACTATCAAAAATGGCTTAGAAGCTAAGTAGATGGACGAAATTAAACATAAGATTGACATGTCAGAAAAACCTGTGATTCAAGCCTGGTCAAGTTCTAAGGCAATGCTTATCCTACAGCTATGTTGAGTTTATTTATGTTTGTCTACTTACGTTAAACAACGAAAAGCAAAAGTTCGCTCGGCTACCCACTATCGAGGAAACACTTCAAAATTCTTGAAGCAAATACAAGTAGTTAGGGATGAAAAACCTCCTATTGATAGAGGTGACTGCTTTTATATTCAAATATGTTGGAAGGGAGTTTAACAGTAGCATGTACTGAACCATCAATGAGTTAGACTGTTTTACTGTTTGCCGCTTACAGATAATCACTAGTTTTTGTTGTGAATAGGTAGAAAGACGTAAACCTATTTATCTGTAAGTTTGTAAAAGCAACCTCAGTTTTTGCATTGCAGAGTTAAGTGATGTTTGCCTTAAATTACACATACACAAGATGCGTTTTTTATTTTCATTGATCAAGAGTTAGCAAAAGGAAAATCATGATTAAACAAAGTTACTCCAGCAGAGGCTGGACTAAAAGAACAGGAGCTTCTATAGGAGCGATCGCGCTGGGTCTAACCGCTTTGTTGCTTCCTGGTTGCAGTAATGATAAGGAGATTGCCGACGGAAGAACCAATACAACAGCTGAAGAAGTTGCAGAAGTTTCACCCGATCAGACCATCGGAAAAGAGGTGACGGTGAGAAGCCAAACGGCACAAGCAGTTGGAAACAGCGGCTTTCTCATGACACCGAAGGAGGGCGAACCCATTTTGGTTATTAATGCCACTGGTACTCCCTTCACGCTTCCTGGCACAGACATGCCCGTTCAAGCTACAGGTAAAGTTGCGTCATTTGTTGTTGCCGACATTGAGAAAGAATTTGGTCTGGCTTTAGAAGACGAACTGTATGTAGACTACGAACGCAAACCCGCCATCATTGCACAATCCCTAGCGCTTGCCCCTACTCCCGAAGGTTTATATGAAGCTCCTGCGGGCTATTTCGATAAACCCGTCGCTGTAGAGGGTGAGGTAAGAAAACTTGCAATTCCCAATACGTTCGCCCTATTTGAAGATGGTTGGGTTGATGATATCGGAGTGCTGGTTATTGGTGCCAATCGCGATTTTAAAGTTCCAGGTAATATCCAAGAAGGCGAAAAAGTCGTGGTGACTGGCGTAACGCGGAACGTTAACATACTGGCGCGGGAAGCTAAAGCTCTGGGTTGGAACGACGATCAGATCGCGGAGTTTGAGAAACGATACACCAATAGACCAGTTATTGTTGCCACAGAGGTCTATCCCTCCGCTGTAGATAACAAGTAGTTACTTCTTTAGGGCAAAACCTTTTTTCTTAAACTAAGTCGAGAAAAAAGAAAAGGACTTAGTAACACCATAAGTTGTTGAATTCACTCAAAGGAAAAGAAAAGAAATGATTAATGAAAGAGAAACATTTAATCGCGAAACAGATTCCTACAAACGCGCTGTAGGTGTTTTCAAAAGCCAGGACGATCTTGAACAGGCACTCGATGCTCTCAAGAAGTCAGCTTATGACATGAACAGAGTCTCCTTAATAGCACGGCATGTCGAGGATATCGAAGGAGCTAAGGAGATAACGGAGAAACACGGAAATGAAGCCAAGGAAGGAGCTGGTATAGGTGCTACAACTGGTACGGTTCTAGGCGGTATTGGTGGCTTCTTGGTAGGCGTCGGTTTATTAGCTATCCCTGGTGTTGGTCCAATACTTGCAGCAGGAGTAGAGATACCTGCTCTAGCCTCGACGTTGGCGGGTGCCGGAATTGGTGCTGCGGCTGGCGGTATTATTGGAGCCTTGGTTGGTATGGGTATTCCTGAAGAGAGAGCCAAGGTGTACAACGAGCGCATTAAGGCGGGCGACTATCTGTTGATGGTCAGTGGAAATGAAAATGACCTTGGTCGCGTTCAAACGATCATGCGCGAACACAATGTTGACGAATTTGGAATCTACGATGCTCCCGATCTTATAGAAGCTAGATCGCGTGAACGGGTGGCAACGCGCGAAGTTGTAGAAGCTAAGCCTGTTGAAAGGCGTGAACGGGTAGCCACTCAAAAAGTGGTTACTGACGCTGTGGATCTAGAAAATGATGGCGAAGCAGAGGTATTTATCGTTGACAAACGAGAAGAAATTCGATGATGTTTGTCAGCTATTTCAGCCATTGTAGTCCTGAGAATAGGTCAACACAGATATAGCTCAAGGCGAATGGCAGTCGCTCCCTAGACCCTCAATCCTGGGGGCGGACTGCCTAGCGATCGCCTTTTTGTTGCATCATTACCTTTATACCTTTGAGCCTTGGTGGACTTTTCACCTGGGCGTTGTCCTATTTTGTATTTTGGGCGTGTTTAACGGGGAGATTACGGGAATCTCTGCGTCAGCCCGGTCTCTGATAGCCCCGGTGCTAGGAACACGGTCCACAGCGATGTGAGAGCAAACGTTATCGCCTCAAGTGCTAACTCATTGCCGCCGATGAGGCGAGGCACAAATGCGATCGCAGCCAGTCCTCATCTCTGAGAACTGCTTACGTGCTAGCTCAATCCACCTCTTCAATTGCCTTAGCAGTAATGATGGGCTTGTCTTTAAATTCCGCTTCCACCCCAGGCTCCAGATCGAAACCGTACTCTTTCTCAACGTCAACTACAACGAGCTGGCGCACTATACCTGTTAGTTCTATGTTTTTACCCACGGCAACAGCAGGAGAGTTGTAATTCGTTACAACCAGCACTTCTTGACCGCCGAGAGATTCCTTATCTTGGACTACGAACGCTTCCGGACTAATGATTCTTATCACTTTTGTACTCACGGTTACACTTTCACCGATGAGATTGGCGTTTGGTGTCTCGGCAACTGCGCCTGTGGTTGCTCCAGCCACAGGAGTAGTTGTTTCAGGACTAGCTGTTTCAGGACTAACTGCTTCAGGACTAACTGTTTCAGCCGCAGGTTCAACGACTTCGCCAGTTCCTGGACTAACCGCTTGTTCTTGACTGTCACAGGCAGGAAGAACTATCAGTAAGAGCGCTAAGGCAGCGGCTCTTGGGCTATTCCACAACATTTGGGCGAAACCGCTACACTGATCGCCATCGTGACGGATAACCTGAGCGTTACTTGTTCTATTTTGCATTGAAAAAATCTCCTTTGCCGAGATGCACTAGATGAACACTTCTATCGCAATGCCACGAACCTATTTATTAGCTATTCCTCATGGGATGTACTCCCTCTGTTAATCAAGTAAGGATACAACTTTTCTATTCCCAGTCTGAATCTACTTCAAACTTAGCTGATAGTTTTGCAAAAACTATTATTTAAGTGAGATCTAAATTAAAGATATAGATGTTTATCAAACTGACTAAACAATAACCTCTTGAGGTATAACTCAATATCTAAATAAAAACCAAACCTACAATTATATCTTGCTTTTGCGAAAGAAATCCCATAATTTAATTATTTAATCTAGTATAGACACCCTAACAAACCTTATTTGACTGATTACTTGAGGAGTCAGTTAGGTAGCGATCGCACTTCTCCTTAATTCGCTAAAAAAACCTAAAGTTAGCTAATATAGCGTTTTCATATGTAACCCTGGACTGATGCAGATGATGAAGCCCTGTAGGAATCTTAAATAGACACGACTCTTTCCAAAGAAGCTAATTATGGATTATGAGGAAGTTCAAAAAAAGGGGAAAAAGGTAATGAATGATGTACTCCAGACCGCTCAAGAAAAAGGGAAGCAGGTAATTGATAAAGTGACTCACATCACTCAAGAAAATGCTTCAGAAATTACAGAAGAAGCGATTGTTATGGCTGTCGATCAAGCCATTGATGTGATGCAAATTGCTGGTCAGAGAGTTAGAGAAAGGGAGATACCTACTGAAAATGTATCATTGCAAGTTAGTGTAAAGATTCTTGGTTTGGTTGAACTAAAAATGTGGGCAGATGTACCCAAAGCAACAGAAGTAGAAGAGGTAATATCAAACGGTACTGGTAACTCTAAACTATCTATTTCTCAAGATGAAGCAAGATAAGCTATGGCGGAGCTTATTCAGAGTTTCAGAAGTTGTGCATTGTACTTAATGGAGTTGAGTTCAGCAGTAGTTGCTTGAACTTTTCTCTAAAAGTATCAGGAAGCTTATCAAAAATGAAGAAAATTAAATACACGTTGTTAGGTTTGTTAGGAATTTTTGGCTCAATTCTCTTTTGGGGTTTGCTCGAACCGTATTTAATCGATACAGAAGAGGAAGTTGCAGAAATCCCTAATCTTCCCACTGCTTGGGAAGGGCAACGAGTCGCAGTGATCGCTGATTGGCAAATAGGAATGTGGATGGGCAACACCAGTACCATCCGCCGCATTGTGGAACAACTAATCGAGGATCGTCCAGCACTGGTGCTAATTGCTGGTGACTTTATCTACGATCCAGGTGAAGACCCAAGCGAAGAGATTAACAAGGCTGTTGAAATTGTGCGATCGCTTCCCCTAGCAGGCATCCCCACTTATGCCGTCTTGGGCAATCATGACTATGCAATGAAAAAGAAGCAGGCACCGCCAAACGAACAGTTAGCTGCCAAATTGCATGAGGCGCTTGAAGCAGTGGATGTGCAAGTCCTTCAGAACGAGGCTGTTGTGATAGCACCGTCCGAGAATCGCAACCAAACGGCAGCAAACACAACGGACAACACACCCCTATACCTAGTAGGCATCGGCGCACATTGGCCTAATCACGATAAACCGAAAGTCGCGCTAGCCCCAGTACCAGAAGGCGCACCAAGGTTGGTGATGATGCACAATCCAAATTCCTTTGAAGCATTACCTCCTAACACTGCACCTTTAGCTGTGGCAGGACACACGCACGGTGGGCAATTTCGTCTACCCTTCACCCCAGAATGGTCTTGGATGACTTTTGTTAAGGAGGATGAGGTACACGCTGACGGTTGGATTAAAAGATATGGGCAGTCTGGGAATCGTCTTTATGTAAACCGAGGGATTGGTTTTAGCATCGTACCGATACGGCTCAATTGCCCGCCAGAGGTCACTGTATTCACACTTCGCTCCTCTGTCTAACTAATTGGGGAAGAAATACTTAGGACATTGGTTTAGAGTCGAACTTAGCCAGATTTTCTCAGTTGACTATTCAACTTGAGTGATTTCAAGAATTGGAGTGAAGTGTCGATTTACTTCTTCTAAAACCTGCACCTGTTTAGCTTGGAAAGCTTCACTACGACGAACAGACAGACTAACTTCTAATTGTTATTAATATTCACAACGTTTGATGGAAGTGGAGGAGTTATGAATCCCAAAGACTCAGTAACAACGGCATGGGGAAAAATACAGGCAATGATCGACAGCCTGATACTCATGCTGCCAAATATCTTGTTAGCGATAATCGTCTTCGCGCTCTTTTTTATTGCAGCAAGAGTGTTCAAGTCATCGGTCAGACGCCTTACCCGAAAACATCGGCAAGCTCGAAATCTCGGAATGGTACTTGGACGCTTGGCTCAAGGGATTATTATTTTAGTCGGTCTTTTTGTTGCGTTATCTATCGTCATCCCGACGTTCAAGGCTGGAGATTTGGTTCAACTGCTGGGCATCAGTGGTGTGGCAATTGGTTTTGCGTTCCGCGATATCCTCCAGAACTTTCTGGCTGGTATCCTGATTCTCTTAACTGAACCATTTAAGCTTGATGACCAAATCGCCTTCAAAAGTTTTGAGGGAACGGTGGAAGACATTCAGACACGCGCTACAACAATCAGGACATACGATGGTCGTCGCGTTGTCATCCCAAACGCTGAGCTTTTTACTAATTCAGTAACCGTTAATACCGCCTTTGAAAACCGTCGTCTGGAATACAATGTCGGCATCGGCTATGGAGACGATATTGACCGGGCGAAGGAGCTGATTTTGGAAGCGATCGCAAGTATAAAGGGAGTTTTGCACGATCCGCCCCCGGAAGCACTCGTAATGGAACTTGCTGAGAGTACTGTGGATATCCGCGCCCGTTGGTGGATCGCACCACCGCGACGTGCCGAAGCTCTCGACTCACGAGATATGGTTCTCACGGCAATCAAGAATAAGCTCACTGCCAACGGAATTGACCTACCCTTCCCGACGCAACAGATGCTCTTCCATGACCAAACGGAAGATACAGATGGCGATCGCTCCCGTCAACGAGAAGGATGGCCGGCGGGAAACAATCAAGTGCCAAAGCCACGCAGTATCAGTAGTTCACTCAGGAAACTTGCCGAAAAGCGGGCGCAAAAAGATGGGAATGGCAACCAAAGCGATAACCTTGACGGGATGCTAGGCTAGCGCCCCAAAAGGTAAAGGCTGACTAATGAAAAATATCAAGTTAAGCAAACTTTGGGACTCCCTCCACTCCAGCTACTGGTTCGTGCCGACACTGATGGCGGGTATAGCGATCGCTCTAGCGTTCACAACGCTATCCTTTGATCGAGCAGGCAAGTCGGGGCCGATTGAGAAGTTATCCTGGATCTACACGGGTGGCCCCGATGGTGCGCGTACAATGCTTTCTACCATTGCTGGTTCGATGATTACCGTTGCTGGTACTGCCTTCTCGATCACCATCGTTGCTCTCACCTTGGCATCCTCACAGTTCGGTCCGCGACTGATGCGTAACTTTATGCAGGACACGGGCAATCAGATTGTGCTTGGCACGTTCATCGCCACATTTATCTACTGCTTGCTCGTCCTGCGGACAGTCCGAGGGGATGACTACAATGTGTTTGTGCCGCAGATATCGGTTACGGTCGGCCTCTTGCTGGCGATCACGAGTATCGGCGTGCTAATCTACTTTATCCATCACGCCTCAACCTCGATTCAGGCAGCGCAAATCATCGGGGAGGTCGGCAGCGATTTGGACAAGGCGATTGATCGCCTCTTCCCCCAAAAGATTGGCTATGGTGGGTCGCAGAACAAACGGCGGTGGGTTGAGGAAATCCCCACTGGTTTCGACCAGGAAGCTTCTCCAATTCTGGCAATGAGCAGCGGTTATCTTCAGGCAATTGATGACGAGACGTTGATGAAAATTGCCAAGTCGAAAGACCTCCTGGTGCGTCTTAAACATCGCCCAGGCAAGTTCGTCGTGCAAGGAAGCGAACTGGTGAGGGTTTGGCCTGGGGAACGAGTGAACGAGAAGCTCACCCAGCAATTCAATGATGCTTTCATCTTGGGTAAAGAACGCACTGAGCAGCAGGATATAGAGTTTTGCATCAACGAACTTGTTGAAGTCGCGCTTCGTGCCATTTCCCCAGGCATTAACGATCCATTTACCGCTATCCGATGTATTGACCAGCTAAGTGCAGCACTGTGCCGCTTAGCCGAAAGAGATTTCCCCTCTCCCTACCGCTATGATGACGACAACAACCTGCGCGTGATTGCCGACTCGGTGACGTTTGCAAAGCTAACCGATGATGCCTTTAATCAAATTCGACAGTACAGCAAACCGGATGTAGCGGTAAGAATCCGAATGTTGGAAGCGATCGCAGTTATTGCAACACACACCCGCAATAAGAAAGATCGGGCGGCGCTTTTGCATCATGCCCAGGTGATCCAGGACAGTAGTCGTGAGGAGGTAGCTCAGGAGTGCGATCGCGCTTGCATTGAGGAGCAATATTTGGCGGCAGTGAAGGCGTTAGAGCAGCAATGAGTAAGGAAAAAGCTGTGATAACTACCAACTGACGAGCGCATCAAGTGACAACCATTAGGGACAATATCATTGTCATCATTTTTGAGATGGTGTTTCCGGTTCAAGTGAATCAGAGGCTCGCACTTCCTGAACTCGACTGGCACGAATGATAATAACAAAATGCTGTTTCATTTCTTTCTCAATAAATTCTTCTACCAATCGCACCTGTTTAGGGGTGATAGGTTTATTTGCCTCAACGCTTAAGTAAACTTCGGGGGGATCTTTCGTCCAATTTACTTTGGTTTTAACTAGCTGTACCTGTTGTCCAATAGTGACAGTGCGATTGACCAAATTTCTTCTCAGCGTGGCTTGTAGCTGAGATTGTTTCACCAACTGAAAAAAACTTACTCCCAAGGGCAAAAGCAAGATGGCAGTTAAACCTAAAATCCAACCTAAGGCATGGCTTATCCTGGCATATCCATAAATAATGAATACGAGCATACAAGCAAGGGTAATGCCTAAGAGGTTAGTCAGGTACAGTAAAAACGCTCCCCAGCTCAATTGCCAGATTCCCTGAGATAGGGATAAACCTACTACACAAATCGGTGGCATTAAAGCCACAGCGATCGCTGTCCCCGCCAGTGCATCATTAATTTTTGGTCGAACTTTGGCATAACCGCTAATACCCCCAGCCGTGACAGCAATTCCCAAGTCCACCAAATTCGGTTGAGTGCGCGAGAGAACTTCCGAACCAAACTCTGAAATCCCAACTAAATTCCCCAGCACTCCAGCCAAAAGAATAGATATCGCACTGCCAACTCCTATAGAGATTAGGCTTTGGCGCAACAAATCCACGTCTTCCTCCAAAGCGCTGAATGCCAGCGATCGCAACGGTAACATCAAGGGAGCAATAATCATTGCCCCAATAATCACTGCGGCGCTGTTGCTGATGAGTCCGAAACTGGCAATCAGACAAGAACTAACAATCAGAACTATATAGTTCTGACTGAGTTCAGCCTCGATTTTCAAAGACTCATACAGATTTTTCAGTTCTTCTTGAGAGGCTTTTGGTTTGAGCATAACAATCTCTACGGGCTAGTAACTAGTCCAGTTATTTTTTCACTGCACTAGATTACTCTCATTTGACTACCTCTTCTATCCAAAATACTACCTAAATTCTAGTGATTACCCCTTATGCAAGTTTTTATCTAAAATGCCGAACAAGATGATGAGAAAAGCCGATAAACGCAACAAGTAGAGGTCGGGAGTTGTTTCATTAGCATAGGGAGTAAAACCCAGTAAAGTTCTATTGATTGTCAACATAAAAAAGGCTAACGTAAAGCTGAGAAATAAACGGTCTTTTGTCTCTTTCCAGAAACGCAGGAAAAACAATCCCGCTATTGCACAACCCATAGCAACTGTTCCCATCAAAAAGCTCGTCATACTTCCCCATACTTTCCTATTTCAGTAGTTCCTTCCCGTAGGATCAGCTTACTTTGCCTCCCACACTAATCCATATAAAAGAAAAATTATACCAATTAAGGGTACTGAAGTTCGCCAAGGTGATAGAGCCACTGAAGGAATAACCACTTTGTCAATAAAAAGAATCATATTGTCTAATGTAAACATGGCAAAACATAGTCCGCTCCACAACAACAGCCGAGCTTTGCTTTTCCGATAGCCTCGTAGAAGTAGAACGCAACAAGTAAAAGCAATGACTGCACACAGAATATAAACAATCCATGCCATATTATTCTTCTTTCTCACTTTTCAACTTAAAAGCATCTGCAAATGATTGAATCGGATTCTTCGATAGAGAATAGATAAAATTGATCAGACTAACTGGATAGTGTCGATCAAGTTGAGCTAATTGCTCGACCATGCTCAGTAAATCTTCATTTCTCGGATTGTAGCTGTAAAAATGCTCTTTCTCTTGACGTTCGACTTCTAAGAATCCACGTTTATTGAAAAACCCTAGAGTATCTTTCACAATTGTATGGTGCAGATAAAGTTTTTTACCTAGGTTATAAACAGTCCACTTCTGGTTTTTGTTTTCATTAAGAAAAAGCAGAATTTTTAAATGGTCTACAGACTTAATATTTTGACGAATAAATTGTTGAATCTCTTCAGAAAAATTTTTCATGTCTCTTGTGGATAGACCAGCTCCAATCCAATAGTTAAGACTGGCTAAAGAATAGTTTTTAATTGCCTAACTATTAATTTGGTGGAATTCTTCTGATAACCTTTACAGAATGTTTAGCAAAACAAATCATCATACCTTCTAGTGGAATACAAATCTTTTCGATATAGCATCCTTCAAAAGGCTTAGGTTAAAAGTTCTGGTTCTTCAGTACTTAGTATGCTAAATCAACAATTAACTGCCAATTAAGTAAGCATCTAATTCGGTAATTTTCAAAGTTCCTAAACCCATAAGCAGAGCGTTTAATCAACTTGAGCTTATTGTTGATACCCTCAACAACGCCACTTGTAGTCCTGTTGTCAAAGTAAGCAATAATTTCATCCAGCCAACGGATAATAGTCTTCTGACTATCTGGAAAATACTTTTTCGCACTGGCTAGCCATATCCCCAATTTTAATAACCCCGTTAACCAATTATCACTCTGCTCAAAAACTTTGCGGATTTCCTCTTTCAACTTATGCATTATTTTGAGTTCAGGAGATACCTCTTTAACCTGGACAAGTTTATTTTCTTGCTCTTCACTCAGGTCTTTCTCGTTCTTTAGTAAGACATACTTACTAGAACTTCCTGTAGGATAAAGCCTGCTAGCCTTTTTGTGTAAGTCCTTCTTCTTCTGATAAAATCTAATTCTTCACTAAACGGCTTTCGACATTTTTCACATTTGAACTGTCTCCTGTTAATTTCTAAAAATACTGGCTTTTCTCCCCAAGGTAAATCTTTAACTAGATATCGATGATTTTGATGGACTCTCTGACTTTTTGTTTGACAACGAGGACAAACACTTTCTTTCCCGATTGGCTCAAGCTGTAAAATTATCCCAATCCCTTCAGGCTGATGCTGCGAAATTACTTTTATTCCCTCTAGATTCAGAAGCTCTGTTAGAAGTTTGATTCCTTTTTTGCTAAACATGACTATAAATGCATCCCGACAGCTCTTTCCTTCTGTCTACAGTCAATAATAAATTCGCCTCATGTGTCAATGCCAGTTAGGCTTCTCGTCGCTATTACTTTCACTTATTTTCTCTTTTATCCCTAATCTGCTACCTGTTTAGCATACTAAGTACTGAAGAACCAAAGTTCTTGTATTATGACATGATTATGTACCACAGGCAGAGCCAATGCGCTGACGCGATCGCTTACTATGCTGCTCTCAATTTTTAGTAAGTTTTTAGCTAGCTCACTTGCTACTGTCGTTGTTCCCTTGAACGCTCCGCTCAATCAGCACTCTCACGTTGAATTCTTGTGTGAGTAAGTGCCTCAAAGATTATCAGCTAAATCTGTAATTCCTCCACCACAGCCCAATCCCAAACATCAGTGCTGATAGCAGTACAAACCATATCCAAAAGGCAGTATGTCTTACCTTCTGAGCAAAATCGGCTTCCCACCATTTTCTTGGGCGAATCTTCTGTACTGAAAACGTAATCAATCCTGCTAAATTCAGGCAGATCAAGTTGGTTAGTAATAGCAACATTGACCCTACAGCTACTTGCCAATGACCTGAGCCAATCAACAGTCCGAATGTCACCAAAGGCGGGAGTAAAGCCACTGCTACCATAACTCCCACAATGGCGTTTGTTACTCCGGATGTAAGTGAGAGTGCGCCTGCCATGCCTGAGGCGAATGCCAGGATAAGGTCTGAGCCACTCACCCTTGTCCTAGAGGCAATTTCAGGAATCTCTGGGCTGACTGTGAAAAAATATCCAATTAAGACAGAAAAAGAAAAAGCAATAGAGATACCAACAGCACCAATTTTTACTGCCCGACGGGCAAGAGTTGTATCTCCAAGAGTAGTGGCAAGCGATAACGCCATATTCGGCCCCAGTAAAGGGGCTATGACCATAGAACCGATAATGATAGTTCCGTCATCCCGTAACAGACCAATGGCAGCAATAACCGTTGAGAGCAGAACCATCAAAAGATGAGTCCATGATAGGATTACCGTTGCAGAAATATCTTCATAAAGTTCATGACGGTTGATATGAGATACTTGAGTATCTAACTCCTGTTCTTGTGGTTGTTTTTTTTGTTCAACCCCTATCTCTGGAGGTAGTGAGGGTCGAGGGATAGATGCTTCTACAGAAAGCAGAATAAGGCGAAAGCCATCAACTTGAGAAAAGTGAGTTTCTAACCGATCAATTGCAGTTTCGGCTTCTTCCCCAGACAGCAGGATTTTAACGAGATTTTGATGGTTGCATAAGCGGGTCTGCCAAATCTCTATTAAGGAATAGTCTTGGAGTAATTCTGGTACTTTCTGGGCATCCTCATCAGGAAGGAATACTTCAATAAGACGTAAGTTCATAGATAATTGGTGCTATATTGCTTTTACAAACTTTCGTCCTAAATAGTGACGGGTGACTCCACATAAATCGTTGGATCTTGCATCGTAAATTGAATTCCCGATTTCATCAACTTTTTGGATATCTTCTCATTCGCTAATTCCAACAGGCGCTTTCTGAGCTGAATCGAGTTCTCGCTGGAGCCTAAAATAAAGAATGTGACTCTAGCACGAGTGGCTTGCTTTTTCTCAGGGTTCATCAGATCGATATTAGTACTTCCTGGGTCAATGCCAACTAAGGAATTAGTACTCTCTGTAATCACTTGTTGAACCAAAGCTTGTTCACGCTCTTTCAGTAACTGAGGAAAATCCAGGTATAGCAAAACCATTACCTTCTTTCCCCTAGTTATATTTTCAATTTCCAGATTCGCCAGTATGGAATTAGGGACAATAAACAGTGTACTTTTAGCAACAGTGCGAATCTTGGTAGAGCGCAAGCCAATAGATTCGACGCGACCAAATAGACCTTCGGGTATTTGTTGAGATTTCTGTAAACGAATATATTCACCAGGAACAAAAGGGCGGTCTAAGTACAGCACGATGGTACCGAGAAGCTGTTCTAATGTCTTTTGGGCTGCAAATGCGATCGCTAACCCACCAATCCCCAAGCCTGCCATTAAGCCAACTAGATCAAAGCGACCCTGAGCAAACGCTAAAACAGCGATAAACCCAATAATGACATTAACCAAAGTCTCAAGAACCAGCAGCAACTCCTCCACATCTCGTCCTAACTTACGGATTAACTCAATCCCGTACACACGGACAAATTGCCGAAATAAGCGTGAGGCTAACCAAGCAACACTGATCGTAACGGCTAAATCCATAAAGAAGCTGAGGAAGTTATAGATAGCCTCATACTCTTCAATGACTTTTAAAGATAAGGAAAGAAGGATTAAAGTCCCCGCAATAATAAATAATTTTCTGATTGGATCGATTAAACTTTCATAAATATTCGTTACCTGCTGTGGCGAAAATCTTAGGATGATGAATCTTACCAGTGTAGGTGTATATCGCCCTGCAATCAAAGACAAGAGGATGAAACCCAGAAAAGTTCCTATCCTGAGTAAGACTAACCTGATGTCTTCCCGCTGGATAAACTCTAGAATGATATCCGGATTCATCATGCTGTCTAAATAGTAATAGGTGAATCAACATAGATAGTTGGCTCTTCTATAGTGAATTCAATTCCGTGTTTTTGCAACTTTTGATTAATATTTTGGCTAGCAAGATAGAGGAGTTGACGCCGCAAATCCATGGAAACTTCACCCGAACCTAAAATGAAGAATGTAATTTGGGCTTGGGTTTTCACTAGCTCATTTTTTCCAAGTAATTCCCGAAACGTGACTTCTGTACTTTGAGTGTCAATTCCAAAGATATCTGTACTACTTTCCATAATGACTTGCTTAACAAAAGCTTGGTCTTCGCTGGAAATGGCTTGATAGAAGTTTAAATACATGAGAGCTATAACTTTTTTTGCCCCTGTAAAGTTCTCAATACTCACCTGGGTAAGAGAACTGTTCGGCACAACAACCAACGTTCCTTTTCCAGAGTTACGAATTTTTGTTGAACGCAAGCCGATAGATTCCACACGACCAAAAGTTCCATCCGGTAAGCCAATATAGTCATCGACAACAAAGGGGCGATCAAGATAAATAACAATACCACCGAGTAACTGTTCTAGGGTCTTTTGTGCGGCAAAAGCAACAGCAAGACCTCCAACTCCTAAGCTTGCAACTAAGCCTAAAATATTAATTTGATGTGTTTGTGCAAAAACAATAATAGCAAGGACAACAATAATTGAATTAGCAATGAGTTTAGAGAGAATCAAGAGTTCGCTATTGAGCTTACGCCCGCTTTTAATAGCAGCATCTAGGAGATAGACATCAAAAAACTGCTTAAAGAGCCGATTTCCAAACCAACTCCCGGTAATAGCTAAAGTTAAACCCAAGGGAATTTCAATTAAACTCAACTCACCATTGTTGAAAATTAAAAGCAGTATAATATCAGCAACAAAGAGTGAGCTAACAACCCATAACAAACCTTCATAAGGTTCAACAACTTTTTGATAGGCTTCTGTAACCTTAGGAGAAATAAAATTACTGAACATTGATTGAAGTACTTGAGGAATTGAAAGGCTACCGAGAAATGCGAGTATCCCTATCAATCCCAGTAGTGCTAGTTGCAAGACTGGGTTAATACTCCAGACCTCCCAAAGAGAATCAAGCATGAGAAGAGGAAATTCCAAATACGTCAGCAACAGTGCGTCTAAGTGTGCAATCTGTGTCGTAAGATACTTTGGCACCGTGCGCTTTCAGTTTATTACAAGTTTCTGTTGAAAAAATACAACCTCAGGGGGAAGTGCCGATGTGAGGTAGCAAAAAAGTTTAGTCTTTAGTGGGGTATCCCGGAGGTTTTGATGAATTGGTTAGCACAAATAGTAGGTGTAGGAGTTGTGATTCTGGCGCTCATAGACATCTACCTGACTGTGCTGTTCCCTCGCCTTGGCAGCAGCTTACTCAGTTTGCCACTCAGCAAAGGGATATGGTGCCTCTTCCGGTTGGCTGCACGCGCTATTCCCTTCAAAGGCGATCGCTTACTCTCTCACGCTGGCTCCGTAGCACTCATCGTCATTGTAGCGGCATGGATATTTTTTTTGAGCTGCGGGTTTGCCCTGCTCATCTGGTATGAGTTGGGTTCCAGTATTCAGGAGACTGAAGGAATGACGCCTACTGGTTTTGCCACCGCCTTTTACTACAGTGCCTACTCCTTCACGACGCTTGGTACAGGCGACATTCTGCCAAAAACAGATATCCAACGGCTGCTGATGGTGTTGGAGGCAGCACTTGGCTTTTCAACCTTCACTTTGACTATTACCTACCTCTTGTCGGTATACAGCGCACTCATAAAACGCAACACCTTTGCTTTGAGCTTACATCACCGCACATCTGGTACAGCCGACGCAGTAGAACTCCTGGTTGGGTTTGGAGCCAATAGCGAATTTAATGGTATCCAGCAGGATATTTCTAACATGGCTAGGGATTTGATAAACCTACTGGAATCGCAACACTCTTACCCGATACTGCTTTATTTTCGCTTTCGACAAACTTACTATGCTCTGGCAAGACTGCTACTTTTGTCGCTGGATACAGCCACCTTAATTAAAAGTGCATTGAATCCTGAAGAGTATCGTTCGCTAGTACGCTCTACGGCAGTAGCTGAGTTGTGGGGCGGCAGTCTACAAATACTAACTGAAGTATCTTGCACATTCCTGCCAAAGAATCATCCCAATATCAACGAGCGGCAAGAGCAGTTGTGGCGGCAGCGGTATTATCATGCAGTGGAAAGGTTGAGATCCGAGGGAATAGGAACGGTAACAGATCTAGAGGAGGGCGCTACCTCGTACATTTCTCTTCGTCGAAAATGGCAACCTAACTTAACTGCACTTACTAATTACATGGCTTACGAATGGAGCGACATGGCTCCTGCTGAAC
Source organism: Microcoleus sp. FACHB-SPT15 (assembly GCF_014849525.1). NCBI lineage: Bacteria > Bacillati > Cyanobacteriota > Cyanophyceae > Oscillatoriales > Microcoleaceae > Microcoleus > Microcoleus sp. FACHB-SPT15. The sequence continues at coordinate 39,411 of NZ_JACJNU010000025.1, read as the reverse complement.
GTTTAGGGAACAAACGCGGGGACGTGGAGAGGGAAAGACGGACAGGCAATAATTGAAAATTATGGTGTGGATCTTATAGCCCCCAAACCCCTGATGAGGATAAATTCAGGACTTACGCACTCAGCCAAATCAGCAACGGTAGAATGAGGCTTCCAGCTTCTCCACCAACGCTCAGAACAACGAGATTGCGTTTCAGTCTCATTACGGATACATTGCGTTTTAGATATGCTGACCCAAGAGCTGACCCAACTTATCGCGATACTACGATCACTCATCAATCTACCAGAAGGCGAAGTCATCAAAGCTACGAACCTATTTCAAACTTCCACCTTGAAACGAGGTAATTTTTTTATTTGTGTGGGTGATGTCCCAAAAACAATTGGGTTCGTAATATCCGGCATCCTGCGCTTATATTATGTTGATCGTGACGGCAACGAATATACGAAATCATTCTGTGCTGAGAATAGCTTTGTTGCAGCCTATAGCGCGTTGCTATTGGAACAGCCTTCACGACTTTTTATTCAGGCATTGGAGAAGACAAAGCTACTCATTGCCGATTATTCAGCTTATCGATCGCTTTGTGAAAACCATACCTGCTGGCAAGCGCTAAATTGCAAAATTGCTGAAATCTTATTCATCAAGAAGGAAAAGCGAGAAAGTGCTTTGCTATTGGATGATGCCAAAACTCGCTATTTGAGTTTTCAAGAGGAATACCCTGGCTTGGAAACTCGCCTCAAGCAACATCATATTGCTTCCTACCTCGGCATCACTCCTGTAACCTTGAGCCGAATTCGTGCCCAATTGAAATCGCATTAACCTATGTTAATGCGTTACCACAAGCTCCAGTCTAGGATGGCTTCCATACCCTAACAACTGGTGTAATTTATGAACACGGCTCACAATACTGTTTTGATTACAGGCGGCACATCAGGAATAGGTTTCGCTCTCGCCCAGCGATTTCTTCAGGAGGGAAATGCCGTGATTGTGACAGGCACAAATGCCCAAAAAGCCGAAGCCGTGAAAAGCAAATTGCCAGCGGTTACCGTCGAGCTTGCAGACATGCGCGATCGCCAAGCACTCGACAAGTTAGTCTATAACTATCCTGACGTAAACATTCTCATCAATAATGCAGGCGTTCAGTATAACTATGACTTTGCCGAGCCTGCGATCGCAGTTGAGCAGATTGAAGCTGAACTAGAGATTAACTTGCTCAGTCCTCTGTATCTGACAAAACGTTTTCTCCCGCAACTTCTGACTCACTCCACTGCTGCAATTATTAACGTTTCGTCAGGGTTGGGCATTGTGCCAAAGCAAAGTGCCCCAGTCTATTGTGCTAGCAAAGCCGCGCTACACAGTTTTACCAAAACCTTGCGATGGCAGCTTGAAGCAACCTCTGTTCGAGTCTTTGAGATCATTCCACCGCTTGTGGATACTGCCATGACACGAGGACGGGGACGCGGCAAGATTAAACCAGAGGCATTAGTCGAAGAATTTTGGCGTGATTTTAGCCAAGATCGATTTGAAATGCGGATTGGTAAAACCAAATTACTGTTTGCGCTTGGGCGTTTCATGCCAACACTTGCAGAACGTATTATGCGCTCTGGGCTTTAACAACAATAGACCTCTTGCACCAATAGAACTCAATGTGGAGTCGATTTATCGCATGGCGTATATTGCGTTACGTCATTTTAAACAAGCAGGCAGCTTCCCAACAATCCCGTTAAATTCTCTATTGCGGCGCTTCCAGAACGCTGACATCAATTAACGGTGTGACGTTAAACCCCTGCTCAAGTAATTGCGTTTGAATAGTGCTTGTGAGGCGAGAGCGAATCTCCTCAGAGGACTGGGTGACACCTGCTTGACGCTGAACATAAACGGTACCTAGCAGTGTGTTCTGCCCTTTGATGTTCACAGGAGGGAAATGAACATTCGCTTCCACCAGATTTGCCAAACCGCTATCATTCACCACCTTCTGAATCTGAGCAGTAGCACGTTGCTCACGGCTGCTGCGCTGAAGTTCCGGGGAGGTAGAAAACTGCCAAGTCAGCAAGCTCAAAAGCATCAGCACCGTAGCGGCAAGGATAACCGGAAACATCCAGCGCTTACCACGGCTATAGCGGGTTCCCTGAGGAGTCAATCCATAGGTGCGGAACATCAGGGAAGCCGATAAATTAATCCCAACCAATTGCAGGAATAGCACAAAGACACCGTTCAAAGCCATATCCCAGCGACCCATCGCGCCTGCCATGCCCACCACTCCGGCAGGGGGGGCAAGCGAAGCCGCAACCAGCATCCCAACGGCTGCCCCTGACACGAGGCTACTTCGTTCCGATTGGACAAGATTGAGAGCACCTGCCGCACCCGCAATGAGTGGAAGCAGCACCGCCACGGCTGAGACAGTACTGGTTGAATTCATTGAGGATGTCACAACTTCCTGTTGCAAAATCAGGCTGAGCGCTCCAGCTACAGTGATTGTCACTGCCAGGGCTGAAAAGTAGCGTAATAGGCTCCGTTTGAGCAGTTGTGCATCGCCGCGTGCTGTAGCGATCGCAGCATTCATCGCTGGGCCTGCAAACGGTGCAATCAGCATCGCCGCAACGAGAAGATAGCTACTATTGGTGAACAAGCCAATCCACACCACCACACCTGCTGCCGCTGCATACCCCAGAAAGCCTTTCCAGGAGCCAACACTTTGCAAACCTGAGAGAAATACCTCGATCGGGCTGCGTGCCTCCACATTTTTCACCTGCTGAGGTGCTTCTGATGCCGGAGGCTGCAAGGCTATTACTCCACGAGGCAACAGCGTGATGTGCAAGTTGGGTAGTGGTTCTAACTTTTCTAGCAGTTCCTCAACCTTGCCATTGGAGACGTGAACGATTACTACGTCTAATGGTTCATCCTTCCCAGTCGCTTCAAACTGAGCAAGATTCGCTCCGTTACAAGCCTTGGCGATGTCAAGAACCTTTTGACCACATCCCCGTGGAACCTGTACAAGTAGTTGACGCATTGCTCTCCCTCTGTTCTATAGTTGCTGTCCGGAAAGCAGAATTGAGGTTCCACCCTCTACTGCCTCGCTTGATGGGAAACGCGAGAGTCTATTGAGCCGTTTGAGTGTTTTGATTGCTTTGATTGCTGTTAGGAGGGCGATTAACAATATAATTAGATGCTTCTACGTTACTAGGAAGCTGTTCTATTTTTCCTTGAGCAACCAACGCTTGATAAATAAAAGCAGCAACATCCCCACGGCTAGCAGGTTGAGTAGGATTGAGAATCTGCTGATTGGGATAGTTGACCACGATATTTGCTTTTGTGGCTGCTGCTACATTACCGACCGCATAGTAAGGAATCTCCTTGGCATCTACATAGTAGTTGCTAACAGTAAATGAGGCAGGACGTGTCGAAGACAAACCTGGCTTACTTGCTGCTGATGATGGCGAACTGCTAAGAGGTACACTTTGGTCACTCGCTACCGATGAAGGCGACTCACTAGGAGATACACCTTTGTCACTCGCTACTGATGAGGGCGAATCGTTAGCAGGCATCATTTGACTATTCGCTGGAGGAGTTACCAGTGGCTGCATCAAACTAGTCATTGCTAGAGGGATAAACAAAGGCTTCTTAGTTGTTCGACGTGTGCTTACTGGTTGTGTGGTTGCTTGACTCGTTGCTGCTTGACTCGTTGCTGCTTGATTCGTCGTAGTTTGAGTTGCGGATGCTGTCGGACTTGTTGAAGACAAATTCAAGTTCTTCTCTAAAGCAACTAATGCCTCAACCCTAGAAATATCTTGATTTGGACGAAAGAAACCCCCAGGATAGCCCGTCATAAATCCTGTTTGGTAAGCTTCCTCAATTGCTGAAGCAGCCCAATAGTCGGAAGGAACATCTTTATATACACTTCCACTTGCTATTTTCCGAACGGGTTCTTGGTTAAAAGCTTTGCGGATTACTGCCGCAAATTCATCACGCTGCACTGGCTGATTAGGTTTATATGCTCCATCAAGATATCCCGCAAGAATGTCTTTTTCAGCGAGGGGTTCAATAAATGGACGCGCCCAGTGGTCTTGAATATCAGGAAAGCTCGCGTTTGAAGTTGGAGCCGCTACTACTGCACCTGAAGCCAAATTTACTAACGGTGCAACTGCACCTATTGCTAATCCTAGAGTTAGGAAGGCTACAGTTTCTGATGACAGACGAGGGAAGTTGAACATGGTAAATAGCTCCTAATTTTTTTGCTCTTTTAAAAAAAACTTTACATATAGAAATTCTCATTTCAGTGAGGTACATCTAATTTTCTTGTCTATTCCCAATTCCCTTCGGGTGCGCTTCCTCGTCCGGAGGTTCCCTCCGGATGCCAGCGTCACCCAATTCCCGAAAACCCAGAAGTCTGTACCTCATCCACATGATAATCGCTATATTTTTCTTCTCTCCTACTGATCTACCCACTCAAGTAGACCAAGAGAAGTAACGCCTCCTACAAAGTGGGCACCAATCATATTGATATTGGCTAACACGACAAAAATATCCAGTGAACGAATGACATTTTGACGGTTATAGACTGCTATCCCTTGAGGTTCGGCTAGAGCTTTTGCCAGTACCACTACGACGCTTAATTCAGAGGCTAAGAAAGCTAACAACACTCCCGCCAAACTAACAACTAGTCCAATTTGCAGAACTTGAATTATCTCTTCCTTTTTGGGATGTACGTCGCGATTAGCTGACTGTAATCGTTTGGCTAAACGTCTGTAGCGGAAAGCCCAATACACTCTGAAGCACAGCAACAAAATTCCAACAATAGCTAAAAAGATACCCAATCCAATGCCTGCATTATCTGTTTTAACGCTGAGATTACGGCTAAAGATAGCTAACAATAAAGCAATGGCAGAAATACCACCCAGCACCAACTGTATCCACAAGCTGAATCGGCTAACTGTGCGAAAAGTATCAGCAAATCGTTGTTTAGTTGGTGGTGGTAAGTAAGAGCCTAATTGATTTGACATATTCATCCCCCTTTAGCATGATTAATCTAGTAATGTAATATAGAACCTAGGTTGCTTGAAAAAACACTTCGTTTATGCAAAAACCTGTCTAATTCATTAGTCGCTTGCTGTTCAAGTTCTTTTAGCAAAACCCTTAATTTATTAGATATAGCGACTTTAACGGCTTTGCCTTGTACAGAGAATCTGTGCTGTTGAACATTATACTTATTATATTAGAGATGATTTGATCTGGATCAAGGTATAAATCAAAGTTTAGACGGGGTTTATCTGGAAAATCACAGTCTTTCTAAACACTAATCCTCAGCCAGTTTAGAAGGTTTGTAAACGATAAATATAGATGTTTACTAAACACTTGTTTTTTCATGATGGCAAGGATAATTTTGTTAGTAGATAATTGGAGAATAGAAATATGGTTCTTTACAAGCTCGAAGACTTTGACCCAAATTACCGAGACACTTTTGGTGATGAAATCAAGGGATATGATGTTTATGCAGACAGAACTGATGAAAAGATTGGCAGCGTCAAAAATATCCTAGTTGATGAGTCAGGTCATTTCCGGTATCTCGTCGTTGACACAGGCTTCTGGATTTTTGGTAAGCAAGTACTGCTACCAGTAGGTCGTTCCAGCATTGACCATAATTCACGGCACATTTACGCCCTAGGGTTCACCAAAGACCAAGCGGAAAATTTACCTGAGTTCAACGACAGCTTGAGAGTTGATTACGATTATGAAGAGCGGGTGCGGGGGGTTTATCGTACTTCGGCTACAGAGACACCTGTGCAGAAATCGGCACCTGTGGGGGCATCTCCATCTGTAGAGGCATCAGCACCTTTAGATCCTGCGCCTGCCTATGCAGCTCCTGGTGTTACCTCTAATCAACCTCGCAATGCTAGCTACAACCGCGATACCTACACCTACCAGCATGATTCTTCTCTCTACGACATGAATGAGCAGGATCATCAAACTCTCAAACTGTATCAAGAACGGCTGATTGCCAATAAAAAGCGCGTTAAGACAGGAGAGGTAACAGTTGGCAAACACGTTGAAACAGAGACGGCACGAGTTTCGGTACCTGTTGAAAAGGAGCGAGTTATCGTTGAGCGTACTACTCCACAAGATGCTAAAACTGTAGTTTCTCCTGGTGCAAATGCCTTCCATGAAGGGGAAGTTGCACGTATGGAAGTCTACGAAGAGACTGCTGACGTTCAAAAGAAAGCTTTTGTGCGTGAGGAAGTCAATGTCAGGAAAGAAGTAACGCAGGAGACGGTTAATACCCAAGAACAGCTTCGTCGAGAAGAGCTAGATGTGGATACCGACGGTAAACCAATTGTAGATAAAAAGGTTTGATACCAATTGAGTTTAGGCTTGCAAGAAAAGCAAAGGGCAACTGAGTTTGGTACTGCAAGCCGCCCCAATGGGAATGTCCAACTGGATAGTTATTTCCGCCGTGCTGTACTAGCTTCAATTTCTTCCACATTTAAACTCACTTCCACTGGGAAAAATTGCGCCACAGAAGTTAGTTCCTCCTACTTGAATGCCTTGAAGCCTAGCTCTTTGCAAGTTTGCTTGGCTCAAGTTTGCTCCTTCTAGCTGTGCATTTGTCAGGTTAGCTTGACTCAAGTTCGCTTCGCTTAAATTAGCACCACTTAAGTTGGCACCCGTAAGATTTGCCCCGCTAAGATTTACCTCACTAAGATTCGCTTGACTCAAGTTAATATTGCTCAAGTCTAAACCACTAAAATCTGTACCCGTAAGGTTAAGACCGCTCAAATCTGCGCCAACTAAATCCACATTCCTCAACGTTACTCCTTCTGGAACCGCCCCCTGCAAGCTGACGCCCCCCAAGTCAGCATTGCTCAAATCTGCTCCCCTTAGCTCCGTTCCTTCTAATATTGCGCCTGTAAGATTTGTCTCCCGCAGATCGGCTAGCGTAAGGTTAGCATCCTCAAGATTACTTGATTGCAAATTTGCGTTACTCAAAATCGCACTTGTTAAATCAGATTCGCTCAAATTTGCGCCAGTTAAGTTAGCACTTCCGAAATAAGTGGCTGCAAGGTCAGCATTACTCAGATTTGTGCCAGTAAAATCTGTTTCTCTCAAATCTGCTGCTCGTAGACTGCTTTGTTGCAAATTAACTTGGCTCAGACTTGCGTTTCTGAGATTGGCGATGAAAAGATTAGCTTCTCCTAAATTCGTGCGATTGAGATTACTCCCGCTTAAGTTCGCCCCCTCAAAAGTGGCTCTCTCTAAATTTGCGCCTTCTAAGTTAGCCTGTCTCAAGTCAGCACCATCCAAGTTTGCTCCGGCTAAGTCCGCCTCAGTTAGCTCTTGACCCTCTACTCCTTGAGTAACCAACCGTTGAACAATCCGCCATTTGTCTGCAATGATTGTCCGGTCGTTAAATACTGTATTTTTAAGACTTGCCCCTTCAAGATTCGCATTGTCGAGATTCGCATCAGAGAGATTCGCGTTTCTGAGGTCTGCGCCTTCGAGATTTGCCTCTTTGAGATAAGAACCTTGTAAGTCTGCACCATTGAGGTTAGCGCCTTGCAAGTCTGCGCCCCGTAAATTAGCTTGTCGCAGATAAGCTCCTGCTAAATTAGCCTCTTGCAGGTCACATCCTGCACATTCTCGTGTGTCTCGTAGTTGTTTGACATCATCAGGGTCTGCTCCTTGAGAGGGGAGAGCAAAAAGTAGAGGGAGGCAAAACGCGATCGCAAAAGGTTTTAGAGCAATCATAGGTCTTCCGTTGGGTTCAGCTATAAGTGTGAGATACACGGCTGAACATCTAATTGGGTACGCACGTTAAAGATGGAAGTGTGCAGCGTTGAGGAATGAAGAAAACTTGTTTACTCAATACCCTGAATCTTCACTATCGCAACACTTTAAGACTCGTGACAAGTCAATTGACGTGAGTCTAGTTTATGCGATGATCGATGGTCTAGACTCACAACACTAATAAAGTTTCACGTCAGTCACAACTTTACAGGGTAATCACTACCGTTGTCTCATGCTGGCAAATAGACAGGTAAAAATTGATGCGGCTTCTCGGAATAGGGTTGAGTTTGACGGCAGTTGTAGGCGGTCTTGGAGCGTCATCACTTACCCTAGCTGCGAGTACCACCCAGACCTTGAGCCAAGATGCTGGACTTACTACTCTTACTGCCCAATCTGGGTTAGAAGACCTGGAAGATTTTGATTATTGGGTAAATCGTTGCGATTTACTGATATCTGCCCAAAAGTATGAAGAAGCTTTAGCGGCGTGTGAACAGGCAATTACGTTACGACCTAAAAGTGCAAGCATTTGGGCAGTCCATAGTGGGATTCTCCTGAACCTCAAGCAATATCCCGAAGCGATCGCCTCAGCAGACAATGCCTTAAAATTTGACGACAAAAACTCACTTGCCTTCACGTATCAGTGCATGGCATACTCTGCCCTCAAGCAAAATGAAGCGGCGTTAGATGCTTGCAATGAAGCACTACGGGTGAATGGCAACTGGGGAAATCGCGCTCCGGCTTTAGCTTGGTACTATCGGGGAATTGCATTGAGTCAGTTGGCAGACGATGAACAGGCGTTAGTTGCCTATGACCGGACGCTATTGCTGGAACCCAACGATTCTCAAACCTTAACGGCTCGCTGTGAAGCCTTGCTCAATTTGCGACAGTACCCAGATGCGATCGCATCTTGCCAGCAAGCATTGGCAGGTAACGGGAATTGGGGTGATAAAACACCAGGACTTGCCTGGTACAATCAAGGGCTAGCTCATACCGAACTCAAGCAGTATCCCGAAGCGATCGCGGCTTATGACCGGGCATTAAACCTTGAGCCAAAAAATGCTCAGATTTGGGCAAATCAGGCGCAACTGTTTGAACAACTCGAACGCAATACCGAAGCCCTAACTTCTTACCAACAAGCCATTACTCTCAAACCGGATTTTTCACGGGCATTAGTCGCGCAATGTGGACTATTAAACGAACTCAAAACCTATGAACCAGCACTGGAGGCTTGTACCAAGGCACTTCAGGGAGATGGGACTTGGCGAGAAGCTGGTGCTGCCGAAGCTTGGCATCAACAAGCACACGCTCTTGGTGGTTTGGGACGTTATGAAGAAGCCCTGGCAGCCGTGAATCGTGCGGTTGGGCTGAACCCTGATTATGCTGAAGCTTGGAGCAATCGCAGTGCCGTCCTTTGGTACTTGGAGCGCTACGATGAGGCACTGGCTTCCAGTAAGCAAGCGATCACTCTTAATCCTAACTATGCGCTAGCTTGGGCAAACCAAGGCAGAATTCTTCGTAGTATCAATGACTACGAAGCGTCTCTAGAAGCCTATGAAAAAGCACTCGAACTTGAGCCAAATAACGCGCAAGTTTGGGCAAATCGGAGTGTTGTGTTGTGGCATTTAGGACTCCACGAACCCGCCATCTTCTCTGCCAATCGCGCGATTAATCTCAATCCAGAATTAGTGCAAGCCTGGTATAACCGAGGAGTCGCCTTGGTTGCCCTCCAACGGTATGAGGAAGCCTTAGAATCTTACGAACAAGTGCTTGAGCTTGCACCGGATAATGCAGACGCTTGGACAGGGCAAGGTCTGATTTTAGGTCAGTTGGGACGCATTCCAGAAGCGATCGCAGCACTAACCACTGCTCTAAAGCTTAATCCCCAACAATCCCTCGCACAAACCGCTTTACAAAGAATTGCGCTGCAACAGCAGCAACAACAGTCGCAGCAACAACAGCCGCCGCAACAACAGCCGCCGCAACAGCAACAGCAGCAACCCTAGCCTGCCCTCATTAACCCCAGACACAACAATGAGCAACAGACAGCGAAGACATTCCTCAGAACCTCTACCTCTAAGGTGGGCAGTGCCCACCCTACTACGAATAGTAATTAAACGAGCAATTTGCGTAAGTCCTAAGCACAAACGACGGTATTGGAGCGATGTATTAAGGCGCGTAAGGGGTTGGGGATTCTTACTGCTTTCATTAACAGTGGCGTTTTGCCTTGTTACCTTTCCTCGCTTGAGTACCGCTCCAGTTTTAGGCGCTTCTCCTGTTAACTTGAGTGTGAATAGCACTAATCCTCAAGCCTTGCTTCAGCAGGGAAGAACTCTCTACGAATCCGGGCAGCTATCAGCAGCAGCAGCAATTCTCCAGCAGGCAGTTCAGGGGTATCGTGCCCAAGGAGATGCACTCTCGACAGCGATGAGTTTAAGTAATCTGGCTTTAGTGTACGAGCAGTTAGGGTCTTGGGCAGAAGCCAACCAAGCACTAAGCCAAAGTTTAGAGATTCTGCAAACGCAACGGGATTTAGATAATCAGCGCCTTTCGGTGTTAGCACAAACGCTGGAAATTCAAGGACGGGTTCAACTCGCTCAAGGACAAGCGGAAGCTGCACTGGCAACTTGGGAACAAGCCGCAACAATCTATAAGCAAGTTGGCAACGAAATTGACGCGACGCAAACCCAGATTCGGCAAGCACAAGCACTACAAATTTTGGGGTTTCATCAACGAGCGATCGGACTTTTGCAACCCTTGTCTCAAAGTTTAGAAAATCAATCCGATTCACCGACTAAGGCGATGGGGTTACGCAGCTTAGGAGAGGTGCTGCAAATTGTGGGCAATCTCGATCAGGCTTATTCTGTAACGCAGAAGAGTTTGGAAGCAGCGCAGCGATTGCAACTTCCTCAAGCCATTGCCTCAGCGCAACTCAGCTTGGGAAATATTGCCCGTGCCCAGCAAAAGAATGAAGAAACACTCAACTTTTATCAACAGGTTGCTAAGGGTTCTGGTTCTCCAACGATAAAATTACAAGCTCAACTTAATCAACTGAGTTTCCTTCTAGAAACTAACCAAGTCTCCCAAGCTCAAGCTCTTGTATCTCCAATTCAACAACAAATTAATACGCTGCCTCCCAGTCGCACTACGGTTTATGCCCAAATTAACTTTGCTCGGAGTTTGACTCGCTTAAACCAATTGAATAGTCCATCAGTGCAGAGTTGGGCTGATATTACCCAAGGGTTAATTACTGCACGAGGACAGGCAGAGGCATTAGGTGATCAACGCGCCCAAGCCTATGCTATGGGTCATTTAGGCGAGATTTATGAACGAACAAAGCAATGGAATGAGGCGCAAAGTTTAACGGAACAAGCGCTGTTTCTCTCCCAAAAGATTAATGCCAATGATATGACTTACCGTTGGCATTGGCAGATAGGGCGGATACTAGAAGCACAGGGGAAGCCGGAAAAAGCGATCGCAGCTTATTCTAGTGCGGTTGATATTCTCCAATCTTTGCGAAGTGACCTGGTTACAGTAAATCCAGAAGTCCAGTTTTCCTTTAAAGAAAGCGTTGAACCGATTCACCGAGAGTTGGTGAGTTTGCTGTTAAAGGATAACGATGGCAAGTCCAGTCCAGAAAAGTTGGAAAAAGCACGACAAGTAATGGAGTCGTTGCAAATTGCGGAACTGAATAATTTCTTGCGGGAAGCCTGTCTGGATGTGCAAGCGGTAAAACTTGATGAAGTGGCTGGAGTGCAGCAGGTGGCGGTAATCTATCCGATTATCCTGCCAGATCGCTTGGAGGTGATTATCAACTTGCCAGGGCAGCAGTTGAGCCACAAGTCTACGAAAATTACCAGCGAGGAAGTGGAAGCGTTGGTCGAGCGATTGCAGGGTGCTTTGTACAATCGCATTAGTTTGGAGTTTCGACCCTTAAGCCAGCAAGTTTATGATTTGCTCATCCGTCCGATTGAGCAGGATTTGGGTCAGAGTCAGGTGAATACGTTGGTGTTTGTTTTAGATGGGGCGCTGCGGAATATTCCGATGGGGGCGCTCAATGATGGGCAACAATATTTATTGGAGAAATATGCGATCGCTCTCACTCCAGGATTACAGCTTGTCAGTCCCAAACCGTTACAGCAGAAAGATCTAAGTGTCCTAGCCGTTGGCATCACCGAAGCACGGCAATGGCGTTCTCAACAGTTCTCTCCACTACCCAACGTTGAGCCAGAACTCAAGACAATTCAGGCGGAATTACCGACACGCATCCTACTCGATGAAGATTTTACAATCGAGCGATTCAAAGCAGCCGTGAAAAGCTCTGCGGCTCCCATTGTGCATCTTGCTACTCATGGTCAGTTTAGTTCTCGGCAAGAAGAGACGTTTATTTTGACTGGGGAAGATAATGTTGCGATCGATGTAGGACAGCTAAACAGTTTGCTGCAATCGAGTGAATTAGGGCGTTCTGAACCGATTGAGCTACTAGTGTTGAGTGCTTGTCAAACGGCATCGGGCGATAAACGAGCAGCATTAGGGTTAGCAGGAGTTGCCGTTCGGGCAGGGGCACGGAGTACGGTAGCAAGCCTTTGGTCGGTGAATGACGAGGCAACGTCTATGCTAATGGGTCGGTTTTATGAGGAGTTAGCGCGTCAGGATGTCACGAAAGCAGAAGCGTTGCGGCAAGCCCAACTGTCTATCCTCCAAGATCCACGTTTCCGACGCCATCCTTATTTTTGGGCACCGTTCATCCTAGTAGGGAACTGGTTGTAGCTTCTTTCGCAGAAGAATTTAAAGATTGTGACAACCTTTCGGCGGATACCTGAGGATGGAATAGAATATGGTTTCCTAGACTAGATCCTCAGATAGATGCGTTAACTGAAATCTTGCCCAGTCTCCCTTTGCAAGGGGAATTTAGCTCCCTCCCTTTAGTAAGGCTACGGTGCATACATAACTTATTCTTTCTGATGCAAACTTCGTTTAAACCCCCTAAAGCCCCCTTGTTAAGGGGGACTTTGACTCTAGTTCTCCCCTTTCTAAGGGGGGTTAGGGGGGTAAGAAATAGCTAGGTATCCCCTTCAATAACAGACTGTTTGGCTGGAGGTACAGCAATGACTCGCTTCGGAAATCATGGTGTTTGGTCGTTAAGCCTTGCGAGTGTCATGGCTGTCATTGGGGTTATCACAGGTAAGACTGACCCCACTCTTGCTCAGATTGTTCCTGACCAAACGTTGGGGACGGAACCGTCTCAGGTCATGCCGAATGTCGATGTGCGGGGAGGGTTGGCTGACCGAATTGATGGAGGAGCAGTCCGGGGGGTTAACCTGTTCCACAGTTTCGGGGAGTTTAATGTTAGGGATCTGCAACGAGTTTATTTTGCCAATCCGGAGGGGATTGAGAATATTTTGGGGCGGGTGACGGGAAGTAACCGCTCCGATATCTTTGGGACGTTAGGGGTAGATGGTGGGGCAAACCTATTTCTGATTAATCCCAATGGCATTGTCTTTGGTCCCAATGCTCAACTGGATATTCGAGGGTCGTTTGTTGCGGGGACAGCGGATCGGTTTAAGTTTCCCGATGGTAGTGAGTTTCGAGCAACAAACCCTAATGCACCGCCTTTGGTAACGGTGAATATTCCCATTGGTTTGCAGTATGGTTCAGAACCGCCTGCGGCGTTGGTGAGTGAGGCAGATTTAGCAGTGGGACGGGACTTAGCACTATCTGGCGGTAGTGTGACGAGTACAGGACATCTTTCAGCACCAGAGGGACTGGTTGTTGTGGAAGGAGTGGCTGGCGATGTGCAGGTGCAGGATGTTACAGCGCAGTCAGCGACTCTTTATTCTAGTCAAGTGCTCTCGTTGGAGGAAAGTCAGCTACGAACGACAGGGGACTTGAACTTGCTGGCAGATCAGACAGTTCGGGTGCGGGATAGTGTACAGAATCCGTTTTTGGCACTCTCCGGAGGGAATCTTTTAGTTCAAGGGACTGATAGTGTTGATATTTTGGCGTTGAATCATCCTCAGACTCCGTTTCAGTCAAGAGGAAGTTTGACGTTAGTGAGTGATGGGAATGTGTCGGGGGATGCTCACTTTTATAGTGGTGGTGGTTTCTCGATTCTGAATTTAGCAGGGGAACCTGGAACTTTTGTTAGTTTGTATGATCCCATTATTAGCGTCAATGGGGATGTCACGTTTGGGAATTATGAGGGAGTATCGCTCAAGGTTGAAGCGACAGGAAGCATTACAGCAGGAAACATTACTATTACAGGCCCCGATACTAGTCTTGTACAAAATACTCCTCTGAGAACTATCGGTAATGCTACTGCTACATTAAGTCTACCTGATGCCAGCACAGGCGTATCTAATATCAATACAGCTTTTATCTCAAATGCAAGTGGCTCGATTGTTGACTCAGAACTACAAACCCTCCTGGGTTTAAATAATACTTTGGATAATCTCGGCAATGGAAATGCTACTGAAGGTTCTGCGATCCAAGCAACCTTTTCAACCACAACCGCCAATCAACCTATTTCTTTTCAATGGCGGTTTGTTACCAGCGAAAGCACACCTAGCGTCTCTTTTAACGACTTTGCTTTTATTTCGCTATCCGGAACAACAACAGGTACACCACCTACACCAGTAACCTTAATAGCGTTAAACGAATTAGCTGACACTACTTTCTCAGGGGGCTTTTCTTCTCCCTCCTCTATTTCAGGGTTCAATGCAGAAACTGGACTTCAAGCATTTTCTACTGTCATACAAAATCCAGGAACATACAGTCTCAATATTGGAGTAGTAGATGTTGGAGATACAGGAGTTACCTCGGGAATTGAAGTACTAAATTCTTCGGGTATAAATCTGTCAGGCGATCCAGACATTCCCATTTTGCGCCAAAGTCCGGCTGTGATATTGAGAGCGGGTGTGGCTAGTTTGGCTAATAATCCACCTTTAAATCCACCTTCGGCACTTACCGCTGGAGGAACAACTTTTTCCACTACTACTCCATCATCGTCATTAGGAGACATTGTGGTGGGAAGCATTGATACTTCTAAGTCTCCAACCGGCGTTGCAGGTCCTGTAATTTTGGAAGCAACTGGCAATATTACAACGGCTAATATTCAAACATCATCTGTTAATCGTAGCGGTAATATTTCAATTGATGCTGGTCAAGCAGTTACTATCAATACTGCAAATATTAACAGCACAAGTAACGGAACTGGTGATGCCGGTAATATCGCAATTACAGGCGCAACGGTTTCCCTAAATAATACTGTAGTACGTGCAGATGCCTTTGGCTCTGGTAATGCAGGAAGTGTATCAATAAGCGCTGCTGATACGGGAACTGTCTCTCTTGATAGAAGTACAGTATCAACTTCTGTAGGTCGTGAATCTACAGGTAGAGGCAGTGATATTAGAATCACAGGCAGGACTGTTTTCTTGACGAATGGAGCCACCCTAGAAGCTCGCACTCGTGGTAGAGGAGTAACAGGAAGTAACCAAGGAGAAGCAGGAGATATTCTAATCGAAGCTAGAGATCTGGTTGAAATCTCTGGATTTAATCCAACAACAGGAATTTTCAGTCGAGTGTCTACTTCGTCTGATGAACCGAACAGTGGAACAGGTGGTGATATCACTGTCAATGTGCGTGATGGTAATGGTCTCTTGCGTGTCTCCAATGGAGCATTTCTAGATGCAACAACTAGAAGTAATTTTTCAGGAGGTAACATCAATGTTGATGTCAATACTCTTGAGTTGGTTAACGGCGGACAATTCCTGACAACGACCTTTGGTAATGGCCCTTCAGGCAACATTACTATCACGGCTTCTGGTCAAGTTACTATTGCTGGCATTGCTCCTGAGCTAGATGAGATAGCATCCCCATTTGATACTCTACCGACAAATACCACAACACTAGAGTTTTTAGATAGACCACTATTTACACCCGGAGCAAATTCGGACATAGAGTCTGCCGAAAGCATTCCTCACTATACGGTTCCTGGTGAGGGCAATGGCAGGTTTGCTTACTATTCATTTGATGTTGCATCAGCAAGTCTTGGTATCTTCGACATTGATTATGGTAGTGGCAACATTAATAATCCTGCGACTCCTGATGTTGACGAGTCAGTAGGCAGTATGGATACTGAACTTTTTTTGTTCGATTATGCTGGAAACTTACTGGCAACTAGTGATGACGCTACCATTTCGTTGGGCGAAGGCGGAAGTACAAGTGGTCTTGACTCTTACCTTCGTTATAACTTTTCAGCACCAGGTCGGTATGTTATTGGAGTTGGTGAATTTAACTCCTTCGCATCGAGTGGCTCACTGATTAGTGGCGATACACCAGATGGGATTAATAATGGTACAACTCCAGAAACTCCAGCAGACACCTATTCACTTCAAGTTTCACTAGAAGATGCAGGAACACCACCTTCTAGTCCGGTTCAAGTTCCAAACAGTGGATTATTTGCTCAAACAGAAGGAACTGGAGAAGGGGGGGATATTATAGTCAATGCTGCCTCCATCTCTATGGATGAAGGTGTAATTAATGCAGGAACATCATTCGCCAATTCAAACAGTAATGTAGACACAGAGCTTTTCCTCTTTAATAGTGCAGGGAATCTACTAGCTAGCAATGACGACTCTTCTACTTCAGTAGGTGCTGGTGGAAGTACAAGCAGCCTTGATTCCTATATTGACCATACCTTTACAACTGATGGTACGTTTGTGATTGGCGTTGGTCAGTTCAATTCTTTTGTTAATGGTGGATTAATAGAAGGTCAACCATTAAGCCCTAGTGCTTCTTACACGTTACAAGTTTCGATTCAAAATCAAGGTAATGAAGGTAGCGGTATATTCGTTGAAGCTGAACCCAATAATCCCATTTCCATCGCAACTCTCGTTAATGAGGCACAACTTCTTCCTTCAGAGGAATTCTCACTTGAAGCTAACTCACGTATTGCAGAATCAACCTTAATCCCCCATCTGTCTATTGGAGGTACAGGGGATGTTACATTCGACTACTATTCTTTTACAACGACGGCTGGTAGTCGTGGCATTTTTGATATTGATGTTGGTGGTGCTGGTGCCGCCGGAGATATTACACTTAATGCGTTGGGAGGTACTATTAGTACCGTCAACAGCGTCATATCCAATCAGGTAGAAGGTACTCCCGTTGATCCAGATGACACGGCTGAGATTCGGATGACAGCCAGTTCAATTGCTCTAAGGGAGAATACTAGAGTTAACGCCAGTACTACTGGAACGGGAGATGCTGGCAACGTATTTATAGAGGCAAATAACGGCGCGGTTTTGGTTGATAACAGCAGAATTTCAACCGAGGTACAGAATGGTGCAGAAGGTGATGGCGGAGATATAACAATCACTGCTAGACAGGTAACGGTACAAAACCAAGCCCAAATCTCTGCTGAGGTACAAGACGGTGCAGAAGGTGATGGCGGAGATATAGCAATTACTGCCGGACAAGTAACGGTGCAAGAGCAATCCCGAATTTCTGCTGAAACTCTAGGCACAGACCCCAATATACGCCAAGTGGGTGGCAATATAACACTCCAAGATCTAGATGCATTGCGAGTTCTTAACGGCAGTCAAATTTCAGCTTCGACAATTATTGGTCAGGCAGGTAGCATCAGCGTGAATGAGAATCAGGCAGCAGCGACATCTATAGAGATCATAGGAGAGAGCCGCTTGGCTGCCCAAGCTAGTGAGCCTGGTGGAAATGCAGGAAGCGTCACCATCAACGCACGGCAGTTAACAGCCAGGGAGCAAGCTGCGATATCTGCTTCCAACATTTCTGGTGAGAGCAGGGACATCATACTGCAAGGATTGGAAACGCTAAGTCTTAACAACAGTGTGATTGAGGCATCCACCCAAACAGGTCGAGCAGGCAGTATTGAGGTGAATGCAGATGAGGCAGCAGCAACATCTGTAGCACTCACAGATAGCAGCTTAGGTGTTGAAGCTGAGGAAGCTGACGGAGATGCAGGAAGCATCACAATCAACACTCAGCAGTTAACTAGCGATCGCTCCACAATATCCGCTGAAAATATTTCAGGTAACAGCGAGGGCATCATACTGCGAGGCTTGGAAACTTTAAGCCTTAGCAACAGTGGGATTGGGGCATCCACCCAAACAGGTCTGGCAGGCAGTATCGATGTGAATGCAGGTGAGGCAGCAGCGACATCTGTAGAACTCACAGACAGCAGCTTAGCTGTAACAGCTGAGGCAGATGGTGGGAACGCAGCAAGAGTTCTGCTCAATACTCGGCAGTTAACTAGCAATCGCTCCACAATATCCGCTGAAAATATTTCCGGAGTGAGCGACGGCATCATACTGCAAGGCTTGGAAACCCTGACCCTCAACAACAGTGACATTACAGCATCCACCCAAACAGGTCTGGCAGGCAGTATCGATGTGAATGCAGATGAGGCAGCAGCGACATCCGTAGAACTCACAGACAGCAGCTTAGCTGTAACAGCTAAGGCAGATGGTGGGAACGCAGCAAGAGTCCTGCTCAATACTCGGCAGTTAACTAGCGATCGCTCCACAATATCCGCTGAAAATATTTCCGGAGTGAGCGACGGCATCATACTGCGAGGATTGGAAACTTTAAGCCTTAACAACAGTGAGATTGAGGCATCCACCCTGACAGGTCTGGCAGGTAATATCAGTCTCAATGAGAATCAGGCAGCAGCCGAGTCTGTGTTCGTAAGTGACAATAGCGAGTTGTCGGTAGAAGCAACAGGTAGTAATGCCGACTCTGAATCAGGACTAATCACGATCAACACCCGTGAGTTAACCGTGGAAGATGACTCGACTATTTCAGCAGCGACAAATGCGGGACAAGGACGAGGCGTTCAACTGCAAAACCTGGAAAGGCTGAGCGTTAATAACAGTCTCATCTCTTCCTCCACCATAAGTGGTGTAGCGGGAGATGTGATAATTGATGCCAGCGATTCAGTAACGCTTAGTGGTACGTTTACTCCCTCACCGGGAAGTGAACCACAAGGAGGTGTAGTGGCAGCAGCTACGGCAGGAGGTAGAGCTGGCAGTGTCACTATAAATACAGGAGATTTGCTAATTCGAGATGAAGCAGAAGTATCCGTGAGCAGCCCATCAGGAATTGCAGGCAATGTTAACGTCAATGCTGACTTTATCGGACTCAACCAAGGCAGCATCACGGCTGAAGCGGGTCAAGGGGAAGGTGGTGCAAACATCGACCTCAACGCCTCTGGCTTCTTGCGTCTGGATAACGAGAGCCTCATCTCTGCTCTGGCAACAGGAAGTGCCACAGGTGGTAACATCAACATCAACGCCCAATACGTCATAGCATCTTTCCCCAAAGGCTCAGAAGGAAGTGATATCGTTGCTGATGCGGTTCTTGGCAATGGTGGGCAAATCACCATCAACGCTCTTGGCATCTTTGGTCTTGACTTTCGCCCAGCACGAACCCCTCTCAACGACATTACTGCCAGTTCTCAAGGTGGAGCCGCTGGAACTGTACAAATAACAACCCTTGGCATTGACCCCAGCCGAGGTTTAGCTGCCCTACCTCTAAACTTTATTGATGTCTCAGGCTTAGTCGGTGGGCAGTGTTCAGCAAGCGGTGCAGACGGTGAACTGAGCCAATTCACCATCATCGGACGTGGTGGCTTACCCCTCAATCCCACTGATCCCTTAGCACCCGAAGCTGAAGCATCCGATTGGGTCACTTTTGATCCTGAAAGCGATCGCATTTCCCCCCAAGCCCATACCCCAATCCGCATCACTCCCTTTACTTCTTCAGTCAGCCCTCAGCAACTCGCACAATTCCCGTCACTGTGCTATCAGTCTTGGTCAACATCAGCGATCGCACCCTAGAGCCATTACATTTTGTTAATACATTGCGTAATCGCTCTCAACTCAACTGATGTGTCAGTAGAAGCCGAACAATTCAATCCCTCTATTATTACCATCTAAACCAAACGTAAGCGATCGCACCAAGCCCAGCGCCAACCCTAGGAGAACCCTTATGAAACCCTCTACTTCTTTCAAAATCACCCTTGCAACCGTCCTAGCCGCAGGATTTTTAGGCACCAGTGTCCTGCCCGTATTCGCCCTGTCCAGATTTAGCCAAGCTAGAGAACCCTCCTCCGGAAGTCAAGGAATCCTAGTTGCGGGTCGCCTTGGATTTCGGGTGAGAGTCCGACCCTCCCGGTTCCGAGTTGGTGGCTTTGCGCGAGGGTCTTGCCCACCCGTAACTATCGCCCCTGTTACCCCGCCCACCCAACCAGAGGAAATATCCTCAGATAAGGAAGCTCCTGTTGACTCCACCGCATCTGCACATCCTACAGTATTTGTCAACATCCCAGCCGAAATGCCGGGTGCAACAGCCCAGTTAACCTTACAGAACGAAGCTGGCGAGCAAGAGCTTTACTCGACCAAATTTCCCCTGACGGGTAAGCCTGGGATTGTAGGCATTCGCATTCCAGACAGCGTTACCCCTATGCAAGTCGGTCAAAAGTACCTGTGGCAGGTTTCAGTTATCTGTAACCCCAACAAGCCAGAAGACCGCCTGTTTGCCATGAGTTGGGTAGAGCGAGTTGCCCTAGACCCTACCGTAGCCAGTCAGATCAATCAAGCCACTCCCAGTGAAAAGTCTGCTCTCTATGCAGAAGCAGGAATTTGGCAAGATACCTTGTCCTCCTTAGCTGAACTACGCTTGAGCAATCCTAACGACCAATCCGTTGCACAAGATTGGGCAAGCCTCATGCAATCTGTCAACCTACAAGACTTTGCTAATAAGCCTGTGGTGCAAATTGCAGGAAAATAAGGTGCTGGACATTCATAGCAGAAAGCTGTCAGCTATCAGCTATCAGCTTTCTTATTTTCCTTGTTGCGTACTCCGACATTGACAGTATAGAAGCGGCTGACTTTAAAACGGAGAGTAAATCAGGGAGAAGTGAATCCCATTCTCCTGCAACGTCTCCCCACTTGATGAGAAAGAGGTGAGAGGAATACCCCAATCTAAACGGGCACTTAGATTATCCTGTCGCCACAACAGACCAATCCCTGTACTTGCCAATACACTGTTTTCTGGGTCAGTACTATCTCCACTATTCCACCCTCTACCGACCTCTAGAAACGGCGCAAGCTGCAATACACCATCAACTTCAGGTATCCGTAAAATTGGGAGACGTAGCTCAACACCTGCTAGCCAACCGTTATCGGTTAGCAGGGTATCTTGACGGTATCCCCGAATTGTTTCTTGCCCACCAATTCCAAACTGTTGCAACGGGACTAAGGGTCGATCTGCGAGTTGGAGTTCACCTCGTAAGAGTAAGAGTGTATCGTCTCCTAAGCGACGCACCCACTGTCCTCTTCCCCGCCAGGAAAAGAAGCGACTGTCGGGAGGGATAGGGTTGATTGTTGAGTTAAAGGCATTCAACCCAAGGCTAAATTCTGATTGCAGCGCTAAGACGTACTCTTCCCCCTGTTTCGTCCATTCCTGAGAAAATCGCAGCGCTGAAACTTGTGTATTCCCTTCTGCATCAGCACCAACACCAGGGAATGGTTCTGCTATACCCGTTAATCCTTGGAGAAACTCACTTTCACTCTCTCGTCGAGAGGCTGTCAAACTCAACGCTACCTCTTCAGTGGTAGTTAAAATTACAGGCTGGCGGAGAGTTAGTTCATAGTAGCGGGATCGAGATTGGATATCTAGAAAATTGAATGGGTCTTCAATTACCTCACTAGAGGTATCGCCAAGGCTAAAGCTTAAGGTGCCGTTGCGAGCGTTGATGGGCAAGCTATAGCTAGCATCCCAACCTTCACTGCCTTCTGTGCGACTGTAGCCGAGGATTAAGCTATCGCCTAAACCAAGGAAATTCCCTTGACTCACTTGAGCGCGTTGACGGATACTTCCTACACTTGGCGATCGCGCATTATCCACAGAGAACTGAATGTCCGAGGTATCCGCTTGCGTGACATTAGCATTCAGGATACTAGTTCCCGTTTGTGTCCCACGAGCAATCTCCGTTGAGATGCTCTCAATCAGAGGGTTTAGCTGCAAAAGTTGGACACCTTCTAGCAACCGATCTAAATTCAGAGGCGTTGCACCTGCGATCGCAAGACGACTACGAATGTAGCCAGGATTCAAAGGGCGATTTCCTGTAATGAAAAAGCGGTCTGGTGCAGGCGTAACGTTGGGTTCTAGCCAGTTACTCGTCAGGTAGGATGGGTTTGCCAAAAGTGACCCAGAACCATTGTTGTTTGGGCGATTATTGTCTCGATTGATGTTAACGTCTTCTAGACCCAGGCTCAAACGACTACCTTCTAGTGGTGGTATGGCAGGAGTAGTGTTTAAGATATTGATTGCTTCCAGACTGCCTTCGATGATCTGAATCGTAGCAACCCCATCACGCAGAGCATCCTGAGGAATATAAGCTCCAGAATTGATATAGTTTCGGTCTGTGTAATATTTTGTGATTGCCTCACTCGCTTGCAGCAACTCAGCCAGAGATAATAAGCGATTGATCACAGCCGGATCGACCTCAACCCCTTCGGGTAACGGTTCGGTTTGTTCAGGAGTCACTGCTTCTCCAGCAATTAGTGCCAAGGTTTTTGGGCTAAAAACTGTACTCCCCACAACCTCAAATCGCTCAACAAAAACGTTTTCTGATACAGCTTGAGGGACTGCCTCAGGCATAGGTTTTGGTTCAGGTGCAGGAGTTGGAGCAGATGGCTGAACCGGAGTAGTGGGAGAGGGCACAACAGGAGGCGATTCCGTTGCTGGCTGGGGCTTAGCAGCAGTTGGCGGAGGTTCTGAGGCTGGAGGTAAAGCTACTGGTTGAGGTTTCGCAGCCGTTGACGGAGGTGAAGGCGCTAGAGGTGACGGTTCTGGGACTTGCTCAGTGATGGGTTCTTCCGGCAGGGGAAGTGGACGTTGTCTCTGCACAGAGGAAGGTGGAGCGATCGCAACACCCGATGGCTCAGATGATGGTAGGCTTGCTTGTTCAGGTAAAGCTCGCTGGGTACTAGATTGCGCTGTTGGAGCGGCTAGCAGGTCAGAAAAATCAACCTTTAGCGGAGAAGGTTGCGGTTGTGGTGCAACTGCCTGTTTTTGCGGTGAACGAGTCTCAGCACGTTGAACAGATTGTTGCCTTTGAGGAGTAGCTTGAGGTGTCGGACGAACTTGTGGTGAAGAGCGAGTTTGCGAGGCGGAGCGACTTTGAGGTGTCGAGCGAACTTGTGGCGAAGAAATAGCTTGAGGTGAAGTAGAACTTTCAGGTAAAGCGGAAGGATTAGATAAGGCTCTATCCTGGGTTGAATTTCCTACATTGGTTCTAAGCTGTGCGTTTTTCCTCGCTTCAGACTGTTGAGTATTCGTCCGTGTTTGATTTGAGGTGGGTGGAGACAGCGTGACAATCCGAATCGGCTCATTACTACTCGCTTCATCCTCTGGCTCTCTGACGACATCAAATTCCGAGCGAAAAACTAGCTGAGTTGCAATTAACCAGACAACACCGACTAATGCAGAGATGCCGAGAATTTTAAGAAGTAATGATAACCTCGGCTTAAGCGAGGGCCCAATAGTGAGGACAATCATGTGCCATAGTCCCAACCGATAAACGTTTAAATCTAAAAAGAAGCAATACCTGTATTGGTGTTATGCCACAACAGCACCGACCATTTAGGGCATTCGCCATTATATTCATCAATCTCCTGATCTACGTCCTGTTGTAACTGTTCGATACGCTGGTGAAACTTTTTGCCAAATGCAGTACATCTTTCTACCTAACGAGTGACTAGCAAACCCATGTTAGTGGTCTGTCAAGTAGGTAGGGGCGCACAACTGTGTGCCCCTACAGAGGTTACTTTTGTTACTTGCAGCGGATAATGAACCCTAGACTAACTCTCCTATTCAGCCCCTTCAATGGGTGCAAAGCCCTGACGCTGAATGTTTTCAGTGATGGTGCGGGGTTCTAGGAATTGCAGCAAGTAGTCGGGGCCACCTGCCTTTGAACCGACACCAGAGAGTTTAAAGCCACCAAAGGGCTGTCGAGAAACAATTGCACCTGTAGTAGTGCGGTTGATGTAAAGGTTTCCGACTTCAAACTCGGTTGTTGCTTGGTTGATGTGGGACGGTGTTCGAGAATACAAACCACCTGTGAGGGCGTAGTCAGTGCCGTTGGCAACATCAAGTGCTTCTTGGAAGTTCTTCGCCCGAATGACGGCAACAACTGGCCCAAAGATTTCTTCTTGAGCAATCTTTGCATCCGGTGAGACATCTTTGAAGATAACTGGCCCAATAAAGTAGCCAGTATCAGGGGCAGACATTTCCAACGCGACTTCAGCGTCTTGACGACCTGCGGCGATATACTCTCGGATACGGTCTCTGGCATTGGCATCAATGACTGGACCAATCTGAGTACTGGGAGCTTCTGCTACGCCAATATTAAGCGATCGCGTTGCCTCTACTAAGCGACTCACAAAAGCCTCATACACAGGTTCTAAGACAATCACCCGCGAACAAGCCGAACACTTCTGTCCACTGTAGCCAAACGCTGATTGCACCACACCTGCAACGGCTTGGTCAAGGTCAGCACTTTCATCCACAATAACCGCGTTCTTCCCGCCCATCTCTGCAATCACTCGCTTGAGATGTTTTTGCCCCGGTTGTACAATCGCCGCCTCTTTATAAATTCGGCAACCGACTTCCTGAGAACCTGTAAAGGCGATTAAGTGGACATCAGGATGATTAACCATGTGAGCGCCTACGGTTGACCCTTTGCAAGGAACATATTGGAACACACCTTTGGGTATCCCTGCCTCAACCAAAATTTCGGCAATTTTTGCGGCAATTACGGAGGAGACTTCAGCCGGTTTGAGTAGAGTGCAATTTCCGGCTACTAATGCTGCTACAGTCATCCCAGTTGCGATCGCAATTGGGAAGTTCCAGGGCGAAATCACAACCGCAATCCCTCTCGGTTGGTAGATATAGCGATTCGTTTCACCAGCCACATCATAGATATGCCCTTGATCAAGGCGTTCCATCTCGTCGGCATAGTAGCGGCAGAAGTCGATCGCTTCTGACACTTCTGCATCCGCTTCCCGCAACGGTTTGCCCACCTCCAAAACAACCCAAGCTGATAGTTCAGCACGACGCTGTTCCATCAACTCTGCGGCTTTTCGCAATACACCAGCACGTTGCCGTACAGGTGTCTTCCGCCAGCCTGGGAATGCCGCTTTTGCAACTTGTAAGGCTTGTTCTGCTTGTTCAACTGACAGCAGTCCAATTTTCCCCACTACTTCACTGGGATTGGATGGATTGAGGGAATCGGCTGTTTGCTCAGTGTTTTGATACTCGCCGTTAATGAGAGGTAAATAGGTTTTACCCAGTTGTTGCCGAACTGTTGCAAGGGCTTGTTGGGCTTCCTGTCTTGCCTCTAGCTCCGCATAATCTGTATCTGCCACATTTGGGAAAGAGTAGGAGTTTTGCGGATGATGTTCCGACTCTGGATTGGCGAGAACAGGTGGGGCAAGTAGTTCCTCAATTGGTCGTTCTTCCATGCTTTGCCGCAAGAATGAACTATTTGCGGTATTCTCTAGCAAACGGCGAATGAGGTAAGCCATTCCTGGCAGAAGTTCGCCATAGGGAGCATAGACACGTACCCGATGACCTCGTTTCACTAAGGCTTTTGCCAGTTGGTCACCCATGCCGTAGAGAACTTGCATTTCAAAGCGGCGAGGGGGGATGTTGAGGGTTTCTGCGATCGCAATTGCCAAGGCTTGCGATCGCACATTATGACTGCCAATTGCGGAATAAATATACTCATGATTCTCCAGCATCAACTGGGTCATCTTCTCAAAATTGGCATCCGTTGCCGCTTTATCGTTATAAACTGGCTGCGGCCAATCCTTTTGGGCGGACTTAATCGTCTCCTGATCCCAGTACGCCCCTTTTACTAGACGCACGGTGAACGGATAGCTGCGCTGTTTTGCCCACTCAATCAACTCACGTAAATCTTGCTCACTGTCACGTAGATAAGCTTGCAGCGTTATACCGACATCCGTGCGAGAACGAAACTCCTCTTCCATCAACAGTTCTTTGAGGATATCGAGCGTCATGTTTTTGTAAACATACTGCTCCATATCAAAGTGAACGGCTGCCCCCAGTTCTTTAGCCCGACGTAAGAGAATACGAAGGCGATCGCAAACTCTTTCCTTACTTCCTTGAGGATCGAGCGGGTCAAACTGCGAGTAAAACGCCGTTAACTTGACTGATACTTGAACTTGTGGTAAAGACTCACCATCTGCAAAATCAATCTCTTGTACTGGCGACCACTTCTTCGCTTCCTGGGTCAACTGCTCCATCAAATCCAGGTAACTTTGTAGATAAGACTGCGCCTCAGTTTCCGTAATGACTGCCTCTCCTAACAAGTCAAGAGTGAAAGCCATCTTGTCTTTCCGCAGTCGCTCTATCGTTTTGAGTACCTGCTTAATGTTCTCACCAGCAATATATTTATGTGCCAGTGTTTCAACGGCGGTAGAAACCGTTGTTGCAGCTACTTGTCCCGGCATCGAGTCAGCTTGAGCAAAGTTGAGCATTCCTTTGAGTGCTGCTGGCAATTCAACTGACTCATCACCTAAATATTCCTGCAAATGACGAGCAACTTCCGGTTTGCTACGCAAAGCGGGTAAAGAATCAATGAAGCGAAACAACTGCACCCGCAATCCTGGATTGCCCATTGCCCAGGCTAGCAATTTATCATCCCAGCGCATTTGGTCACGCATCTGGGCGAAAAAGGAGCGATTCTCTCTGGTTGCTGCCAAAAGTTGTTTGGCGATTTCCTGAGTTTTCGTTTCGTAGGTGCTTTTCTGTACTTGTACAACCACGGCTGGCAGACTCCTATTCTGGGCGAGGCTTTGGACTGAAGCCTTCTATAGTACTTAACAAAGCCGTCAGCGGATCGTTGGTCAGCTATCAGTCGGTTAGATTCCTCTGACAAAGATTTAGTGGCTAATCGTTAGTCGGAGTTTCACTCTCCCACCAACTTTTGAGCTGAAAGCTGATTGCTGAAAGCTGATTGCTCTTTATATTTCTATTGTCCAATTTAAAACCCGAATTGGGGTCTGCTGGTTGGTTAGCTTAACACTACTTACTGCTGCCTAAAGCTGGGGAGTATCAATGTCTCCTTACTATCTCAATTTGAGATAAGCAGACGATACATAACCCTTCACAGGGGAAGAAATGGGTACCCAGCCATTTACGCCGCGATTCACAATTGTAACCCGCTGTCCATTGGCTAAAGAGCCAACGATAGCACTGTTAATCGAGGGTGCTTGCCGGACGCGAAGACTACTGTCCACTACTACTCGGCGGTAGTTACTACTGGAATTAGAAGGAGGTACAGGTGTAGCGCATAGCTTAAGATAAGCCGCCGCTACATAACCTCTGACAGGGGAAGAAATCCGTACCCAGCCATTAACACTCTGTCCCTCAATCGCGACAAGGGTTCTATTGGTTAATGAGCCGACAATTGACCCACCTGGGCTTGAGCGGACATTGAGACTGTCGCCACGAGTAACAACTCGGCGACAGTTGTCTGAGTTTTGTGCGAGTAGAAACTTACCCGCCTGGAATGCTGTTGTTTCTGGAGGAGAAGGCTTGATGCTTTGCGATGCAGGTTTAGCAGCAGTAGAGGGAGTCGCAAAAGCTGTCACAGCCAGTGAAAGTATTGGAGTCACGGCGAGGGATTGTTGCCAACCATTGAGCTGTTTCATGGGGGTAATTCCTTAGCAAATCGAAGAGAGATGCTTTATTCTAAAACCCTCAAAAAAGCTCTAGTCAGCGATAAAAAGCGAAATTCAATGCTTTAGACAATTAAGTAGAGATTTAGGTTTAAATTTGCTATTTTTTGACCAATACACTAAAAATTTATCACTTAGAAACTTTAACGCTCAGAGAAGTAGGGTGCGTTACGACGCACCCTACTTCTCCCCTACATCTTGGCGATTACAATTTATCCTTCAGACAAAAAAGCCCCGTTAGCGGTGACGGGGTGTTTTTCTGTGCTATGCGTATAAGACGTTGGAACCTCAAGCAATGTCCATTCGTTTTTGATGTAACTTAGGTCAGATGGTCTAGAGACATAGCTCTCAACATAACCACAGGTACCACAAATATAAGTGTCGAGTGGGACATAGCGATCGCCAGAAGTTCCAGATCCTACCGTAATCGTGTTTAAAGAGGGAAACTTTCTATTCGTGTTGCAAAAAACCTCGTGCGAACTGCACTTGGGACATTGACCATTTTTCATCTGATGACTGCCTTGAGGTAAAAAACTTGCTTTGATTCCTTTTACCGATTTGGTACAGCACAATCGGGATAAAATCCCACTCGCCGAATCAACTAACATCTAGTCCGGTTAACTACTTGGTTTATAGCATTTGGGCTTCAAGTCTGCTGTCTGTTAACACTCATTTCCTGGCACGACTGACGTTAAAGACTTACCCTTTTGGATGGAAGCCTTGTGGATAGTACCCCAGGAGAGCCAAATGAAGTTTAGATTGGGTTGGTTGCGTAACCAGGTTGTCTTGGCTTTGGGCACATTGTTTGTCATTGTTCTGAGTGTCTTGCCATTTAATCTAACGTCTATTCAGGCACAACCTCAGATGCTGATGCCGCAAGAGGAACCACCGCAGGAAATCCTACAAGGCTGGCAATACCACTGGGGAGACTTTCCTCTGAATGAAGCTGGTGTTCCAGTTTGGACACAACAAGAGATTTCTAGTTCTGACTGGCATCCATTTGAGTTCCCTAAACGCTTATGGAAACAACAGGGGCAAGAAATTGTTTGGCTGCGTGTTCCTTTACCCAGCGGACAATGGCAGTCTCCTGCACTGTATTTGCGTGCCGTTCCCTACATACTCGGTGCTTACATTGAGGATAAGGATAAGCCAATCTATGCAGAGCTTTCGCTAAACTCGTCAAATCAAGTTAAACGAGAAGAGTATCAATGGCCAATTATTCCTCTTGAGCCTCCTGTTGCAGGGAAAACTCTGTTTTTCCGGGTTTATGCGGGTTACGCCTCGGCGGCTGATATCTATATCGGTTTATTTGACCGAGTAATGATTGGTTCTAAGACGAGTCTAATTAAGCATTTAATTCAAAAAGAGATTAGCTCTGTACTGGGTATTTTCTTTGCTTGCTTAGGTTTAATTGCACTTTTAATTTCTTTGAATCGTCAAGAAAAGCAAGCCTATATCAAATTTGGTTTGTTATCTATATTTGTTGGTACTTATACAACGGCGAATAGTCAGGTTGTTACTCTATTTTTTGGCAATCCAGCAGCATTAGATTATATTCGGAATATATCTTTTTACTTAATACCAATTAGTGGCTGTGCTTTTTTTGAAGAAGTCTTTGGGGCAGGATATCAGTCAGTTATTCGGCGTTTGTGGCAAATCAACTTAGCTTATGTGCTGGTTGCGATAACCTTAGTGATTAGTAACCTAGCTTTGTGGAGTCAGACTATATTTCCGGCTCAACTATTATTTCTAGTAAATGCTGTTGTTTTATTATTTGCGGCTCTTCAAATACTAATCAGAGGAAATCTGGATGCTAAGCTATTTACTTTTGGCTTTATTATTCTCACTCTATCTGGCGTTCACGACATCCTGGTTTATATTTTCAGCCCAATAACTTGGTATTCGAGAATCTATCCTTGGGGAACCTTTGTTTTTATCCTAATTTCAGGATTTATCTTAGAAAGTCGATTTAATCAAGCACGAAAACGATTACAAGCTTATGCTATTGAATTAGAGACTAAAAATGCAGCTCTTAAGAGATTGGATCAGCTTAAGGATGAATTTTTGGCAAATACGTCTCACGAACTAAAAACTCCTTTAAATGGAATTATTGGTATTGCAGAGTCACTAATTGATGGCGTAACAGGTCAGTTATCTAAACAAACCGTTTTGAACCTTTCCCTAATCGCTTTGAGTGGAAGAAGGTTAACTCAGCTAGTGAATGACTTGCTAGATTTCTCACAGCTAAAACACAAAAAGCTTGAGTTGAAGATTAATCCAGTCGGGATGCGAGAAGTAACAGATATTGTGCTGATGCTTTCGCGATCGCTTATTGGCAACAAATCCTTACAACTGATTAATAACATTGCTCCAGAGATGCCTCCTGTGGATGCCGATGAGAATCGAGTCCAGCAGATTTTGCACAACCTTGTGGGTAACGCGATTAAGTTTACCGAAAGCGGCATCATTGAAGTTTCTGCTGCTATTGTCAATGAGATGTTAGCTGTTACCGTCACAGATACAGGTATTGGCGTCCCGGCTGATAAACTAGAGCGAATCTTTGAGTCATTTGAACAAGCGGATGGTTCAATTGCAAGGGAATATGGAGGTGCAGGATTAGGTTTAGCGGTAACACAACAGCTAGTTCAGCTACATGGTGGTACTATTCACGTCGAGTCTACTGTAAGAGTTGGCTCACGCTTCACGTTTACTCTCCCCTTATCAAGAAATAAGCTAGAAAGTAAACAACAAGACGTGTCAAAGGGTCAAGATTTATTGGCACCAAAACTGTCTGCTAATGAACTATTAATTGATAGTAAGACATTTGTTCCTGCTGAAGGAGGCTTTCAAATCTTAATTGTGGATGATGAACCTGTAAATCTTCAGGTGCTTGTCAACCATCTTTCTTTGCAAAACTACGCCATTACTCAAGCTTCAAATGGAATAGATGCATTAGAAGTCATTCACAATGGTTTAAAACCTGACCTTATTTTGTTGGATGTGATGATGCCAAAAATGACGGGGTATGAATTTTGTAAAAAAATTCGTGAACAATTTCCGGCTAATGAAATGCCTGTTGTATTATTAACCGTTAAAAATCAGGTATCAGACTTGGTAGAAGGGTTTAATTCTGGAGCCAATGATTATTTAACCAAACCTATCTCTAAAAATGAATTACTAACACGAATCAAAACCCATATTCGCTTAGCAAAAATCAATGAGGCTTATGGACGATTTGTGCCTTATGAATTCTTAAGGTTTTTGGAGCGAGAAAGCATTGTTGATGTTCAATTAGGTGACCAGGTACAGAAAGACATGACTGTTCTGTTTGCCGATATTCGCTCATTCACGACCTTGTCAGAGAGGATGACACCTAAACAAAACTTTGATTTCCTCAACGCTTGCTTGAGTGAGGTGAGTCCAGTCATTCGCAATCACAACGGCTTTATTGATAAGTACATTGGTGATGCAATTATGGCGTTGTTTCCTCAAACGACTGACGATGCAGTACAGGCGGCAATTGAGATGCAAAAGCAGATTTTGCTCTACAACGAGCATTTGCAAAAGAGTGGTGATGAGCCAATTGCGATCGGTATTGGTCTACATACAGGCAGTTTGATGTTAGGAACTGTAGGAGAGGCGCAGCGGATGGAAACGACTGTGATTTCTGATGCGGTGAATTTAGCGTCTCGTTTGGAAGGCTTAACTAAGGTGTATGGGGTTGATATTTTAATTAGCGAACAAACCCGGTATCGCCTCAATGATCCACAATGTTATAAACATCGGTTTCTCGGTCGAGTTAAGGTAAAGGGTAAAACTCAACCTGTGGATATATTTGAAGTATATGAGGCAGACCCTCAGCCAGTGCTTGAACTCAAAGAGCAAACTCGTAGGGAGTTTGAGGAAGGAGTGGCTTTGTACTTAGAAGACCACTTTGCACAAGCACAACAGATCTTCGAGCAAGTTCTACGCAAAAATCAGCAAGATCGAGCAACACAGTTGTATATAAAACGTTGTCAGAGGGTGCAAAACTTCGGCGCATCTGAACTTAATGGTTTAATTAGCTAGGGAAAAATTTGGCTAGTCCAGCAGGGCGGCAATAACTATCCAGTTGAAAAAGGTTCAAAAGCTTGCTGTACAAGCAATATTCCTTCTGCCCTAGAGCCTTCTGTCTTCTTGCACTAGGTAGGAAGTGGTGAAACGAGCGAAGTGGGTCAACGAGGACTAGCATAGAGAGAGGAAATAGCCCAAAAATTTTGGTTGAGGGCGGTGACTTTGGTGGGAGTAGCTTTCGGAGGGAGAGATGGCTGTTAAATTGCGGCAACCTATTTTAGTGGGAGGAGTTAGCCTGTCGTTTTTGCTCTGGCTTTTGCAGAGTTGGCATCACTCCGTTGGGCAAGTGGGTGAGTTTGGCGTACTCGGTGTGATGGCATTAGGTGCTGGGTTCTGGTTGTTCCAGCAGAAAAACTCGAAAGAAATTGATTTTTCGAGGGAATCAGTGCCGTTAAACCGTGAGACGGTGGAAAAAGCGATCGCTTCTTGCGAAACTCTAATTAACCACCTGGAAACTGAGACAGGCAACCCAGAGACGATTAGCCAATTGCGACAGCAGGTTACCCAACTCACAACACAGTTAGATAGACAGGAATTACAAATAGCCGTAACAGGTGGTAAAAGTGTCGGGAAAACGGCTGTTGTTCAAGTGTTGGAGTCTATCTGGAGTCAACAACCGCAGCGTCTTACCTTAAAGGAGACACCTGCGCTGTTTATTAATACAGATGGTGATGTCGCGGCAGAATCCCTAGCGAAAGAAGTTGCTCTCGCTTCGGATTTGGTTCTATTTGTCACGGCTGGGGATTTGACGGATAGTGAGTTGCAAAGCTTGCGACAACTGAGGGCGACAAACCAGCGAATCCTACTGGTATTTAATAAACAAGACCAGTATCTACCAACAGAACGAGCCACTGTGTTGCAACAGCTACGGCAACGGATGACGGGGTTATTAACTGCCGACGATGTGGTTGCGATCGCATCTTCTCCTGCCTCAGTAAAAGTGCGTCAGCATCAGCCAGATGGTTCGGTACAAGAGTGGATGGAACCACAAACCCCTGATTTAACTTCACTCAGTGGGCGGTTAAATCAACTTGTTGCTCAAGAAGGGCAACAATTAGTTTGGGCAACTACCAATAGAGCCGTGGTAGCGCTAAAAACTGAGGTGAAAACTGAGTTAAATAAAGTCAGACGCGATCGCGCTCTCCCCTTGATTGAAAAATATCAGTGGATTGCGGCAGCAGCAGCGTTTGCTAACCCAGTACCCGCACTGGATATCCTCGCAACGGCGGCAATCAGCGCCCAGTTAGTGAAAGACTTGGGTGAGATTTATCAGCAAAAGTTCTCACTCTCACAAGCCCAGTCAGCCGCTAAAACATTAGGCACTTTGATGCTCAAGTTGGGGCTGGTTGAACTCTCGACTCAAACTGTTGGCAGCATCCTCAAAAGCCATGTCGTCACCTACGTTGCAGGGGGTGCTGTGCAGGGAGTTAGCGCCGCTTATCTCACAAGATTAGCGGGTCTAAGTCTCATTGAGTATTTCCAAGAGCAAGAGATTAGCCAAACTACTGCAACAGGACAACCGTTCAACATTGAGCGACTCGGACAGAAACTGCAATCCGTGTTCCAGCAAAATCAACGGGGCTCATTTTTGCAGGGTTTTGTCAAGCAAGCGGTGGGACATCTTGCGCCAAAGTCACCTCAGCCTGAACTCACGGGTTCTGAGACAGGGGCAACGGCTGCTTAGTCCTCTAGTCAGCCTTCGTAGGGTGCGTCGCGACGCACCCTACGAAGGCTGACTTAGGACGCTGCAATTTTCCAATGGGGTAGGTAAAAGGTTTGTAGGGGCGCTCTTGTTTTGCGCCCTCATGTAAGAGAAGTGTAAGGGATTACTTGGTTTTCTTTTGTGGCAGTTGCAACATTACAGGTACCAAGACTTTAATCAAGCTTGCGATCGCGCCAATCAAAACTGAAATTGCCATGATGACAGCGACAGGACTGTTTCCATCTGTCAGACTGACATTTGCACTATCTGGCTGAACTTGTGCAGGAGTGACAAGCTGAATAGGTTGGATAGTCTGTGCTGGTTTTACGAATGTTGTTTGGGTGTTTTCCATGATTTGAACCTCATCTCAAATGCTGTTGAGACAAAGATAGGTTGACTGAGGGGGGTACCTCTAGAGCAAAACCGTTCAGCTCAAGGTGAACCGTTCTGAACTACCAGATGTTAGGTACAGCTAGCTAAGCTATTGGTATTCGCAACTGAACCTATTTGCGACTGATGAGTCAATCTGGCAAATCCCGCAGCGTTTCGGCAACCAAAGAAGGACTAGATAAAGTTCGCCAAAGAAGGGCAGAACTAGAAAAACCTGGAAAGCCGGATAAAAAAGGTTGGTCTCAAGAAGACTTGGCGGCTCAGGCATACGTCCATATCAGCACAGTTAAACGCTTTCTTGGCGAAAAGCCTGTTGATGAAAACAGTGCGCTCGCAATTGTCCAAGCCTTGGGTTTGGAAATCACAGAGGTAGTCGATCCAAAGGATTGGAACCCAGCAAAAGAGACATCGGATGCGATCGACTGGCACGAAGTTTGTGGCAAAGTCTTAGCACGGCAGCGAGAAGAACAGCGACTCCGACGACAAGCTACTGAGCGGGGTTTTGAATTAAATGTCTATGTACCACTGGGATTAGTTGAGCGCAAACAACAGCAGCGTCGGCGTGGAGATGTTCCTCTAGAGGAGGTGTATCAGCTAGCCGAGGAAGTCATCACGAAAGAGTATGACAATGACAAGTTTTTGACAGAAGTAATTGAGCCTGGGAAAAGTAGGCGCATCGCTATCATCGGCGAACCGGGGGCAGGAAAGACTACGCTGCAAGAGAAAATTGCGGTTTGGATACATGACAAGAACAAAGGTTTGCCGATTTGTATCCCGTTGGGAGGGTTGCAAGGGAAATCCCTTGAAGACTATCTACAACAGATTTGGCTCAAAACGGCGCTGCGATTCATTGAACCGGATGTTTCACGGGTAGAGGCTCAGGCATTCGCTTCTCTACAAAAACTGTTCCGTGAAGGTAACATGTGGCTGCTGTTAGATGGAGTAGATGAGATGGCGGCTACCTCACCTGTCGAGGCGTTAGCCACTATCAAGGAACAATTGACAGACTGGCTGGTAGAGGCGCGGGTGGTGCTGACTTGTCGCCTCAATGTCTGGGATGCCAATGTCAACACTATACTGACTGGCTTTGAAACCTATCGCACTCTGGAGTTTAAGCCGGAGCAGGTTGAGGATTTTATTCGACAGTGGTTTGCCTGCGCCAATGAGTTGCAACGGGGAGAAGAATTACTGAGGAAGTTACAGGAAACAGGGAGGGAGCGCATCCGGGAATTGGTGAGAAATCCCCTGCGATTGTCGCTGTTGTGTCAGACATCGTATTTGCTGCCTGTGGATGAGCCATTGCCGGAAACGAAGGCGGCTCTTTACGAGAGATTTACTCGCTATTTTTATGAGTGGAAACAAGAGCAACATCTGGATTTAACCCAGCAGGATGAGTTGATTGATGAATTACACGAAGCTCTAGGTAAATTAGCTCTAGCAGGAATCAACAGCACTGCTAGGTTCCGGTTGAAACGGAAGTTAGCTCGTCAGGAGATGGGCGAACCCCTGTTCAAATTAGCTGAACGTTTGAATTGGCTCGTTTTGGTGGACAGAGAGGCGAAAACTGATGAAGCTGTCTATGCTTTCTTCCATCCCACGTTTCAGGAATATTTTGCGGCGTGTGCGATCGATGATTGGCATTATTTCCTCAACCACGTTCAAGATAACCCGATGCAAGGTATTTACAGCATTTTTGAGCGGCAGTGGAAAGAGGTGTTTTTGCTTTGGCTAGGACGAGAGGATGTAGAGAAGGAGCAAAAGAAGGCACTTATTTTGGCTTTAGGAAGATTTGAAGATGGGTGCGAGAGTTTTTATTGGTATCAAGCTTGGTTTCTAGCAGCAGCAGGCATCTCCGAATTTTGCGATTGTCCTTGGGCTGATGAAATTGTGAGGCAGATCGTTGAATGGAGTTTTGGTTATTTCAACACTGAAAAACAGAAGTGGTGGGTACTTCTCAATCCAATTCAAAAAGTAGCTAGGGTAGTCCTGCGAGAAACTCAGAGAAAGAGCGCGATCACTGCTCTGATTGACCTTCTGCCTAATGTTCAGGAAGACTATATCTGTATGGAAGTCGCAAAAAGCTTAGGAGAAATCGACCCAGGCAATTTAGTAGCCATACACACTCAGATTAGGCTGGTGCAAACTGCCAATTCTGAGTTTACCCGTATGGAAGCCGCAGAAAGCTTAGGGGAAATTGACCCAGGCAACTTAGTAGCTATACGAGCTTTGATTGAGCTGATACAAACTACTAATTCTCTGTTCATCTGTAGGGAAGCTGCCCAAAGCTTGGGGAAAATTGCCAATGGCGATTCAGAGGCGCTTCAGGCTCTAATCGGGCTGATGCAAACGGCTGAAGATAGTCATACTCGCAATCTAGCCGCAGAAAGCTTAGGAAAAATCGACAAGGACAATCTGGAGGTACTCCAGACTCTGATTAGCCTGATACAAACTTCTGAAAATATTCACACTCGCCACCTAGTAGCAGAAAGCTTAGGGAAGATCGACAAGGACAATCTGGAGGTACTCCAGACTCTGATTCGGCTGGTTCAATCTGCTGAAGATGAATCCACCCGCCAGCTAGCAGCAGAAACCATTGGGAAAATCGACAAGGACAACCCAGAAGCCCTCCAAGCTCTGATTCGGGTGGTGCAAACCTCTGAAGATGAGTCTATTCGTAGACGAGCCACAGAAAGCTTAGGCAAAATTGGTAAGGGCAACCCAAAGGCAATCCAGTATCTGATTGAACTGGTGCAAACCTCTGAAGATGAGTCTATTCGTAGGCAAGTTGCAATAAGCTTAGGTGAAATTGGTGAGGACAACCCAGAGGTGCTTCAAACTTTGATTTGGCTAGCGCAGTCGTCAAAAGATAAGTGTACCCGCAGGTTAGCCGCAGAAAGCTTAGGGAAAATCGACAAAGACAATTCAGAGGCAATTCAGACCCTGATTGAGCTGGTACAAAATACTCAAGACAATAATGAACCTTGGCTAGCCGCAAAAAGCTTAGAGGAAATCGGTAAGGATAATCTAGAAGCAATCCAGGCTGTGACTGGACTGGTGCAAACTGCTGAGTCAGATTACACCCGTTGGCTAGCTGTAGAAAGCTTAAGGACAATCGACAAGGACAACCCAGAGGCAATCCAAACTCTAATTCATCTGGTACAAACCTCTGAAGATAACTACAATACTCGTTGGCTTGCCGTAGAAAGTTTAGGGAAAATCAGCAAAGATAATCCAGAGGCGCTCCAAACTCTGATTCGGCTGGTACAAAGCTCTGAAGATGCCTATACTCAGATAGCTGTAAAAAGTTTAGGGGAAATCGGCAAGTACAACTCAGAAGCTATTCAGGCTTTGATTTGGCTTGTGCAAACAGCTACACATCATCAAACCCGTGGGCAGGCTGTAAACAGCTTAACGGAAATCACTGAAGGCGATGGGCTACGGCTAGCTGTCTCAGCCTTAAAGTCTGGCTTGGCAGTTCCGGTTTATGAAAATAATCCCGATTACCACGAGGCTTGCTACCGAGTCATCTGGCACTGCGCCCAAAATATGTCCTACCCAGATTTCTATCAAGCTTGGCACCAGACGACCGTTCATTAGAGAGGGTAGGATTTAGCGATCGCTTCCTCTGTGACTTGAGCAAATTTGATGGGGTCGCACATTACCTTGCGTCAGATAGGCTCAAAACTGAGTAACCTCGTGAGCGCGATACCTAAATGCAAGTTTTAACACTCACTGGTAAAATTGACTCCGATGGGCATTTGCGCCTGGATATACCGACTCAGCTACCAGCCGGAAATGTAGAGTTAGTCCTAGTAATTAACCCCACACCCCAAGAAAAGCCAAACCGCAAAACCTATAATTTTTCCGACTTGGCTGGCAAATTAACTTTGCAGGGCGATCCTGTGGAAATTCAAACAAGTATGCGAGATGCGTGGTGAACGTTACTTATTGAATCCAAATGTCATCATTGCTCTACTGCTAGGAATCCAATTTCAAGCCCAAAGATTTAGCCTCCATCTGTCAATCTGAATCTATCGTTTAGATATTCTGGATGGAAAACGTGAACTCACGGCTACTCAAATAAAAGAACTGGCTGCTTTTTTTCACATCTCCCCTGCTGCCTTTTTTGAGTAAAGCTTTAAAGTGAGTGCGCTCGCTCTTTGTCCTTTAAGCGTTCACAAACGCTAGAATTGTGCTAAATAACAAAGCATGAGGATATATGGCTGAAATTATCCTAGATGAAACCAAACTTAAAGAACTGCTGAAAACAGCAATTGTTGAGGTACTTCAAGAGCAGAAAGAATTATTTTCTGATTTATTAGCAGAAGCCCTAAAAGAAATAGCCCTAGAAAACGCTATTAAAGAAGGTGAAAAGACGGAGTCAGTTAGCCCAGAGGTAATTTACAATCACCA
This sequence comes from Microcoleus sp. FACHB-SPT15, assembly GCF_014849525.1. Taxonomy (NCBI): domain Bacteria; kingdom Bacillati; phylum Cyanobacteriota; class Cyanophyceae; order Oscillatoriales; family Microcoleaceae; genus Microcoleus; species Microcoleus sp. FACHB-SPT15. The sequence goes on along the minus strand of NZ_JACJNU010000025.1, from coordinate 1,215 downwards.
ACAGATAGTTATTACTTATGAAGGGCAGGAAAGTCTATCTGTAATTCCTACAGCAGAACTTGAAAGTCTCAGGGAGACAGTCTATCTGTTCCAGTCCCATGAAAATGCCAAGCGTCTTCTAGATGCCTTAGAACGTGCCAAAGCACGGACGAGTCAACCGCGAACTGTAGAAGACCTGTGTCAGGAGTTTGGACTTGGTGAAGAAGAAGAAAAAGCCTCAGCCTGAAAATCTGGAACCGGAACCCAAGCCTGAAGCCTCACAAGAAGATAGTTCAAAACGCGAGTTAGGTTTTGATGTGAGATTTCTGGAAGATCTTACCTTCTGGGTTGATACAAACAGAAAGATTGCGCTTCGATTATTATCTTTAGTTGAAGAAATTGGGCGCAATCCCTTTGAAGGAACAGGAAAACCGGAACGATTGAAATATCAGGATGCAAATGTCTGGTCGCGCCGTCTAACAGAGAAGGATCGCATTGTTTACGTGGTCAGTGATGACCGAATTGAGTTTTTGCAAGGTCGATATCACTATGGCGACAGATGAAGACCCTCGTCAGCAAGAGTAGAGCGATCGCATCTTTTCTAAATACCAAAAAGCGTTTGAATTTGCTTTCGTATCCGAATAAATGGAGTTTCTTCAAAAGCTCCGTCATCGAGTAACCCTAAGTTTCTTAACGCCTGTTGACGTTCAGATAGTTTTTGAGCAATGTCATCAGCTAACTCTTGATGTTCTACCAAAAGTTGCTGCAAATCATTATGGGAGACAACAAACAGAATTGAATCTTCCAAAGTCCGAACTGTTGCTGAGCGAGGCACACCCAATAGTAAAGACATCTCTCCAAAAAACTCTCCCGCATGGAGTGTCGCAATATATTTCTCCGTTCGTTGAGAAAACACCTCTACAGAACCATTTAGAATAATATAAAAAGAATCTCCAGGGTCATTTTCTTGACAAACAATCTGCCCTACAGGAAATAGTTGCCGATACCCGTACTCAATTAATCTCCGTAATTCTAAATCTGTACAAGTTTCAAAATAAGTTACTCGTCGTAACAAATCGCGAAGAGTCCAGTTACTTTGTGATTTTGGAGATGATTTTTTAGGCTGAAGTTCCCCCATACAGATGTACTGTTTAGTAAGCAAGAGCTTGCTCTGCTTGAGATAGAGATATCGTTCCCGTCAGCTTTGTACCCATGTAGTTTTAGATTTTCTTAAGC